>WFXF01000074.1 GCA_015490755.1 Gammaproteobacteria bacterium
CCGTATCGAGACGCAAACCACCATTGGGGCAATTCACTCCAGCGGGCTCAGGGATTGTATTAATAAGAGCCTGGAGCCCATTCTCACCATTGGTGCCATCAGCTCCCGGAGCACCATTACAAACTTTTTTGGTTGTATCAACTTCACTAGCATCTAATACACCATTACTATTTTCATCAATGCCTGTCTCTATCAATACACCCCCATAAAGACATTCATTATCACCTGTAAAAATTGTTTGAGTTCTTGTTGCAACAGAAGGATCAGTACCGACAGGTGGACCCTGTTTTTTTTCACCAATACAGGCAGCAAGGCTGGGGATTAAAAGGAGTAATACTACTGATTTAATAATGGTTTTCATGATCATGATAAAACCCTCCATTAAATTGGGTTGTTGTGATCAGTATATGCTCCATCCACTAGAAAGAAAACAACAATCAGTTTTTAAAAATTGCCAGACACCTTCTGATGAACCTTGGTTATCCGCAGATTTCAACAGCCTCCTATGCCAACCCCTTTCTATTTTACTACCTGAAATCACTCAATTTGACGGGTTGGCTCCTGGCTCCCCACGTTCCCATCTGCTCCTCAAACACTCCACTGCACTGGGTTCCACATTTTTTGCAAGTGCCGTTATGCTCTATATTCCAGTCACTTAAAACATACCAGTCGCGGCCAATGAGTCGCTCTCCACACTCATGACAATAAGTACTTTCACCTTTTTTATCGTGAACATTGCCTGTGTAAACATAACGAACCCCATTTTTCAGTGCGATTTCCCGAGCCTGTATGAGGGTGTTCATTGGTGTAGAAGGGTAATTTTTCATTTTCCAGTCTGGATGAAATGCAGTAAAGTGCATGGGCACATCCGGTCCCAGTTTTTCAGCCACCCATTGGGTCATTTTCTCGATCTCTTGAGGGGAATCATTTTCACCAGGAATCAATAAAGTGGTGAGCTCCAGCCACACATCCGTTTCATGTTTTACATACTGCAACGTATCGAGAATATTATTGAGGTGTGAGCCGGTTAACTTGTGGTAGAATCTCTCGGTAAACGCCTTAAGATCAATATTTGTCGCATCCATATGAGCAAAAAACTCTTTGCGGGGTTCTTCGCAAATATAGCCAGCGGTAACGGCAACCGACTTTATATATTTCTCTCTGCAGGCGATGGCGGTATCAATTGCATATTCAAGGAAGATGACCGGATCATTGTAGGTGTATGCAACACTGCGGCAACCCGTTTGCTCAGCGACTTGGGAAATGAGTTCTGGAGATGCTTGGTCTGCCAGGGTATTCATTTCACGGGATTTGCTCATGTCCCAATTTTGACAATATTTACAGGCCAGATTGCAGCCCGCCGTACCGAATGAGAGAACGGGCGTACCCGGTAGAAAATGGTTGAGCGGCTTTTTTTCGATCGGGTCAATACAGTAACCGCTGGAACGGCCATAAGTCGTACTCACTATTTGCCCGCCATAATTTGCACGTACAAAGCACAAACCTTGCTGGCCTTCATGTAGCTTGCAGTAGCGCGGGCATAAATCACATTGAGCTCGTTCTTTATCCAGTTTATGCCAATATTTGGTCATTTTGTATTCAGAATTCTTCATGCACTTTCTCCGGTGACATTGGATAATGGTCGTGTCGACCTTATACTTAATATGTAGTGCTTAACGGAGAAAATTACAATGACGATTGTAAGAGAGCCTGCTGTTGCTGGGCTTTTTTATCCTGAGGATGCGTATGTATTGCAGCATTCGTTGAATGAGATGTTAAATAAAGTTCCTGTGACGGACCTTGAACCAAGAGCGATTATTGTACCCCATGCCGGTTATATTTATTCCGGTGAAGTTGCCGCAAGTGCTTACAAGCTTTTAGAGCCGATGAAAAATAAAATTCATCGTGTTGTTCTGCTGGGCCCAGCACATCGAGTGGCCGTATCAGGCTGCGCTTTGAGCCGTGCGGAATATTTTCGGACACCGCTGGGTGATATCCCGATTGATACTGAGGCGGTACAAAACCTATTGCAAAATTCCAATGCTCAATTGAGTGATCTTGCTCATCAGGAAGAGCACAGCCTGGAAGTTCAATTGCCTTTTTTGCAAACAGTATTGCATGAGTTTTGTCTGGTTCCTGTTGTTGTGGGGCAGATGGAAGCCAGTGCGATTATGGATGTATTAGAACTGTTTTGGGAAGATCCGGCTACACTTTTTGTTGTCAGCTCTGATTTAAGCCATTTTCATGATTACCTTTCTGCACAAAAAATTGATCGGCAGACAACTTCGGCCATAGAGCAGTTGCAGTTTGATTACATTTCGGGTGAAATGGCGTGTGGTGCTTATCCGGTGAATGGACTGCTGAAGCTTGCTAAAAAGCATCATCTGCAATGTCAAACGCTTGATTTGAGAAATTCAGGTGATACCGCTGGTGATAAAAGTCGAGTCGTGGGGTATGGTGCTTATGCCTTCTACTAATGCTCCTTATACCGAAAAAGAGCAGGCACTGCTTCTATCCATCGCTGCAAAATCGATTCAATCCGGTTTGCAGAGTGGCGAACCGTTGCATGTTGAATTAAATAATTTCCCGCCATCGCTGACGCAGATTGCCGCAACTTTTGTTACTTTAAAAATCAATAAAAAATTGCGAGGCTGTATTGGCCGATTAAGTGCAGACCGCCCGCTGGTTGAAGATGTTGCCAAAAATGCATTTGCTGCGGCATTCAGTGATCCACGCTTTCCAAGCCTATCGGAGAGTGAATACTCTCATCTCGACATTCATATCTCCATCTTGTCAAAGCCTGAACCGGTTTCATTTGAAAGCGAAGCCAATTTGCTGGAAAAAATCCGTCCAGGCATTGATGGCTTAATATTATCTGAATCTTGTCAACGAGGTACGTTTTTACCCAGCGTTTGGGAAAGTCTGCCAGACAAAGCCAGCTTTTTAAGTCACCTCAAACAGAAAGCAGGTTTGCCCGCAGATTACTGGTCAGACACTATCAGAGTTGAGCGTTATACGACCTTTTCATTTGAGGGGAGAACCCGATAAAAAGAGGGCGGTATCCTTTAGTTTGTATTTTGCCGCTCTTTCCATAAGGTTCCGTTAAAAAATGTGGTATGAAATTGGCTGATGGTGAAATTACTATCTGAATGCGGAGATCATTAAACTCTTGAGTCAAGATGTTTTTAGCAGTTGTCGATAGTCTATTGAACGGCTAATGGAGCAAAAAACAGATGGAATTTGATGATTACTTAAAAATCATGGTAGAGCAAGATGCTTCGGATATTTATCTGACCACCGGAGCTCCCCCAAGTGCAAAGTTTCAGGGGCAAATGATGCCATTGAATAGTGAAAAGATGGCCCCTAATCGTGTCAAGGAGATTGCTTATGGCGCGATGAATGCCGAACAGATTGCTGAATTTGAAACAAAGCCTGAGATGAATTTAGCACTTTCAGTCAAAGGTGTTGGGCGCTTTCGTATCAATATTTTTAAACAGCGAAATCAAGTAGGAATGGTGATTCGTAATATCAAAACAACCATTCCTACCATGAGTGATCTCCAGTTACCTCCTGTGTTAGCCAAGCTTGTCATGCAAAAAAGGGGTTTGATTCTTTTTGTTGGTGGCACAGGTTCGGGAAAGTCTACATCATTGGCCGCGTTACTCGATTATCGCAATGGGCATCATGCAGGACATATTATTACGATTGAAGATCCCATTGAGTATGTTCATACGCATAAAAAAAGTATCGTGAATCAGCGCGAAGTGGGGGTGGATACGGATAGTTTTGAAGATGCTTTAAAAAATACACTGCGCCAGGCACCCGATGTTATTTTAATTGGTGAAATACGTGACCGTGAAACCATGGAGCATGCACTCGCTTTTGCTGAGACAGGGCATCTTGCCATTTCGACACTGCATGCCAATAATGCCAATCAGGCTTTTGACCGCATTATTAACTTTTTCCCAGAAGAGCGGCATAAACAGTTGTTGCTGGATTTATCGTTGAACGTGCGTGGTTTTGTTTCACAGCGTTTGGTGCGAACGGTTGATAATAAACGAACGGCTGCGATTGAAATTCTTTTAGGTACACCATTAGTGGCGGATTTGATTCTCAAAAGTGAGATATCAAAAATTAAAGAGGTGATGGAAAAGTCAGAAAACCTGGGAATGCAGACCTTTGATACCGCGTTATACAGGTTATATCGAGAAGGGCGTATCAGTTTTGAAGAGGCATTGCGTAATGCAGATTCTCAAAATAATCTACGTTTACGGATCAGTCTGGATGAGAAAAAAGAGAGTAAGTCTGAACCATCTTTAGCTTTGGAGCTAGAAGATGACGGGGGGGAGGTTTAAAACAAAAAAGCCCTGCTGTTTCCAGCAGGGCTTTTTTTGGTCACATGAATGCAGACCGGTATGATTTTTTACATCATGCCGCCCATACCACCCATGCCGCCCATACCACCCATATCAGGCATGGCTGGAGCGCCACTTGCTTCAGCAGGTTTATCAGCAATCATCGCTTCAGTTGTCAACATCAAGCCCGCAACAGAAGAGGCGTTTTGCAATGCAGAGCGTGTGACTTTGGTTGGGTCAAGAATACCCATTGCAACCATATCACCGTACTCGCCAGTACCTGCATTGTAACCGTAGTTACCTGTACCGTTAGAAACCTCATTCAAAATCACAGAGCTTTCCTCGCCTGCATTTTGAACGATTTGGCGTAAAGGCTCTTCCATAGCACGGTTGGCGATAGAAATTCCGGTATCCTGGTCATGGTTATCACCTTTCAGGTCTTTAATCGCTGCAACGGCACGAACCAGAGCAACACCACCACCAGGAACAACACCCTCTTCAACCGCTGCACGTGTTGAATGCAAAGCATCTTCAACGCGAGCTTTTTTCTCTTTCATTTCAACTTCAGTCGCCGCACCGACCTTAATCACTGCAACACCGCCTGCTAATTTAGCAACGCGCTCCTGAAGTTTTTCACGGTCATAATCAGAAGAGGTCTCTTCGATTTGAGCGCGAATCTGGTTCACACGACCTTCAATTGCGGTTGCATTACCTACACCATCAATGATGACAGTATTGTCTTTAGTGATTACAACACGTTTAGCAGAACCCAAATCTTCCAAAGTTGCTTTCTCAAGACTCAAGCCAACTTCTTCAGCAATCACAGTACCACCCGTCAATACAGCAATATCTTCCAGCATCGCTTTACGGCGATCACCAAAGCCAGGTGCTTTAACTGCAGATACTTTAACGATACCGCGCATAGAGTTAACAACCAATGTTGCCAATGCTTCGCCTTCAACATCTTCAGCAATGATCAATAGTGGTTTGCCTGCTTTGGCAACACTTTCCAGTAAAGAGAGCAGATCACGAATGTTTGAGATTTTTTTGTCAAACAGGAGAATAAACGGGTTTTCCAGTTCAACGCTCATGCTTTCCTGGTTAGTGATGAAGTAAGGAGAGAGGTAACCACGGTCAAATTGCATTCCTTCAACAACATCCAGCTCATTACCTAAGCCAGAACCTTCTTCAACAGTGATTACGCCTTCTTTACCGACTTTCTGCATCGCTTCAGCAATGATGTTACCGATTGAGGTGTCAGAATTAGCAGAGATGGTGCCCACCTGTGCAATCGCTTTTTCATCAGTACAAGGCTTGGATATTGATTTCAGCTCTGCAACAGCAGCAACCACTGCTTTATCAATACCACGCTTGAGATCCATTGGGTTCATACCCGCAGCAACGGCTTTCATGCCTTCACGTAGAATCGCTTGAGCTAAAACAGTTGCAGTGGTTGTGCCATCGCCCGCCGCATCAGAAGTTTGTGAAGAGACTTCTTTAACCATCTGTGCGCCCATGTTTTCGAATTTATCTTCTAATTCGATCTCTTTTGCAACAGAAACACCATCTTTAGTAATGGTCGGTGCGCCGTAGCTTTTATCTAAAACAACGTTACGACCTTTAGGGCCCAATGTGACTTTAACCGCATCTGCAAGAGTGTTAACACCTGCAATCATGCGATGACGTGCATCATCACTAAACTTTACATCTTTTGCCATGATATTATTCCTAATATAATTTTAAATTTTTAAGTAACTATTTATTAATTGAATGGAATCAGAAGCGGGTTAAGCTTCGATAACTGCCATGATGTCGTCTTCACGCATCACTAACAGCTCTTCACCATCAACCTTGATTTCAGTGCCTGAGTATTTGCCGAATAAAACTGAATCGCCTTCTTTCAGGTCAAGTGGACGAACGTCGCCATTTTCCAGAATTTTACCGTTACCCACTGCAATGATTTCACCACGCATTGGTTTTTCTGTGGCTGAATCAGGAAGCACGATACCGCCCGCAGATGTTGTTTCTTCTTCCAGGCGACGGACAATGACGCGATCATGTAAAGGACGTACCTTCATCAGTGATTCTCCTAATAGTTTGTTTCAAATTAAGTTTTTATGAATAACGAGCGCTTTTTTGCACACTCTCAATAAAGAGTGATAAAGATAATAGGGGTGATTGTTTTGTAATCAAGGGATAAAGGAAAAATTTTTACAGCTTACCTATATTCACTGCTTTCGTTATAATTTTGCACCTTGAATAAAATTACAGACAGGTAACAGCAATGGCAGCAGGTGATACATCGAATAAACTTTGGGCTGGGCGGTTTACGGAGCCAACAGATGCTTTCGTAGAGGCATTTACCGCATCGGTCGAGTTTGACCAGAGAATGTATAAACAGGATATTGCGGGTTCGATGGCGCATGCCCGTATGCTGGCTCATATCGGTGTGCTGAGTGATTCTGATCGTGATGCCATTGTTGGCGGCTTGCAGTCCATTGAGAAAGAGATTGAAACGGGTGAGTTTGAGTGGTCGGTGGCACTGGAAGATGTGCATATGAATATTGAAGCACGTCTGACAGAAAAAATTGGTATTGCAGGTAAAAAGCTGCATACCGGCCGTTCGCGTAATGATCAGGTGGCGACCGATATGCGCCTCTATCTGCGTGATGCCATTGATCAGATTGCGATCGAATTACAGCGCTTGCAAAATGCTTTACTGGATGTGGCGGCTAACGAGGCTGAAACAGTCATGCCGGGCTTTACGCATCTACAAGTAGCGCAGCCCGTCACGCTTGGACATCACTTGATGGCGTGGTTTGAGATGTTGTCACGCGATTATGATCGGTTGAAGGATTGTCGCAAACGAGTCAATGTGATGCCTCTGGGTTCAGCAGCACTGGCGGGAACCAGTTATCCGATTGATCGAGCCTATACCGCTGAGTTGCTTGGCTTTGATGCACCTACTGAAAATTCACTGGATTCTGTGAGTGATCGTGACTTTATTATCGAGTTCAATGCCGCTGCTGCACTGTTGATGACACACTTGTCGCGTTTTTCTGAAGAGTTGGTTGTCTGGTCATCGGCTCAGTTTGGTTTTGTTGAATTGTCAGACAGCTTTTGTACCGGTTCATCCATCATGCCGCAAAAGAAAAACCCGGATGTGCCCGAACTGGTGCGTGGCAAAGCGGGACGTGTGACGGGTAATTTGATCTCGCTGCTGATGCTGATGAAAGCGCAGCCACTGGCTTATAATAAAGATAATCAGGAAGATAAAGAGCCGCTGTTTGATACCATTGATACGCTTAGAGGTTCGCTGAAAGTTTTTGCTGACATGATTCCTGCAATGGCAATCAATCGGGAAAATATGGCGAAAGCGGCGCTCCAGGGCTTTTCAACAGCAACGGATCTTGCTGACTACCTCGTGCGTAAAGGCGTTGCTTTTCGTGATGCGCATGAAGTGGTGGGTAAGGCGGTGCGTCTGGGTGTTGAGCAGTCGAAAGATCTGAGTGAAATGACGCTGGATGAGCTACGTAGATTTTCTGACGCGATTGAAAGTGATGTATTTGATGTTTTGACGCTGGAAGGTTCATTGGCAGCGCGCGACCATTTGGGGGGAACAGCACCTAATCAAGTGCGGGCTGCCATCAAGAGAGCGCGAGCGCGGATGCTGTCTGCGTGAAAAATATTCGGTGGAGCAAGTGGCTGAGCCTGTTTTGCATACTTGTGACACCACATTCGCTGTTTGCAGAATCGAAGTTGCTGGATTCGATTGATTTGACTCCTTTGCAGCAATGCCCACCGTGGCAGGGTATATATCGATCTGTCACGCCATGGAAAGGTGATGAAGCATTAGCGCCACTCTATTTGACCGCTGATCGTGTAACGACGACTAATAACGGCGATTTTGTTCTTGATGGTGGTGTAGTGATTCAGAGAGCGGGTCAAACGCTTCGTTCAGACTCTGCGATATATCAACAAGAGAGATCTCAAGTGTTTGCTGAAGGTTCAATTAATTTTCAGCAAGATGCTTTTTTGTTAACCAGCCATGATGCAATATTTTCACTGGATCAAAAGCAGGGCGAGTTCAGTGATGCTGAATTTTTCATGACAGATATTAATGGGCGGGGTCGTGCTGAAATGATATCGATTGACACTCCTGAGAGGGTTCGTCTGAAAACAGCGCGTTATACCTCATGTCGCCCCGGCAATGATGATTGGTATTTGAGTTCACCTGAAATAAAGCTGGATAAAAAAAACTCGGTCGGCAGTGCGCGTCATGTTGTGCTGACCTTTAAACAGGTTCCTTTTTTTTATTTTCCATATATTTCATTCCCGATTGATGATCAACGTAAATCGGGCTTGTTGCCACCCCGAATTATTAATTCGAGTCAGTCAGGCTTTCAAATCAGCATGCCTTATTATTGGAATATTGCACCACAGTATGATGCGACTTTAACACCAGTCTATATGGCGGAGCGTGGTATACAATTAAAGAATGAATTTCGTTATTTAAGCCGTTTTGGTATGGGTACACTTCAAGCCGATTTTTTACCGAAAGATAAAATTTATGGTCAAAGTCGGGTGTTTTATAACTATAAACATGATGGTTCAATTGCTAAAAACTGGAATTTGGCACTGCGGTTTAAACAAGTTTCCGATAAGAACTATTTTGAAGATTTAGGTGGCAGCCTTGCCCGTTCTAGTGCGCGCTATGTTGAGCGTCGTTTAGATTTAAGTTACGGCGGTAATATAGGGCGCTTTAAAATACGACTGCAAAACCATCAGATTGTCGATAAAAACCTGGCGAATTCATCGCGCCCTTATCAACGCTTGCCACAGCTTACTTATGATCTGCCACAGCAAAAATTGGGCCCTATACAATTTGATTTAAAAAGTGAGCTGGTACGTTTTGACCGCACAGGGCGTATCAATGCAGTTCGCGCAGATTTACAGCCTAAAATCAGTGCACCATTCAGCAAGCAAACGGGATTTTTTAAACCTCAATTGACATTGCGTCACACGACCTATGCGCTGAGTGGTGCAGTGGATGATGATGCTGAAAAGAAGCTTTTGCGTACGGTGCCGATTGTGAGTGTAGACAGTGGGCTGTTTTTTGAGCGGGATACATCGTGGGGTAAAAGGCCATTGCTGCATACGCTGGAGCCACGCCTTTTTTATCTTAATATACCTTTCAGGGATCAATCTGAATTGCCTCGTTTTGATGCAGGCATGCCCAGTTTGAATTTTTCACGACTATTTCAGGAAAATCGTTTTAGCGGCAGTGATCGAGTGGGAGATGCTGATCAACTGACGGTCGCATTAACTTCACGTCTGTTGGATGGTAATAATGGACGGGAATATCTTCAGGTACGAATGGGTCAGATACAGTATTTTGAGGATCGCTTGGTTCAGTTATCTGGAACGGGTATGGAAACGGTAAGTCAATCAGATACTTTGGGTGAGATTAAATTTAGCTTGAATAATCATTGGAGTGGAAAAACAGAGCTTCGTTGGGAGTCGGAAGGCGACAATCTTTATAAAAAAACGATACAACTGCAATATAAACCGAGTCGTCGTCATATTTTAAATTTAGGTTACCGTTTTGAAAAAGAGCGACAAAAACAGGTTGATATCTCATTTTTCTGGCAGGTATCAAATGCATGGAGTGCTGTAGGGCGCTGGAACTATTCGCAGTACGACAGCCGTTTATTAGAGTCATTAGCTGGAATTGAATACAGTAGCTGTTGTTGGGCTGTGCGGTTGTTGTCACAGCGCTTTCTGGTGGATAGTGCAAAAGAGGAATATGATGAATCGGTGTCACTGCAACTGGAACTGAAAGGCTTGTCAGCAATCGGACATGATATTCGTGAAATTCTGGAGCGTGGTATTCTTGGCTATGATGAATAATATAAATTTTTTCGTGAACACTCTTATAGTAATTAGATAAAAAATGAAACAATTAAAAAAATTAGCACTGTTGGTGAGTTGGGTGGGAATTTCCTGTTTTTTTTCGGGTGCAGGAGTCTCTGCCGAAGAGCCTGCGATTGATGCGAAAGCTACATTGCTGAATTACATTGTTGCGGTGGTGAACAGCGAAGTGATTACAGCTGTTGAACTGGAAACCCAGATGAAAGCAATGAAGCGGCAGCTCTCCCAGCAAAAAGTGATTGCGCCACCAGACAGTATATTGCGCAAGCAGCTACTGGAGCAGCAGATTATGACACGGCTTCAGCTTCAGTTGGCAAAAGAGACGGGTATTCGAGTGGATGATGATCAGCTAAATAGTACGATCAGCAATATTGCATCACAAAACAACCTCTCCTTAGCTGAATTTCGTGATGTACTGGAGCAAGATGGTTTTGAGTTTGAAAAGTTTCGGGAAGATATTCGCAATGAAATTATCATTACTCGTCTGCGTCAGCGCCAGATTGATAGCCGGGTGAATGTAACGGAGCAAGAGGTGAATGACTATCTTGCCCATTCTAAAGCACAGGGCAATTCAAAAAGTGAGTATCACCTGGGGCATATTCTGGTCGCTACAAGCGAAGCGGCTTCACCTGAAGAGGTTAAAGAGGCTTCGCTACGAGCAGAAAAAATTCTGAAAAAATTGAAGGATGGTGCTAATTTTAAAGAGGTAGCGATGGCGGAATCGGATGGTCAACGTGCACTGGAAGGTGGTGATTTAGGGTGGCGAAAAGGTGGGCAGCTTCCTACGCTATTTTCTGAAATTGTAATTAAAATGAAAAAAGGTGAAATCAGCCCTGTTGTACGGAGTCCGAGTGGTTTTCATATTATCAAACTGCTTGATCAACGCAATGAGCAGCAACATTTGGTGACTCAAACAAAAGCACGGCATATTTTAATTCGTGTTGATGGAATTGAGACTGAAGAGAGTGCCCTTAAACGTCTGAATGAACTGCGCGAGCGCATATTATTTGGTGATGATTTTGCAGAGTTGGCGCGCTCTAATTCTGATGACAAAGGTTCCGCAGCTCATGGTGGTGAGTTGGGGTGGACAAGTCCCGGAGAGATGGTGCCACTATTTGAGAAAGCGATGAACTCTTTGAAGCCAGGTGAGGTCAGTGAACCTTTTAAAACACGCTTTGGCTGGCATATCGTTCAGGTGCTGGATCGGCGTGCTCATAATGATACCGAAGAGTTTAAACGCTCTCAGGCCCGGCGTTTGTTACAGCAGCGTAAAGCGGAAGAAGAGTACCAAACCTGGTTGCGCCGCTTGCGTGATGAGGCGTATGTTGAGTTGCGGTAGGGGCGAATCTGTGTGTGTTCGTTTTTATAGTCTCATTCCCGCTGTAATATTCATATAGATAAAATTATTTTGTGTTGCGCCATAATCAACACGGCTAACAGAGGCGCAGTCAATGCGTAGCTGCCGGTAGCGTTCAACAGGTATTTTCATTGCCTGGGTCAGTGCCACCCTAATGGGGCCGACATGGCAAGCGACAATGACTTTTTCACCATGATGGTCTGCGATAATTTCATTAATGGCTTGCTGGATGCGGCGTTTCATATCATGAATCGATTCGCCACCTTCAGGGTTGAAATCAGCGGGGCTTTGTTTCCAGCGCTGGTAATCTTCAGGGTATTTATTCTCGATCTCATCAAAATAGAGCCCTTCCCAGATTCCGAAATTTCGTTCTTTTAACTTGTCATGAGTGATAATAGGCAGATTTGTTGTTTCCATAATGGCTTTTGCAGTCATTTGGCTGCGCTTGAGTGGGCTTGAGTAAATAGCTGTCGCACCGCACTCTTTCAAAAGTTCAGCTGTGGTTTGAGCCTCTTTCAATCCTTTTTTATTCAGCACAGGGTCTTCTTTGCCGTCGCAGTAAATACGCTTTCCAGGAAAATCAGGCGTACCATGACGAACAAATAATAACTGGGTTGACTCTTCTGTTTCACGCATCTGACTGCTTTTTATTGCTTGTTGAATGTGAATGAGGTACTTGATCATCATGGCTGTGTTCATGGCCATCGTTATGTGAATGCCCAGCATCGGAGTGCTCATGAAGATGACCGTGCTCATGTGGATGGGCATGAATGTGATAATGTACATGGCCATCTGGGCCGTGAGCATGGCGATGAGAGTGTAAAAATTTGCCGATAATTGAGCGATGCTCCTCATCCATCTCGGCAGAGTGCAGAATGTCATGCAGCAGTTCGTGTGTCATCAATGCCAGCGGTAGTTCCAGCTTGTTTTTTTCCAGCAGTTTCCGATCGTAAAGAATTTCGGAAGCGGGGCCTTCTTTAATAAAGCGACCTTCCGAGAGTACCAGACAGCGATCACAAACTTCCAAAGCAATATCAAGGTCATGGGTACATAATAAAATAGTATTATCAGACTGCTTTAACCATTCAATCAATTTGCGCCTGTTGAGTGGGTCCATGTTGGTTGAAGGTTCATCGAAGACCAGGATCTCAGGCTGATATGAGAGTACCGTCGCCAGTGCCAGGCGTTTGCGTTCACCAAAAGAGAGGTGAAATGATGAGCGCTCTTCAAAGCCACCCAGCCCGACGAGTTCGAGAGAGCTTGTGACACGCTGCCTCACTACCTCTTCAGATAAACCCAGGTTGAGCGGGCCAAAGGCCACGTCATCAAATACGGTGGGGCAGAAAAGTTGGTCGTCAGGATCCTGGAAAACAATACCGACTTTACGGCGAATCTGCATCAGGTTTTCTTTGATAACTTCCATGCCATCAATATAAACATCGCCTTCAGTGGCCAGGTTAATGCCATTGAGCAGATTCATAAATGTGGATTTGCCTGCCCCGTTGGGGCCGATCAACGCAACCTTTTCGCCGGGCTTTATATCACACGAGATTCCTTTTAGAACTTCATGGCCGTCTGGATAATTAAAAAAGGCATTTTTGACCAGTATGGAGGATCTATCGTCTGACACGTTTATCTCTCTTGCATAATTTATAATAGAATATCATCATAGTTTCCCAGCGGTGGTGAGTGCTGCATGGATCGTTTTAAACGACAGCAGCAATGAAAGCGGTTCATCCAGTAAAGGAACTGCGCCATAGCTGGCGTACCACTGTGCAACTCTTTCGTTCTTGGCATCAATCAAAAGAGCGACCCCACCGGCTTGTGTTGCAACCAAAAGGCAGCGCCGCCCTGCCGCAAGCAGTAACTGTCCACCTAATCCGACTCTTTGCACGGAACGATCTATAGCCAAACGGCCAAGCCTGAATACCGGCACTTCATGGCGAGCCAATCCACGCTTGATCACTTCTGGTGTGCGTTTATAAGCAATTGAGGCTGGACTGAGGCTGTAAAAACCAAGCACCCTCTTGCTGTCGGTATCATCCACTGCCAGAAAGGTTTTTGCACCACCTTTTTTGTGACTTTGTCTGGCATGACGATGCAAAAACTGATTTAACGCATCGTCACCACAATCAAAGGCTGTTCGATCATGATGTTTTGTGATCGGTTCCTCGTGCCAGGCAGGAAGCATCATGATTGCTTTGGCAAAGCAAATGCTGCGGTCATCAATTTCTCATTGGGTGCAGGTGGTTCATCCAAAAGATCCAGGAGATGTAGAGTGTCTCTCTCGGTAAGCTCCAGCCGTTCGTTCTGGTCAATGACCTTACGTGCCGCTGATACAACATTGCGGATAACGAATTCGGTCATATTGGTGTGCTGTAATGCTGCCGCACGCATTAGAAGGGATTTTTCTTCCGATGCGATACGCAATGACATTCGGTCATTATTTTCTACTGGAATCTGAGGCATAATATGTTTCCCCTGTTTGTACGTATTAAAATTGTACGGCAACTTAAAAGCTTATTCAATACACACACCAAAACGAGCGCCATATAACGAAATATTGATTAAAACCAGCCTTGAATAGCCGGTGTAAAAAGTCCTGAAAAGTCACTGGAAACAAGGATTATGGTAATGCTTAATACGGCCACGGCTTTGATGTAATCTTTAGGCTCAGCCTGGAATTTTACTAAAGAGTGAAACTCACCTTGATAGCCTTTGGATAACATCGCTTTATAAACGCGTTCGGTACGTTCAAAGCTGCGTATGAGCAGAGTGCCTATAAAGTTACCGATCACTTTCAGCGTATAGAGGTTGGTTTTCATGACAAAACCTCGCGCTTGCATGGCGAGCTGCATACTGCGCATCTCTTCGAGAAAGACAAAAGTATAGCGATACGTGAAAAGTAACATCTGGGTAATGATTTTAGGGCATTTCAAATGTTGCAATGCAATCATGGAAATATCAAAGCGTGAGGTTCCAAAAACAGTAAAAGTACACATGACAATGGCCAGTGCCTTGATAAAAATAAGCGTGGCAAGGCGTAACCCCTCCCAGGCAAAAGGCAGACCAAGAACATGAAAAGCCGCTTCACCAGGGTAGCTGAAAGGCAAGATCAGAAAGAAAGGCAGTAAAAAGAAAATAATCCATTTAATTCCATGAGAAATAAAATGGTAGGGCAGCGCAGACGACCAAAGCAATACGCTGGCAAGGCAAAGCGCAATCACGGCCAGTGGCAGCGTCTTTAACAAAGCAATGCCAAAAATCAAAATACCAAGGGATGCTATTTTCAGGCGTGGATCCCACTGTTGCAACGGGGATTGTATATGCGCAAAGCGATCAATATCGAGAGGCACTGTATAGTCGTCCGTTAGTTATATTGATTAAAACAGTCATGAATCAGCCGTGGCAGTGGTCTGAGGTACTGCTCGCTTAAGGGGTTGTTGTCCTGCCAGTAAGTCCGGTTTGGTTTTCAGCATGAAAGCGACGCAAAAGCCCGTTACAATCGCCTCAAGAACCATAACTGGAACATGTGCTCCGAGTGCGAGCCCTGCGGTGACAACAAACTCTTCACCAGTCGTCAGTAGTGCGATCGCAAGAATGATTCCGGATGAAATTGTAGCAGCTCCCCCGGCTAATCCACCAAACAAAATATCTTTGTTTTTGAATGAAAAGCGATGCCGTTGTTGCCAGACGAGGTAAGCAATTAATGCACCCCCACCGAGCATTAATGTGTTGACGCCGATAACGGTGACACCACCATGACCAAAAAGAATGGTTTGTAAAATAATACCCAGCATGATGGCAGGAAATGCACGCCATCCAAGAACAACGCCAACCAAACCGTTCAGAATTAAATGTACACTGCTTGGGCCTACGGGCACATGAATCAGTGATGCAATAAAAAAAACAGCCGTGATGACCGAAATTTTAGGAACTTCATCCATATCCATGTTGCGCATGGTGACATATGCCAAAGCGGCTGTGCCAACAAAGCCAGCAGCGAGAACAGGTGCGGAAAGAATACCGTCTGAAATGTGCATCGAAGTGATTTCTCCCGAGGTTTAATGCGAGCGGGCTGTTTGTGCATACTAATCTTAATAAAGTAACACGATCACAGGTAAATCGCTACTCTTGCCCTGATGATGGGTGGAATTGTTCAACGCAATATGGATCAAAAAAGGCCGCATCATTAGTGTGGCCGCTTTTGATCTCTGAGTATTTTTACAGTGTTGTAAAAACTTTTTCAGCGGCTTGTAGTGTTACTTCGATTTCAGTATCACTATGCGATGCTGAAATAAATCCGGTTTCATAGGCCGAAGGAGCGAGATATACACCCTCTTGTAACATGCCATGGAAGAACAGTTTAAAGCGATCAATGTTGCATTGTGTCGCTTGGTAGAAATTTGTTACAGCTTTTTCTTCCGTAAAAAACAGGCCAAACATGCCACCGACCTGGTTATAGGTCATTGGGATACCTGCGGCTTTTGCGCGCTCTGTAATTCCGCTTGCAAGGCGCTGCGCTTGAGCCGAAAGCGTATCAAAAAATCCAGGATGCTCAATTTGAGAAAGCGTTGCCAGGCCTGCAGCCATGGCGAGAGGATTGCCTGAGAGCGTTCCTGCCTGGTAAATCGGCCCTAAGGGTGCAATCTGTTGCATGATCTCTTTTTTTCCACCAAATGCACCGACTGGCAGCCCACCACCGATCACTTTGCCTAAAGTCGTCAGGTCGGGTTTTACGTTGTAATGCTGTTGGGCTCCGCCCAGTGACACACGAAAGCCGGTCATCACTTCATCAAAAATTAATACCGATTCGTATTGGTCGCAGATTTCGCGCAAGCCTTCCAGAAAGCCTGGAACGGGTGGAATGCAATTCATATTACCTGCAACAGGTTCAACAATAATGCCTGCAATTTGATTGCCGAGGTGTGCGAAGGTCTCTTTAACCTGATCAATATTATTATAGTCCAGAGTGATCGTATGCTCAGCCAGCGCAACGGGTACACCGGGTGAGGTGGGAACACCTAGTGTGAGCGCTCCTGAACCGGCTTTAACCAATAATGAGTCAGAGTGACCATGGTAGCAGCCTTCGAATTTGATGATCTTGTCACGGCCTGTAAAACCACGAGCCAAGCGGATGGCACTCATGGTGGCTTCGGTGCCGGAGTTGACCATGCGAACCAGCTCAATGGAAGGTACTAACTCGCATACTTTATCTGCCATTGTGGTTTCAATCGCGGTAGGCGCACCAAATCCGAGGCCATTTTTTATGCTGTTTTGTACGGCTTCGATGACTTTGGGGTTTGAGTGCCCTGCGATCATGGGGCCCCATGAAGCAACATAGTCGATGTAGCGCTTGTCATCTTCATCAAAAAGGTAGGCGCCTTCGCCGCGTTTGAAAAAAACCGGATCACCTCCTACCCCTTTAAACGCGCGTACAGGTGAGTTGACTCCACCAGGAATATGTTTCTGTGCTTGTTGAAACAGAGTGTGCGATTTGCTCATGGTGTTTCCTTGTTAAATAATCTGTTCATGGGAAAAGTTTGTTGTATTCGGTGATGGCGTAACGGTCTGTCATGCCTGCAATATAGTCTGCAATGGTACGGGCACGGCCTGTCTCTCCCAAGTGTTTCTGAGTTTTATTGAGCATATTGTAATGCTCTTGGGGAAGTAGGCGCGGATGATTCATAAATGCTTGAAACAGTGCAGAAATAATTTGCTGTGACTTGATCGTTTCACGATAGACTTTGTGGTGCTGATAAAGGTGTTGATGTAAAAACTGTTTTAAGGCGCGGTGCTGTTGTGCTATGGCATCACTGAATTTTATTAATGAATTATTATGTGTGCGGATATCGTCAATTGTTTTGGGTGATGCTTTATTAATCAAAGCGGTACTGGTGGTAATCAGGTCGGTGACCTGTCGATTAATCATGCGCCTCACAGTTTCGTGAATGGTGCGGCGTTTTGGCAGATCGGGATAGCTGTTTTTGACGACCGAATATTGTTCACTAAAAAAGGAGACTTCATTCAGTTGTTCAATGGTGATTAATCCCGCACGTAAACCATCATCTACATCGTGATTGTTGTAAGTAATCGCATCAGCAAGGTTAGTGAGTTGTGCTTCCAGACTGGCTTGTTCATTATTTAAAAAACGTAAGCCAATATCACCCAGGAACTTTGCATTTTCTTTGGAGCAGTGTTTTAAAATTCCCTCACGGGTTTCATAAGTCAGGTTGAGGCCTGAGAATTCAGCATATCTCTCTTCCAGCTCATCAACAACACGCAGTGATTGCAGGTTATGTTCGAAGCCGCCGTAGTCTGCCATGCACTGGTTCAGAGCTTCCTGACCAGCATGACCAAAAGGTGTGTGGCCTAAATCATGAGCGAGTGCAATCGCTTCAACAAGATCCTCATTGAGTTTGAGCGCGCGTGCGATGGAGCGACCAATTTGTGCAACTTCAATCGAATGGGTCAGGCGTGTGCGGTAGAGGTCGCCTTCATGGTTAACAAATACTTGGGTTTTATACTCTAAGCGCCGAAATGCAGCTGAGTGAACAATGCGGTCACGGTCGCGCTGGTACTCTGTGCGATAGCCGGGTGCTGATTCAGAGTGATTGCGTCCCTTCGAGCAGGTCGGGCAGGCAGCATAGGGGGCGAGAGGTGAGCCATTCATCAGCTTTTACAGTAATAATTCAGAGTGGCTTGCAGGTCATCAGTACGATAATCATCACTTAACACAGCATGACCAATCGCTTTGAGCAAGATCAAGCGAATGCCACTATCTACATTTTTTTTATCTACAGACATCAAAGAGAGCATTTTGCTACTGGAAAGCTCTGGGGGCGACTCCGTGGGTAGTTGAGCATTTTTTATGATCTGTTGAATGCGTTTAACCTCTTTTTGGCCAAGGTCTCCATTTAATGCGGAGAGGTGAGCGGCCATGCATATGCCTGTTGCAACGCTCTCTCCATGTAGCCATTGGCCGTAACCCATACCGGTTTCTATTGCGTGGCCGAAGGTATGCCCCAGGTTGAGCAGTGCGCGTACACCCTGTTCAGTTTCATCCATCGCTACGATATCAGCTTTGTCCTGGCAGGAGCGTTTGACGGCATAGGTGAACGCGTCATGATCTCGCTGAAGCAGTTTGTCCATATTGGCTTCGAGCCAGCTGAAAAACTCATAATCGTTGATCAGGCCATACTTGATGACTTCTGCGATGCCTGATTTGAGCTGTCGATCTTCCAGAGTGTCGAGCGTATTGGTATCTGCAATGACGCATTGGGGCTGATAAAAAGCGCCAATCATGTTTTTCCCAAGCGGGTGGTTTACGGCTGTTTTTCCACCGACGGATGAGTCGACCTGAGCGAGCAGGGTGGTGGGAATCTGAATGAATGGAATACCGCGTTGATAAGCTGAAGCGGCAAAGCCTGTGATGTCTCCAATCACACCACCGCCCAGTGCAACCAGGGTTGCATGGCGATTAAAGCGGTGAATTAACAACGCATCAAAAATGGAATTTAAAGTGTCCAGGTTTTTATATTGCTCACCGTCCGGCAAAATGACAGATTCAACCTGAAAATCACTGAGCGCTGCTTTGCATGGCTCCAGGTAAAGCGGAGCAATGGTTTCATTGGTGACGATCATGACTTGATTGCCATGAATGTAAGGCCGAATCAGTTCAGCTTGGCCCAAAATATCCGTGCCGATAAAAATAGGATAACTGCGTTCTTTGAGTTCGACAGTGAGCGTTTCCATTTAATTAACCTGGGAATGGAGTGGATTACGGGTTTCATCCATCTGTTGAATGATTTGCTTGACAACTTTATGGGGTGAACCTTGATTACTATGTACTACCAGGTCCGCCGTAGATTGATACAGCGGCTCACGCTCGATCATGATTTGTTCCAGCTGCTGACGTGGATCTTTGCTCTGTAGCAGTGGTCGGTTTGAGTCATGCGCTGTGCGTTTTAACAACTGTTCAATAGGGGCGCTTAAATAAACGACAAAACCACGCAAAGAGAGTAGTGAGCGGTTTTCAGGATCCAAAACAGCTCCTCCACCTGTCGCAAGAACAATGCCTTGGCGTTCCGTTAGCTCACTAATGATTGCTGATTCACGTTTGCGAAAACCTGCTTCACCTTCAATCTCGAAGATCAGAGGAATATCCACACCCGTACGGCGTTCAATTTCATGATCGCTATCGGTAAAGTCCAAACATAGCTGTTTAGCCAGTTGTCGCCCAATTGTTGTTTTTCCAACACCCATGGGGCCAATAAGAAATATATTTTGTATTGCCATAGATGGAAAATACTGGGGCGAGTGGGGTAAATCAAGTGGTTTTATAAAAATATAGTGAAAAGGGGGGGATATGCAAATTATGAATGAAAAAAGCCCACTGTTTTGAATGCAGTGGGCTTGCGATGGGGGATCTGTTGTTAAATTTTAATTTACAACAGTATTAAGGCCACCTTCATTGTTTCCTGGATTGAGGTCTCTTACAACTGATGTTGCTGATGCTTTGTTTATAATGACTTCAGCCGTTGTTAATATTGCATTTACGGTAACAGTGATTGACCCTCCGCTTGCAATATCACCTAAATTGCATATAAGAGGAGTACCAAAACAGTTGCCAGGTGCGCTATGAGATTGGTATATCGCTGAATTGGCAAGAGTGACAGTGGCGACAACACCTGTGGCATCGTTAGGGCCATTATTTGTTATTTGTACTGTATAGGTTTCTGTTGCGTTGAGTGTCGCTGTCGCTGGCCCCGTCATGCTAACAGCTAAATCGGCATGAGGCTTGGCTTCTTCTATGATAGGAATTGCAATACCACCTTCAACGCCTTTGGGTGTGGTGACTGAAATAATAGCGACGCCACTGCCGCCATCATCTTCTCCTTGACCCTCTACGGAGATACCAAAGCCAATACCACCGTTGTAGTTAGTACTGTTAATTGAAAATGAGTCATCAGAAATTAAGGTTCCCGCCGTTGTTTCCACATTGACTGTGGTTCCCGCAGGCATGGGCTGGTTATGCAGGTCAGAGAGTTGAACCGTTGTTGATCCAACACCTCCATTAGGGATTGTTATGGTCGTTGGGTTAGCCGATAGATAGGCACCAGACCCCGACATCACCAGGACTAAAGAGTCTCGTACATGGAGGGTCTGTTGTGTGCTGCATAGCGTCGAGTGTTTGCAGAGTACACCATTAAATTTGCCATCAGCGGCATTGTATTGGCCATCTTCATTAAAATCGAAAAAGATATCCATGCTTGAATTAAAAGCACCGTTTTCATTGATATCAAGGAATGCTTCAGGCAAGTCGGTAAAGCTTTCTCCATCGTCAAAGACAAAATTTCCATTTTCATCTGTAAAGCTCTCTTCTCCCACTGCTGTTGCGGTGATTGTGGCTCGCCCTCCGTAGGGTTGGCCAAGTGGTGCGAATCCTGATTGTGGGCCTGTATTTGGTGCGCCGGTTTCCATGCAGTTATTAAGTACTACATCTATATCAGCACCCACGATTGAGTTGGCACCCAGTGTTTGTCCACAAGGGCGAACGTCCTGACTGGTCCAGGTAACGGAGCAGGCCCCTCCCGATGTTAAGCAAGATCCTTCAATGCTACCACCTTCTGTTGTAAATGTGATTGCAGTACCATCGGGTACAGGATTGTTAAAACGGTCAGCCAGGCGTGCAGTAATGACAACCTCTACACCATCATGATTCCATGCTTCTGGATTTAATGTGGTAGCGCTGAGTGAAAAGCTGTTTTGATCAGGCAGGCCCGTTGTGATAGTTAGTTGATCCGATTGGGTTTTTAGTTGCGGTGAAGAGCCTGTAACGGTTGCGGTGATTCTGATGGACGTTGCTACGGTGCCTGACTGCACAACAGTTTGCACTTCGCCCTGTGAGTTTGTTGTTCCCGTTGTGGGTGTCAGGGCAAGGCCACCGATTGTTGTGTTTAGAGAGAATGCGACCTCTTCATCAGCTACGGGGCCACCAACCTCGTTGAGGACTTTGAAAATAACTGTGGAGGTCTCTTCAAGCCCGGCACCACCTGTCCCTTTTAGAGCTATATTTGTTGGTGTAGCTGAAATAAACTGAATGGAACCCAACGCTGCCGGGAGTACGTTAACAGTTCCTGTTGCTTGTAGCGGAACGCCATTGACAACCGCTGTTGCAATAATTTTGTCATTACCTGAGCAACCTTTGGCAATATAAGTGCTGGAGGCTCTTCCTGCAAAAGTGAAGGCGGGTGATGTGAGTTCTGCAAGCCCTGTTTTTTCACACTCGGAATTAAAAGTAACATCCGTAGGTGTGGTGTATAAATTGCCCGCTTCATCAACCAGGTCAACGGTAATGCCTGTTGATGCACCGGCAGAAAGAGAGCTTAAGCCGATATCAAGTACGCCAGCAACAAACGAGCTGCCACTACCACTGCCAATTCTTATAATAGGGTCGGTGGTGGTACCATCGCCTGTTGAGGTGTTATCTCCGCCAGTTGAAGTAGTAGTGCCCCCTGATGAGTCATTAGCGGTATCACTATAAAAAGCATCATCACTGCCACATGCTGTCAAGAGCAATAGTATGAGAGGAAACAATAATCGTTTTTTCATAGCGTAAGACCTCTATGTATTAAATCTGTGGAATGGTTCGCAAAACAACTACTGCAAGCTATATGATTCTTTTAAAATTTTGGGTGTGACAAAAATGAGCAGCTCATCTTTTGTATCAACACGTTGAGTTCGGCGAAAAAGTGCACCAAGATATGGAATATCACCCAGGAGTGGTACTTGGCTTTTATCATTACGTTTTACCTGTTCATAAACACCACCGAGCACCACGGTATCACCATTTTCGATCAGTACTTGAGTGGTGACCTCTTTTGTGTCAATACTGGGAATTCCCTGAAACATCTGGCCGACACGATCTTTGTTGACTGTGATGTCGAGCAAAACTCTATCATCAGGAGTCACTTGTGGAGTAACTTTCAGGCTTAAAACTGCCTTTTTGAAAGCAACAGCGGGCACATTGCTTGCGCCAGATGCCGGTGTGATATAAGGGATTTCTGTGCCTTGCTCAATCGTTGCTTCACGTTGATTTGATGTAATCACCCGTGGACTGGAGACAACTTCACCTCGGTTTTCTGCCTGCATTGCAGAAAGTTCCAGGTCCAATAGATAATCAGACCCGAGAATAGCCAAGGCTATTTGACCCGTAGGTGCCGTGACAGGTAAATTAACATTCAGTCTGTCAGAAAGACCTGGAAGTGCAACAGGGAATGGGCTTGATGAGGTTTGTAAATTAGTAGTAGCACTGTTAACAATGGTGTTTGTACCATTGGCAGATGCGGTTGTAGCAAAAACAGTACCTCCTTGCTGACGAGTCCCTGTTGCACCAAAACGAATGCCAAGGTCCTTGCTAAAACCATCGCTGGCAATAACGATGCGTGATTCAATTAATACCTGGCGTACCGGAATATCCAGTTGAGAAATAAGTCGCCTTAACTCAGTCAGTTTTTCGGGGGTATCAAGTACCAGTAAAGTATTGGTGCGGATATCAACACTGACAGAACCACGGGGTGAAAGTAAAGCGCTCTCTTTACCTTTAATCAGATCAGCCATATCCTGTGCTTTGGCGTAGTTAACCTGGATTAATTCTGATTGAAGGGCGGTGACTTCTTCAGCTTGCTTTTTGGCTTCCAGCTCCTGTTTTTCCTGCGCAATCACTTCACTACTAGGGGCGATCATGATGACGTTACCATTTTCCCGCATGGCGAGCCCGTGTGATTTCAAAATGATTTCCAGAGCTTGATCCCAAGGTACATTTTTTAAGCGAAGTGTAATATTTCCTTTGACGGCATCAGCAGCAACAATATTGAGGCCTGAAAATTCAGCAATAATGTCAAGCACTGAACGAATTTCAATGTCTTGAAAGTTGAGGTCCAGTTTCTCCCCACTATATTTTGCCTCTCGTTTTTCAGCCATCTCTTGTTGCTCTTGAGTCATGGGCATAACTTCAATAGTAAAGATGTCATCAGATTGATAAGCCAGGTATTCACTATTTGATTGAGTGCTGATATGCATTTGAACGTTACTGCCTTGTTGACGCGTATCAATCGTATGTACCGGAGTGGCAAAATCGATGACATCAAGGCGTTGCTCCAGTTTTTTTGGTACCTCTGTCCCTATGAAGTCAATAACAAGTTTGTTACCCTTTTTCTGCATGTTGACGGGTGTTTTTTTGCTGGATAGAAAAACTGTTACGCGACCTTCTCCTGATGTACCACGATGAAAGTCAATATTGCGAATAGTGTTTTCGTGAATGCTGGCAGTGAGTGCTGTTCCTGAACTATTGCTCAGATGCGGAGCGATTGTGTGTGTGGTTGTTACGCTGCCAGTTTTGCCACCGAGAGTGATATAGGCACGGTTATCGCGTACTGAGGTTTCATAAGGAACCATTTCTGACAAATTGATTACAACACGTGTGCGTCCTTTGGATTCAACTGCATGAACATAACGTACAACGCCAGAGTTAATTTTTTTCTTTTTTCTTTTCAGGTTACTGTGAGTGTCTGGAAAATCCAGGGCAATACGTGCAGGGTTGTCAATCGTAAAACTGAGGGGCTCTGATGTCGGGCGCGATAGTACCAGCTCAATTTGTACTCTGTTATTGGATAAATTGGATACATTGATATTTTCCAGAGTGTTTGTTGTTGCACTGGCAGAAAAGGCAGTGCCAGAAGCTGATAAAAATATCAGTAATGTCATTAGAAAAAATTTATTCTGCCATCCGTTTAAATTTGCCAATTTCATAAAAGCATACATACCTGTTTTGTTAATTGAAGCCATTTTTTTGCACCAATTATTTCATTGTTATTGATTAAACGGTAAATCTGTCAGCCGTTCTTGCCATCCATCCATTCCATCAGGAACGATCTCTTTTAAAACTATTTTTTCGTCATTGATTGCTGTTACAGTGCCAAAGTTTTGCCCAATGTGGGAGCCATGTTTAATTCGGGTTGTTTTGCCTTCAGGGGTTTTTATAAGTGCCCAAAGTACGCCTTTGTATTTTATTGTGCCCACGGCCTGAAGCGTATCAAGAGGGAAGTTTTCAAGCTCCTCCTTTTTACGCTGTGTATCTGGCATTGGGCCAAGGCCTTTTGCACCCTTCTGTTGCTCTGTTGCCGTGATGGCGAACCAAGATTGGAAAGGGTCACGCAGATCAGCCACATCGTAACTAAAGCTATCAAAAGGTTTAACTTCAGGTAAAGGTTTGATGTCTCCACCGGGACGCGACTGTACTTCGGCCACGTAGGCCTGCAAGTCTTCAAGTTCATTATTGCTACAAGCGGAAATGAGTAAACAGCTTAAAAGCAATGAAATTTTGTAGTGAATATATTTGGAAGACATGGCTAGTTATCCTCCTCTTCGACATAACGGAAGGTCTTGGCGGTAGCCCTCATGACTAAATCAGTATCTTTATCTGAATTCCGGGAAATTTCGATATTGTGCAGTGTCACTATGCGGGGCAGTGCTACAACATCGCTGGCAAATTTCCCAAACTGATGGTAGCTGCCTTTGACATTGATCTTAATAGGCAACTCGGCATAAAACTCTACGGGGCGCTCTTTTTCGGGTTTAAATAGCTCAAATTCCAGACCATTAGTTAAGCCTGCTTGAGAAATATCAACCAAAAGTTCAGCAACTTCTGTTTCTCCGGGAAGTTGACGCAGCATTGAGCCAAAAGACAATTTCATATCAACCAATTGCTGTTTATAAGCTTCCAGGTTCGCTGCTTTATGCTGCTTGGTTTCAAATGTCTGCTTCAGTTGGTTCTCTTTTTTTTGAGCACTCTCCAGTGTCTCCAGTTGGTTCATGGTGTTGAACCAGATTCCTGCTCCTAGCATAGCGATGCATAGCAAAATAACCATGAAAACTTTAACGGAAGTGGGCCAGTCACCGACTTCAGAAAAATCTAGGTTCTTAAAATCAGAAGAGATATCCATTTTAGTTTAACCCTCCTTCTTTGAAGAGTTACTGTTGTGGCTGATTAGTTCAGCCCTTAAGGTAAATTCAGCTGCCCGGCGGCCTATTTTTTCATTTGTCTGGATCACATCAAGGCGAGGGTTGCTGAGCCACTTGGAAGCATCCAGATTACTCATAAATATCGAGATACTGGCATTGGACTGTGCGATCCCTTTTAGCGTGATGGTCGTCTCTTTTTGGGTGACATTTGTGAGTGAAACCCCTTTTGGAAGGGTTTTCACCAGTTCATCAAATAGATGTACGATCAATGGCCGCCTGCTTTGCAGGTCTTGAATGATATTCATTCGTGCCAGCAGGTGCTCTTTTTCTGATTCAAGTGTACTGATCTCTTTTATTTTTTTGTTAACTAGCGTGATTTGTTGCTCCATGTAACTATTGCGTTGATGCTGCTCCTCAATTTTTCCACTAAAATGCAGGTGCATATAAAAAATTATTACAGCCATTAAAATTGTGGCAGCAACCAGTAGTGAGTAAAATTGGCGTTCACGCTCTTTTCGCTGTGTTTCACGCCATGGAAGTAAATTGATATGGGTCATTTTTCGTCAAAGCTCCTCATGGCAAGTCCGCATGCAATCATAAGGGCGGGAGCATCAGCGCTGAGTGATTGAACTTTAACGTGCGGTGATAACGACATATCGGAAAACGGGTTTGCAATTGAGGTTGGAGTGCCTGTTTTTTCTTCAATTAATCCTGCAATATCAGAAATTGTGGCACAGCCACCCGCCAAGATAGTATGGTCAACTTTGTTATATTGGCTGGATGAAAAGAAAAACTGCAAGGCCCGGCTGACTTGTTGAGCCATGGCTTCTTTGAATGGAGCCAGCACCTCCGGAATGTAGTTGTCGGGTAACCCCCCCTCTTTTTTTGCGAGCCCTGCTTCTTCATAGGAGAGGCCATAGCGCCTCTGAATCTCTTCGGTGAGCTGTTTGCCACCAAAAACCTGTTCTCGTGTGTAGATGATTTTTGCATCATGTACAACATTGAGCGTGGTCATTGTGGCTCCGATATCAATAATTGCGATTGTTTTTCCCTGTTCAGGGAATTGTGAAGCAATTAATGCAAAAGCGTTTTCCATCGCATAAGCTTCAACATCAATAATTTTTGCATGCATTCCGCCGAGTTCGACGGCAGCAACTCGGGCATCAACGTTTTCACTGCGTGATGCAGCCAACAAAACATCAACAGTTTCAGGGTTATTGAGTGTTGGACCGATAATTTCAAAGTCAAGATTAACTTCTTCCAATGGGTAAGGGATGTATTGATCCGCTTCAAGCTCTATTTGGGCGACCATCTCTTTGTCAGAAAGGTCAGCGGGCATGGTGATGACTTTGGTAATGACTGCTGAGCCAGCTACTGCGGCAACAGCGTTTCTGGAGCGCGTACCGGAGCGTTTCATCACACGTTGAACAGAGGCGCCAACAGCCTCAAGGTCATTAATATTTTTTTCAATGACAGCATTGGCGGGCAATGCTGCAACGGCGTAGCGCTCTACCTGGAAACGTGACCCTATTTGACTTAGCTCAACAAGCTTTACAGCTGTTGAGCTAATATCCAAGCCAACCAATGGCGGTTTTTTGACACCCAGGAGTTTCTTTAAAAATTCCACGGCCCTGTCATTACTCCATTATTTGTTAGTCGTTATAAAACATCAATATTACGTCACATTAGATACAAAACTTAACTTCATATCAATACGTAGTGAAGTATCTTTAGATGTTCATTGCGTTGTCAATATGTTTCTATTCTAACAGTGATGTCAATGTAACTGGGTTATACTGCGTCACTTTCGTCTCGTTACTTTAAATTTGTTGTCTGACTATGAAGAAAAAACCAAATATTTTTCGTATTGCTTTGGCTCTGTTTGCTGGTTCAGCTTTGGCCATGATGGCTGTGGTATTCGGCATTTATATCTATTTGGCCCCCAAACTTCCCACTATAGACCATCTGAAAGAGACGCAACTACAAGTGCCTTTGCGGATTTATACCCAGGACGGCAAGCTAATAGGCGAGTTTGGTGAAATGAAGCGCATTCCTGTTCGTTATGCTGATCTGCCGGATATGATGGTAAAGGCTGTATTATCTGCTGAAGATGATCGGTTTTTTGAGCACCCCGGAGTTGATTATCAAGGTATTTTGCGTGCTGCATTTATGTTGATTACAACAGGTGAAAAAACCCAGGGTGGCAGTACTATTACAATGCAGGTCGCTCGTAACTTCTTCTTGAGTCCTGAAAAAACTTATTTGCGTAAATTAAATGAAATTTTACTCTCACTCAAAATCGAGCGCGAATTGAGCAAGAAAGAGATTCTCGAGCTTTATTTCAACAAAATCTATTTTGGTAATCGCGCCTATGGTATTGCATCTGCGTCACAAGCCTATTATGGCGTACCGCTAAATCAGTTAACCATTGCGCAAATGGCTATGCTGGCAGGTTTGCCTAAAGCTCCGTCATCAATGAACCCTATTGTAAATCCGTCACGAGCACTGATACGTCGCAATTATGTTCTTAAACGCATGATGACATTGGGGCATATTGATCAAGCCACTTATCGACAGGCTTTGAATGAAGTGGATAATGCACAAAAATATGGCTCTTCAATTGATATAGAAGCTCCCTATGTGGCTGAAATGGTACGGTCATATATGGTCAAGCATTTTGGGAAGGAAGCTTATACAAAAGGTTACAAAGTATTTACAACACTGGACAGCCGTTTACAGCAATCTGCTAATATGGCTCTTCGTCAGGCACTGCTGGAGTATGATCGTCGTCATGGTTATCGTGGTGCAGAGGAGCGAATTGATCCTGATGATCAATCCGCCTGGCAATATGCCCTTAAAAAGTATCGGCCATTTGGTCAGTTGACACCGGCTTTGGTAACCGAAGTTGAAAAACAATCAGTAGTTGTGCGACTTCCGTCTAACGAGGAGACAGTTGTGACATGGGGCGGATTATCTTGGGCTCGGACTTATATTGATGTGGACTATCGTGGCCCTGCTCCAGAGATTGCGAGTGATATTTTGGGTGTTGGAGATATTATTTGGTTGCAAAAAGGAGAGAGTGCAGAGGTTCCGTGGTACTTGGCCCAGATGCCGGCTGTTAACGGTGCTTTGGTCTCTCTGGATCCGGAGAATGGACGTATTGTGAGTCTGGTCGGTGGCTTTCATTTTGCAAGAAGTAAATTTAATCGAGTGACTCAGGCACAGCGTCAAGCTGGCTCCAGTTTCAAACCATTTATTTATTCAGCGGCACTGGAGAAAGGTTTTACTACCGCGTCTTTGGTGAATGATGCACCTGTGGTGTTTGAAGATTCAAAGCTGGAAAGTGTATGGCGGCCTGAAAATTATAGCGGTAAGTTTTATGGTCCAACCCGTTTGCGTGAAGCACTGGCGAAATCACGCAATCTGGTTTCTATTCGATTGTTGCGTAGTATTGGCATCGGTTATACAACGCGATATGTAGCGCAGTTTGGTTTTGAAAAAGCGCGACTGCCCCGAAATTTATCACTTGCCCTTGGTAGTGCGGCTGTTACGCCGCTGGAATTAGCAAACGCTTACACCGTGCTGGCCAATGGTGGCTATCGTGTTGAGTCCTATTTTATTTCACATATTGTTGATGCCTTTGGTGAAACTATTGAGCAAGCACAGCCAGCGACAGTTTGTCGTAAATGTGAGGCGAAGCAAAATTTTGATACTACAGATATTAACAGTGATCTTGAAAGCGATGAAATAGTAATGCCCCCCCCAGAACAGGGCGGCCTGATTGTTCGTGAATCTGTCATCGAATCGAATGATGCCCCTGTGCCCGCTCCGCGGATTATTTCAGAGCAAAATGCCTGGTTAGTCACCAGCATGATGCGGGATGTGATTAAACGAGGTACGGGAAAACGAGCGATGGCTTTGGGGCGTAATGATCTCTCTGGTAAAACGGGCACAACGAATGATCAGCTTGATGCGTGGTTTGCAGGCTTTAATTCAAGTGTTGTGACGGTGGCCTGGGTTGGGTTTGATCAGGTTGCAACACTTGGTGCCCGTGAAACAGGGGGTAAAGCGGCGTTACCCATGTGGATAAACTATATGCGGGATGCGTTGCAGGGTGTTCCTGAACCTGAATTAGTTCAACCTGAGGGCTTGGTCTCTGTAAAAATCGATCCTGAAACAGGTATGTTGGCCAGTGTTGGTCAGCCCAACGCTATATTTGAAACATTCAGAGAAGAGAATGTGCCGACACAACAGGCTCAAAGTGATGCAGTGATTATAACGGGCGGGGAGGGTGGCCAGCCTGTTGTGGAAGAAGAGCTGTTTTAATGCTTTTGTGTCAGCAGTTGTTTGGGGTGGATGCCCATGAGCAATAGTGCAGTAAAATAAACAATGGCACCGATGGCGATCCATAAAAATAGCTGCCCTGCACGTTCATACCAGCTCCATTCAAGCCACTGGTTGAGCTCTCCTGCTCCCCACCAGATAACAGTGACCATTGCCGTTGTCGCGAGCATTACTTTCAGGGTCAGAAACATCCAGCCCGGTTCAGACTGATATACACCTTCTCGACAAAGGGCCCGGTAAAGCAAAATAGCGTTTAGTAGTGCAGAGAGTGATGTAGCAAGAGCTAACCCGGTATGTGCCAATGGAAATACCAGCGCGATGTTCATTCCCATATTAGCCACCATAGCAATGATGCCGATTTTAACCGGAGTTTTTGTATCCTGCCTCGCATAAAAACCGGTAGCCAACACTTTGATAGTAATAAAGCTTACCAAGCCCAGGGAGTAGGCCATCAAGCTCATTCGAGCCATTCTTACATCATCACCACTGAATTCACCATATTGAAAAAGTGTAGCAAGCATGGGGCCAGCCAGAACAGCTAATGCCGCAGCGGCAGGCACACTCAGTACAACCACTAAACGTAAAGCCCAATCCAGTGTATGAGAAAATTCTTGCGCAGATTTTTTAGCATGTTTGGTAGACAAGCTTGGCAAAATGACCGTTGCAACGGCAATCCCCAAAATACCTAATGGAAATTCAACCAGGCGATCCGAAAAGTAGAGCCAGCTGACACTTCCTGCGACTAAAAAAGAAGCGATGAGTGTATCGAGTAACAAGTTGATCTGTGCTACTGAAGAGCCAAAGAGTGCGGGAATCATAAGCTTTATGATTCGCCCGACACCTTCATCATTTTTCTTGTAGCGGGGGCGAGGCAGCAGGCGCAAACGATATAAAAAAGGAAGTTGAAACAACAGTTGAATCAAACCGCCAAAAAAGACTCCCCATGCTAGTGCCATGACAGGTTGATCAAGCAGTGGTGCCAGCCAGATTGCACAGGCAATCAGCGACAAATTCAAAAACACTGGTGTGAAAGCTGGTGCTGCAAATTGACCATAGCTGTTTAATATTCCACCTGCAAAAGCGACCAGTGAAATAAAAAATATATAAGGAAAAGTAATACGTAACATATCCGTAGTGAGGCTGTATCGATCAGGTTCATCGAGAAAGCCAGGCGCGAAAATCATCACCAGTATAGGCGCAGCAATAACACCAATAAGTGTGATAAAAAACAGCACACCACCTAATACGCCACAGACATGATTGACCAATTGCTGAACATCATCATGTTCACGTTGTGTTTTGTATTCACTTAATACAGGTACAAATGCCAGTGAAAAAGCACCTTCAGCAAACAATCGCCGCATAAAATTGGGGATTTTGAATGCAACAAAAAATGCATCAGCCGCAATACCAGCACCAAAAAGGCGAGCGATAACGATGTCGCGCACAAATCCCAGAATACGTGACAACATGGTCATACTGCCAACACTGGCAATAGATTTTAATAGTGATTTTTTTTTCATAGGTTAATGGTGTGGGTTGGCTGGCACGGTGTTATTTTTTCTGGTGTGTGTTATCGACAAGCCTTCGGCAAATCCCCTTTATATCCCATTCCATATTTAACCAGGAAATTTTTAAGTGGTGTGGCTCTGTTTGTCATATTCAATCCCAGATGACGCATAAACTGAACGGGTGCCGTTTGATTGCCAAACAGGCGTTTGAATCCATCCATTGCGGCGAGCATGGCGAGGTTGTCGCCTTTGCGCCAGCGTTCGAAGCGGCGTAATATTTGATGCGAGCCGATATCTTGACCTGCTTGATGCGCTTCCAGAACTACTTCGGTGAGCGCTGCTGCATCAAGCAGTCCTAAATTAACCCCCTGACCTGCAAGTGGGTGAACTGCGTGAGCGGCATCACCAGCGAGTGCCAGACGTGGGCGGGTATAGTTTGTGGTGTGTTGCAGTTTTAACTGAAAAGCTCCGCGCTGCCCCACTTCCACAATCGTTCCCAATTTACTTTCAAATGCCTGTTCCAGGTCTTGTTTGAAGAGTTCAACATCCATGGCGACCAACTGATCAGCGAGTGATGGGGAGGTGGACCAGACGATGGAACTATAGCCATTTTCGAGTGGTAAAAATGCCAGTGGGCCTGTGGGTAAAAATCGTTGCCAGGCTGCATTTTGATGAGATTTTTCTGTTTTAACCACCGTGACAACAGCCTTGTGATCATATTGCCAGCCCTTAACGGAAATTCCAGCAATTTGCCGGACGCGTGAATTGGCACCATCCGTGCCAATGATTAATTTGGCGGCCAGTTTTTTGCCATCATCAAGTTCTAGCCAGGCATGATCTTTTTCAAAGGCCAATCGGGTGAAATTGACGGGGCAGATGAATTCAATGTTGTCAAAATCAGCAAAGCGTTCAACTAATGCGGATTGGATCACGCTGTTTTCGATGATGTGGCCTAAGTTAGGCTCATTGATTTCAGCGGCATCAAAGTGAATTTCGCCGTGGCCGCCCGTGCTGTCCCACACATGCATTTGATTGTAAGGGGTGACCCGGCGCTGCTCCATGCCATGCCAAACGCCAAGGTTTTCAAAGAATCGCTGTGATGCGCGTGTAATGGCAGAAACGCGGATATCAAAGTGCTCAGGTGGCCACTGCATTTGTGGCGTATGGTTTTCAATGATGCCGATGGTCAAATCACTGCCATCCAAAGCATTGGCAATGGCCGCGCCGACCATGCCACTGCCTACAATCAAAACATCGTAATCGGTCTTCATAGCGATAATCCTCGGGTGAGTCGTGACTGCCTGCCTGCAATGCCCATGGCGTGCCTGGCCAATAGATGTTTGGCGGGTGGCAACAGGTCCAGCAGTGTCAGCACCTTATTGCGTGCGATTGCCACGGGAATGGAGGGTTGAGTGAACAGGCGAACCAAAGTGTCGGTGGCTGTCAGAACATTGCGATGATCTTGTTTACGCGCCTCGGCATACTGCTTTAGAGTGTTGATATCACCGGGATCATCTCCCTTTTGAGTCGCGTCTGCGATGGTTTCTGCCAGAGCAGCGACATCACGCAGCCCAAGGTTAAAGCCTTGTCCGGCGAGTGGGTGCAGGGAGTGAGCTGCATTTCCAATAATGGCAACGCGTGGGCGAACCTGCTCCAGTGCCTGAATGAGTTTAAGTGGATAAGCGAAGCGTGAGCCTGCTTTTGTTAAGCGACCCAGGCGATAGCCAAAACGCTCTTGCAGCCTTTTGAGAAAGGTCTCATCATCCAGATCAAGAATCTCTTGCTGTTGATCGGTGCGGGCTGTCCAGACAACGGAGCAGCGATTTTCAGTCATCGGCAGTATGGCCAGTGGCCCGGTTTCAGTGAAGCGTTCAAAGGCTCTGTTTTGGTGAGGCAGCTCGGGTGTTACGTTCGTGATGATGGCGCTCTGCTGGTAGTTGCTGGTTTTTGTCTGAATGCCGAGCTTTTTACGGATGGCAGATTGCCCACCATCTGCGGCAACGAGCAGGCGAGTGGTGAGTGTTTTTGGTTTTGTAACGGTCAGTGTGACCTGGTTTGAGTCTGATTCGAGCGCTGTCCAGTGAGCCGGGCAGATGAAATCGATGTTACTCTGTTTATCGATATGCGCATGGAGGGTCTGGCCAATGCTGCGACCAGGCACGACATAACCAAGCGCATCAACCGATTCATCTTTAGCGCTTAAATGGGTAAAGCCACAATGCCCTCGGTCTGAAACATGAATATGATCAATCGGGCAGGCATCATGTTGAAGTTCGTTCCAAACCCCAATGGATTTAAGAATGCGGTGGCTGCCGTAAGAGAGTGCGATGACCCGGTCATCATAACTGGGCTGGGTTTTAGCTGTGAGCGGGGTGCTTTCTATGATGCCGATGCGTAGCGGCTGGTTAGAAAGTGCAGCAGCAAGGCTGGCCCCCACCATGCCGCCGCCAATGATGAGAATGTCGTAATCAGTATCTCTCTTTATTGAACTGGACATAACTCCTCCATGGGCCATCGAGCCCGGGCGTTAAATGCAAGCGACTCATGTTGACCGGCTTTGAGCCTTAAATAGCCCGCATAGGCAATCATGGCACCATTATCGGTGCAAAATTCAAAGCGAGGATAATAAACTTCGCTTTGTAATTTTTCTGAAAGCAGGTTCAATCGTTCTCGTAAACGTTTATTGGCTCCAACACCACCGGCAATCACCAGCCGTTTAATACCTGTTTGTTTGATCGCACGTTGGCACTTGATTGCGATTGTATCTGCCACCGCCTCCTGGAAGGCGCAGGCAATATCGGCTTTGGTCTGCTCATCGGGTGAATTAAACTGATGAAGCGTGTTCACCGAAAATGTTTTAAGGCCACTGAAGCTAAAATCAAGCCCGGGACGATTAGTCATGGGGCGTGGAAAGTGAAAACGATCAGGGTTGCCTTGTTTGGCGGCCTCGGTAATCGCAGGGCCGCCGGGATAACTGAGACCGAGCATTTTAGCGGTTTTATCGAACGCTTCACCGGCGGCATCGTCCAGTGTTTCCCCTAACAGCTCATAGCGACCCACTCCTTCAACCTTAATCAGTTGAGTATGACCGCCGGAAACAAGCAGGGCAATAAAAGGAAATTGGGGCGGTTTATCTTCCAGCATGGAGGCCAGAAGATGACCTTCCATATGGTGAACAGCAATCGCGGGCACTTGCCATGCCAATGCCAGACTTCGTCCGATGGATGTGCCGACCAACAATGCACCAACCAAACCAGGGCCAGAAGTGTAAGCAACGCCCTGGATCTCCCGGGCTGAGACATTAGCCTCTTTCATGACTTGTTTGATGAGTGGAATGGTTTTTCGAATATGGTCACGGGAAGCTAATTCAGGCACAACGCCGCCATACTCCACATGAAGTGCAATCTGACTATGAAGCGCATGCGCCATGATGCCCTGTTCAGCATCATAGATGGCGATGCCCGTTTCATCACATGAAGTTTCAATTCCGAGTATTTTCATGTGTGTATAGTACCTGAAATGGTCGTTTTTTGTGATTTTAGTTTTTTCGCCAATATCCGCTACCGTTCATGATAAACACTAAAAAAGTAACTCAAGGGAATGAAAATGAAGAATAATCTGTTAATCTTTCAACGTTACAAGTTTGCCGCCACTTTAACGGGAATACTGTTGTCATGTCTATTGGCGACCGCTGTTTGGGCCAAGGGGGAGGCGACCAACATATATTCCTCGCCAAGTAATGCGGAAGCTCAGGCGCAATATACAGGTGTTATAGATAATAATGTCTATCGCTGGGGGCAGGGAAGCGATGGTCAGGGTACGGATGGTAATCGACTGATTGATGGGTTCTCGCTGGATGGTGGTACAACACGCTACGACTATCAGAGCGTTGCAGGTGTGGTGAGAATTATTCGTTCGAATAGCGATACGCCCTGTGGATTATTTGCTGAAACAACCGGAGTTGCTTTTAACTATCAGCCTGACTTTCCGGGCGATTCCGATGGTAAAAATTGTGATATGGCAAAGGTGATGGCAGGTCGAGTCATAAATGTTGGTGCACTGGATCTATTTAACAATGTTGGAGGCGAAGCTAAAAATATAGAGCGAGTGGATTTTATTTTTAATAGCGGGATTACTGTTACAGCAGCCTCTTTAAATGTTGCAGGTCATGTTGTGACTGAAAAGTCAGGTAATAATAGCGTCAAAATTGCCGCCATAACTGCTCTTGATGGATCGGGAAACCCTTCTGTATACGGTGATTTATTAACCATTTATGCTGAGGGCGATGCGAGCTGTTTAGCCCCCACAAATAATATCTGCTATGGAACCCCGGGAGGCAATAGAGAGTATGAGTTTCTTCATACCGCTGATGCAGCGGTTCCATTAGAAAAAGTGGGTGGCAATACCGAACCGCTGGGATTGGCGTTTGTTTCACAGGCTGATCTGGGTTTGGCGCAAGGTACAACCTATTATGGCTTCTCCTATTTTGCACCGGATGTTGATCCGGTGAACAATAATCTTCATGACCTGACTGATCCAGGCACTTTTCCTTCAGATACGAGCAAAGCTGGGGTTGGCCTGGGGGATGCAGATATATTTGGTGGCACTGCCGGATATTTTGTTCTGAACAGCTTGATGAAAAATATTTCAGGAGATGTCGTTGATGCATCTGCGAATGGTATTGAAAATGTGACGGTGAGCTTGTATCGAAATGATGGTAGCGATGCAAGTGGGTATGATGCGGCAGATACATTATTGGAATCCGTTGTAACAAATGCTGGTGGTGTCTATAGTTTTTCTCGTGTGATGCCAGATATCTATATCATTCGGGTGGATAGTAGTGATAGCGATTTGACCACTGATGGTTATACAACGAATACAGAAAACCTGATGGTGACCGTTGCCAATTCTGACCTTGTCAGTCAGCGCTTTAACTTTGTGTTACCGCAAATTACTGGCAGCGTATTTAGTGATGCAGACAGCGACAATATCAGGGATGCAGGCGAAGGTGTTTCAGGTGTCACGGTTCGTTTATACAGTGACCAAAATATGACCAGTCAGGTGGGTACTGACAAGGTGACCGATGGGGATGGTCTGTTTACTTTTAGCGATGTGGTTAATGGTGCGTACTTCCTGTTCGTGGATCAAGGCAGTAGCCAGGGTTTGAACGGGCTTGTAACCAGTACCGCCAACCCACTGTCAGTGATGGTGCAAAACGGTATTAATATAACAACCAGTTTTCCGTTTGTGGCAGTCCCACCTACAACCTATTCGTTAATGGGCACTGTATTTCAAGATGAGGATGGTGATGGTCTGTTAGCGGGTAGTGGAGAATCCGGTATTAGTGGCGTGACTGTGACTCTTTTCGACAATAACATGGCTCAAAAAGGAACGACTGATACGGCTTCTGATGGTACTTATACCTTCAATAGCGTCGTAGCGGGTGACTATAGCGTGCAGGTCGATTCTACGGATGGGCCGGCCGGATATGCAATCGCTCAATCTGACAACCCGGAAACAATCACTCTTGGTGCGAACACAACAGTCAACTTTCCATTTGGTGTTGATACCGATGGTGATGCCATTCCTGATGGCAATGATATTGATGATGATAACGATGGAATTCTTGACAGCGTTGAGCAAAGTGGAGGCAATGATGTTGATACCGATGGTGACGGTATTTATGACCGACTGGATTTAGACAGTGACAACGACGGTATTTTGGACGCTGTTGAGTCCGGTGCCAGTGATATGACAGCAGTGACCGTTGCAAATGGCCGTGTCACTGGCGCAGTGGGAGCCAATGGCTTGCCTGATTCGGTTGAGAGTGGCAGCGAAACTGGTAACGTTGGTTATGCATTGCTTGATACAGATGGCGATACAAAATCAGATTTTCGTGATTTAGATTCGGATAATGATGGAATCTCTGATGCCGTTGAAGGTGGCAGTACAGACCCTGATGGTAATGGTTATATTGGTAGTGGCGATCCTCTGACACTGGCCAGTGGTGACGTAAATAGCCATGGTATTCCTTTGCTTGCTGGCAGCGCTGTAGTTTTAACTCCACCGAATACAGATGGTGATTCGGTTCCCGATTACCGCGATCTGGACAGTGATAATGATGGTATTATTGATGTTGTCGAGGCCGGTGGCACAGATGCAGAACCCAACGGGTATATTGGCTCGGGTTCTCCTCCAGCAATTAATGAGTTGGGAGTTCCCCTTGTAGGGTTGCTTGTTGTTGCTACGGACACAGATGGCGATGGTTTGCCAGATTTTCTGGAGCTGGATTCTGATAATGATGGCATGAAAGACATTGTTGAAGCAGGTTATGTCGATAGTAATGGGGATGGTCGGGTCGATAACTTTTCCGATGCAGACGGTGATGGAGCGGGTAATCCGCTTGGGTTTTCCGCAGCAGCAGATTTTCCTGATATTGATTTCGATGGTATTCCAGATTATCAAGATAAAGTGAGTCAGCCGCCACGCTTGGAAACAGGGCTGGATGGTATGGGGTGTACACTTGGTGACAATCGTTCCGTTGACCCCATATTTCCACTGCTTATTTTATTTGCATCCATATATCTGTTGCGCGGACGCTTTTTGAAAGGACGTGATAAAAAAAAAGAAGGGAGGTTAGCTGCCAAAAGACTCAGCGTGATGTTTGTCGGAATGGTATTAATATTTCCCGTAACACTCTCTTCAGCCGATGAAGAAACAGAGTTTCAAAGCCGTTGGTATGGTGGTTTGGGAATTGGTATTTCTGAATTAGAGCCAGACCCTAACAGCACTTCATTTACTGTTGATGAAACGCGTAGCAAAGGCGGCAAACTGTTTCTGGGTTATGATTTGTTTAAACGCTTAAGCATTGAAGCCTATTATTCAGATGTTGGTGAAGCAGAGATTGGCTCAACTTATCCTGGTATTTCTGACGGCACGATCGGTTATAAAGACTACGGTATCAGCGCTCTGTATTATGTTTTTAAACAGCATGAAGCTCACGAAGGTTTTGGCTTGTTCGGTCGAGTGGGCTTGGGGCGAATGAACAATGATACCGAGCTGCCTTATGAGCGGCTCAATGATAATCATGCCATGCTTGGTGCAGGCTTGGAGTACGCTTTTGACAATGGTTTTGCTCTGCGCGCGGAGCTTGACTATTACGATACAGATTCCCGTTTGTATGCGCTGAGCTTTATGAAGCGTTTTGGCAGTAATAAACAGGAAAAACTTGTGCCCGAACCTCAATTAGAGCCAGAACCCATTGTAGCTGTAGTTCCAGTAGCACCTGTTGTTATGGAACCAGAGATCGTGCCAGCACCACCCATCGTGGAAGCGGTGACAATAGGTCAGCTTGGTATCGTCTACTTTGATACAGACTCTTTCGCTCTCACCGCAACAGAGCGTGCCACTCTTGATGACGTGGCTGCTGAATTATTGCGTGTGCCAGAAGCTAGGATTGAAGTACTGGGACACACCGACAGTCGAGGCTCAAATGCTTATAATCATCTTCTGTCAGAAAGGCGGGCGTATGCGGCTATCGACTACCTGAACAGTAAAGGAATTTCATATAGCCGCATGAGAGCCCGAGCTCTTGGTGAAGATAGCCCCGTTGCGAGTAATCAAAATGGAGAGGGGCGTAGACTGAACCGTCGAGTGGAGTTTCGAGTGATCGAATAAATAAGGAACGTTCACGAAATAACTTCTGCACTCTGGCTTGCCCTTTTACTCCGGCTCAAACGATCTCAATCGTTACATAGGCCAGCAGCTATGCGCCTCTTGAGATCGTTTGAGCCGAAGCAAAATTTCTACGCAATAGTTGCAGAAGTTATTC
>WFXF01000075.1 GCA_015490755.1 Gammaproteobacteria bacterium
CAAGCGCTTGTTGCCAGTGACATGTCAGTGGATGAATTTTCAAAAATTAAATGGTTCATGTTCTGTTTTGATGATTCATTGACTCAGCTCAGTGATTTGGATGAAGAGCGAACATGGCGGCTCTCTGCTGTGGCTATTGATGATTATCGAGAGTATCTTGATGCCAAGGAGTTTAAAAAGGCGGCTCAAGGAGCGAGTGTTATTATTCGTGGTGTCATGACCGCTTCTTTTATCATGATTGCCGGAGCGCTTCTTTACTCAATTTCAGGTTAATTAGGAACGTTCACGAAATAACTTCTGCACTCTAGCTTGCCCTTTTACTCCGGCTCAAACGATCTCAATCGTTACATAGGCCAGCTATGCGCCTCTTTAGATTGTTTGAGCCGAAGCAAAATTTCTACGCAATAGTTTCAGAAGTTATTCCGTGCACGTTCCTTAGCAGCGATCACTTATTCACAAGAGCGTGCAGGCTGACGTGGCGATTGCGCTGTTTTCCGTTTCTGGTCCAGTATTCATCAACAGGTCGCATCTCGCCATAACCTGACTCTGAAAAAAGTGTTTCAGGTACACCTTTTTCTAATAGATATTTTTTAACTGAAGATGCACGGCGATCTGATAGTTGATCATTGTAATGGGTGTTACCAATATGGTCTGTATTTCCCTCAATAAACAACCGTTCAACCCCCTGTGTTGCTGAAATAAATGCCACAATTTCATCCAGTACTTTTTTTGATGGAGTACGTAATTTCGACTGGTCAAAATCGAATAGTATTGGTGTGAGTGTGATAAATTCAAACCTTTTTGCTGGTGATTGTGCGGCTGCTGATGGTATTGCTGGTTTTATGGCTACTGTTTGAGTTTTGGCCGGAGTTTTAGCTTTTTGTTCTGAATCAATAATGGTGTGTTGGTTGGCAAGAGGCTGGGGGAAGGGCTGTTCTGTATATTCGGTGATAATCAGTGCAGATAGCAGTAAAAAGGCAAAGATCATTTTGATTCCTAAATTTTAATTGAACGGGTTGTATGTTATTTATTTGAGTATATCGGTCAACCGAGGTAGATAAATTATGGCGATATATGCCATTGGTGATGTGCAGGGCTGTTTTGATGAGTTGCTGGTGTTGCTGGACAAAATTCGTTTTAACCCGAAGCAGGATCAATTGTGGTTTGCTGGAGATTTAGTCAATCGTGGGCCAAAATCGGTTGAAGTATTACGTTATATTAAAAATCTGGGTGACCGGGCGGTGGTGGTACTTGGAAATCATGACTTTCACTTGTTGGCAGTTTCCCATGGCAGCGGTAAAAAACTAAGGCAAGATACTTTGCAGCCGGTGCTGGATGCACCAGATAGCGATGAGCTTATTTCATGGTTACGTCACCGACCCTTACTGCATCATGATGAAATGATTGGCTTTACGATGGTGCATGCGGGTCTACCTCCTCAATGGAATTTATCTGAAGCGCGCCAATATGCAGCGGAAGTTGAAGCTTTGATGCGTAGTGATGGGTTTGGGTTATTTCTTGAGGTGATGTATAACAATTTACCCGATATCTGGAGCGATGATTTGAAAGGGTTTGATCGGGTTCGTTTTATTGTGAACTGCATGAGTCGCTTGCGTTACTGTGATCAAGCGGGTCGGCTGGCTTTGGAATATAAAGGTGCGCCGGGTTCCCAGCCTGATGGTGTGATTCCCTGGTTTGATGTAAGTGGTCGGCGCAGTGCAGATGAATCAATTGTATTCGGGCATTGGTCTACGCTGGGGATTGGTTTAAGAAATAATACCTGGTCGCTGGATAGTGGTTGCCTTTGGGGTGGGAAATTAACAGCGCTCAGATTAGATAGCGAGCCTGAGTGGTTTCAGGTGGCATGCGATAGTGTGTGTTTGCCGGTGTGAATTTATATAAGGGCAAACGAGTGAGTCAATCGTTTGCCCTTAACTATACTTTAGGAACGTTCACGAAATAACTTCTGCACTCTGGCTTGCCCTTTTACTCCGGCTCAAACGATCTCAATCGTTACATAGGCCAGCAGCTATGCGCCTCTTGAGATCGTTTGAGCCGAAGCAAAATTTCTACGCAATAGTTGCAGAAGTTATTC
>WFXF01000076.1 GCA_015490755.1 Gammaproteobacteria bacterium
GGAAGTCGTAGCGAGGGAAAGCCATTTTGAGGCAGATTTGGTGTAAATTTGAGGCGAATAGTTGTTCTATTTAACGAAAATTTACACCAAATATGGCCGAAATGGATTTTCCGCAGTAGACTTTTCATTCTCGGACAGGCTCCTAGGAATAAAACATCAGTAACCTGATGTGATTGGATAACGCCGGTCTCGCCCGAAAGCTCGCTGTGTAATACGAATTCCGAGCGGGGCCTGGCGGCGTTTGTATTCATTACGATCAACTAGCGTAGTCACACGTCTCACTACATTTTCATCATATCCTGCGGCAATAATTTCTTCGACACAATGATCCTGCTCAATATACATCAACAAAATTGCATCCAGAATCGGGTAAGGCGGCAGACTGTCTTCATCTTTTTGGTTGGGAGCCAGTTCAGCGGAAGGTGGGCGATCAATAACGCGCTGTGGAATGACCTGCGAGACCGTATTTCGGTAATGAGCCAACTCATAAACCAGACATTTTGGCACATCCTTGATCGGCGCAAAACCACCGGCCATATCACCATACAATGTGGAATAACCCACAGACATTTCACTTTTATTGCCCGTTGTTAAAACGATTTTATGTTTTTTATTAGAAATTGCCATCAGCAAAGTACCACGACAACGCGCTTGAATATTCTCTTCTGTCACATCCTCTTCAAACCCGAAAAAAACACCGCTCAAGCTCTCAAGAAAAGCAGTGAACGTAGACTCAATAGGAATCACATCATAATGCACATTTAAAGATTCAGCTTCGGACTTTGCATCTTCAAGGCTCATATTTGCACTATAACGAGAAGGCATCATCACACCTTCAACACGCTCACTACCTATGGCATCAACAGCAATGGCAAGTGTCAATGCTGAATCAATACCGCCCGATAAGCCAATAAGCACTCCACTAAAGCCATTTTTTTCAATATAGTCCCGTACACCCAATACCAATGCACGGTAAACAGACTCCAGATTTGCCAGTTCAGGAGATTTTATAGCAGATTGCAAATGAACATTTTGAGCGCTAACCTCACACGTTACAACTTGAACAGACTCTTCAAGAGCCGGACTTTTCTGAGCAATTGTACCATCAGCATTCATGGCAAACGAACACCCATCAAATACCAATTCATCTTGTCCACCCACCAGGTTGGCATAAATCACTGGAGTTCTATTTTCTGATGCTCGCCTGGCAATAATCGCTTCACGCTCCCCTGCCTTTCCGCTATGAAAAGGGGATGCATTCAAACTCAGAATAATCTTGGCCCCTGCATCGACCATTTTTTTTGAAACATCAGGAAACCAGAGATCCTCACAAATAGCGATACCGATTGAAACACCTTTGATAGAAGCGACACAAAAGCCGTCACCTGTAGCAAAATAACGATGTTCATCAAACACACCATAATTAGGCAAATTCTGTTTATGGCACGTTGCCACTATCTTGCCATCATGAATCAATGAGGCCGCATTATAAAGGCCCTTATCACTCTTGACAGGATGCCCGACAATAAGATCAATACCTGTAACTTCATTGCACAAAGTTTTCATACCCTGCCCGACACGTCGCATTAAACCTGGGCGCAATAATAGATCTTCAGGTGGATAACCGGTAAGCGTTAATTCAGGAAACAGTATGGCATCCGCACCCTGCTCATCACGCGCATGCCGTGCTGTTTCAATAATATGCGCTACATTACCGGATACATCACCGACCAATAGATTAATCTGTGCAATAGCTATTTTTAACATGACTTAATTGGACAATTTACCCAGCATCGCAGCCCCAATTTCAGCCGGTGAACGCACCACCGTCACACCCGCTGCTTCCAGTGCAGAAATTTTACCTTGAGCGGTACCTTTACCGCCGCTCACAATCGCGCCAGCATGCCCCATTCGCTTACCAGAAGGGGCCGTTACGCCTGCGATATAAGCAACAACGGGTTTACTGACATAAGTTTTTATATATTCCGCAGCATCCTCTTCAGCTCCACCACCAATCTCACCCACCATCACGATTCCTCGCGTCTGCTCGTCCTTTTCGAACAGGTCGATACAATCGATAAAGTTCATACCCTGAATAGGATCACCACCAATCCCCACGCAAGTACTTTGCCCTAAACCATTCAGAGTTGTTTGGTGCACTGCCTCATAGGTTAGAGTACCTGAGCGTGAAACAATCCCAACCTGACCTTTCATGTGGATGCTGCCAGGCATGATACCAATTTTGCACTCCCCCGGCGTAATCACACCAGGACAGTTTGGACCAACCAGGACTGCACCACTAGCACGTAATGCCGCTTTAACTTTCACCATATCCAAAACGGGAATGCCTTCGGTAATACAGACAATCAGATTGATTCCAGCATCTGCCGCTTCCAGAATGGAGTCCGCTGCAAATGGGGCCGGTACATAAATCATCGTAGCATCCGCACCTGTTTCAGCCACCGCATCACGTACTGTATCAAAAACAGGCAGACCCAGGTGTGTCATCCCCCCTTTACCTGGTGTCACACCACCCACCACTTTTGTACCATAAGCAATCGCTTGTTCAGAGTGAAAGGTTCCTTGTTTGCCTGTAAATCCCTGACAAATCAATCGTGTTGCGCTGTTTATTAAAATTGCCATGACTTATTGACTCCCTGCAGCTAAAGCAACAGCTTGTTCAGCGGCCTGCGTCAAATTTTCCGCTGTAACAATGCTTAAATGACTCTCTTGCAACAATGTTTTGCCTTGTTCAACATTAGTACCTTCCAGACGAACCACCACTGGAATATTAATTCCAACCTCTTTGACCGCATTGATAATTCCAGTCGCAATCAAATCACAACGAACAATACCACCAAAAATATTGACCAGAATCGCATTGACTTTATGGTCGCCGAGAATCAGTTTAAATGCTTCAGCAACACGTTCAGCCGTTGTGCCACCTCCTACATCGAGAAAATTGGCAGGCCTTCCTCCATGTAATTTAATTAAATCCATTGTCGCCATTGCAAGCCCTGCGCCATTGACCATGCAGGCAATATCACCATCCAGAGTAATGTAATTTAAACCCAGTTTTTCAGCTTTATGCTCAGTCACATCTTCTTGAGATGCATCCGCCATGGCTTGAACAGAGGGCAAACGATAAAGCGCATTATCATCAACAACCAATTTGGCATCCAGTGCCATCAAATCACCCGAATCAGTGACCACCATTGGGTTAATTTCAGCCAGACTGCAATCCTTCTCCTGATAAAGACGATAGAGGTTTTGCAATAATTTTCCAAACGATCCGAGCTGATTTTTCTCTAAGCACAAAGCAAAACCGAGCTGGCGACACTGGTAAGGTTGCAAACCAACAATCGGATCAATGGAAATTGTATGGATTTTTTCAGGAGTATCCGCTGCAACGGTCTCAATATCCATTCCACCTGCAGCAGAGACCATCACCATAATACGCTCACTTTGACGGTCTACGAGCATCCCCAGATACAGCTCTCGTCTAAAAGGTTGAACTTTTTCGATGAGCACAGTATTTACCGGCAAACCGGAAGAGTCAGTTTGCGGTGTCTGGAGCGTTGAACCCAGCAAAGCAGTAACAGCAGTTTCCAGCTCACTCATATTAGAAACCGGCTTAATACCACCGCCTTTGCCACGCCCCCCTGCATGGATTTGTGCTTTTACAACCCATTGATCACCACCCAGGGCCGAGGCAACTTCAGGTGCTTCAGCCAATGACCCAGCTGACCGCCCCGAAGGTATGGGAATTCCATAATCTGCGAACAGTTGTTTCGCTTGATATTCATGCAGGTTCATCTATTTATCCCTAAGTTTATGGCGTTGCCGAGTACATGATTAGAAAGGTATGTCATCATCAAAGTCATCCATACCACCTGATTTTTGGGGCTGGCTTTGCTGTCCCACTGGCTTTGAAGAGGGCGCGGGCTGCTCCCCACCGCCTCCCATAGAATCACCGCCATATTGCTGACCGCCACCACTACCGCCACGCGCTCCGAGCATTTGCATCTCATTTGCTACGATTTCAGTGGTATAACGATCATTGCCGTTATTATCTTGCCACTTGCGTGTCTGCAGACGACCCTCAACATAAACCTGTGAACCCTTACGCAGATATTCGCCCACAATTTCAGCCAAACGGTTAAAAAAAACAACACGATGCCATTCGGTACGCTCTTGTTGCTCCCCGCTCTGTTTATCTTTCCAGGAATCACTGGTCGCAATGGTGATATTTGTCACTGCATTACCATTTGGCATATAGCGGGTTTCAGGGTCATTCCCGAGATTCCCAACCAATATAACTTTATTAATACCTCTTGCCATAACTCTATTCCTCAATCTCTATTTTTGAATTAACGTTCATCAATGGAGTATGTATAAAGCAAGTCCCAATCAACTGCTTCATCATCCACTTTTAAATAAGCGACTCCATTTTCACTCACAACGACAGCTTCAGCAACACCCGTTAGTGACTTAAGCTCTTCTTCCAAAGTAGTCGCTTTTATTGAATCAACAGCACCCACATTAATCATGTAGGTCATCAAGTGCGGAGGCACCTTCATACCCACCGCCACAAGCCCCCAAACACCTGCACTCATCGCACAAAACAGGAACACCATTTCAAGACCAAAGTGCTGATGAATCCAGCCACCAATCAAACCACCACAAAACGCACCAAAAAACTGTGAGCTGGAATAAACTCCCATTGCAGTTCCTTTTTTATCAGCCGGTGCTGTTTTGCTGATCCAGGAAGGCAGTGTCGCTTCCAATGCATTAAAAGCAATAAAAAACAGCAAAAGTGTGACAAATACAGCCCAAAATGAATCAATAGCAAAAACCAGAATAGCCTGCGCCAAACCAATCAAAATAGTTGCCGTAACAAATACCTGCTTCATTTTACGGTACTTTTCAGCCAGAATCACCAGAGGCACAAAACCAATAAAAGAGAGTATCATTACACTTAAATAGATCTGCCAGTGATCACTGACCTCAATGCCCGTATGGTCTCGCAATGCCAATGGCATCACTACAAAGCTGGCCGTCAGAATCATATGAAGAATAAAAATACCGAAGTCCAGACGTAATAGCTGACTGTTTTTTAAAACATCTTTAAATTGTGAAGGTGATGCTTCAGCATCACGGTGAAATCTGCACTTTTCAATCTTCGGAACTCCATATTTAAGCAATACCAAACCCAGTAAAGCCAGCACAGCCGTCAACCAAAAGATGCCATCCACACCAATCCAGTTATTCAGCACCGGCCCCATCGCAAGTGAGATGGCAAATGCAGAGCCGATGGTCATGCCAATCATAGCCATCGCTTTAGTACGATGTTCTTCGCGGGTCAAATCTGCGGTCATCGCCATAATGACTGCCGCAATCGCGCCACCGCCTTGCAAAGCCCGACCTATAATCACGCCAACAATACTGTCTGACATAGCCGCCACAACACTGCCCGCAGCAAAAATCAACAGACCGATTGCAATCATGAGTTTACGCCCAAAACGGTCAGACAACATGCCAAACGGAATTTGCAACAGCGCCTGAGTCAAGCCATAAATACCAATCGCCAAACCAATCAACAAAGGGGTCGAACCTTCCAGGCTCTCACCATACAAAGCAAAAACGGGCAATATCATAAAGAGTCCGATCATTCGCAGAGCAAAAAGCCCTGCCGCCGAAATCGCAGCTCGCCGCTCTAGAGGGGTCATGTCCTGTTTTATCATAGGAGTATCAATTGTGATCCGGTTATTCTCTTCTAAAGTCCGCTGCATTCTATCAGGTTAATTTATTGAGACACAGTTCTTAGTCTTGAAAAAAACACCCCGCCTCCCCTTATAGGTAGCCACTCGTATGCCGCTTATCCTTGCAAATATTTTTAACATGACTGACTCAATAAATATGAATACAAACCATCCACCCAGAAACCCGACTTTACTCGTCATACTTGATGGTTTTGGCATTAGCAACAGCAAAACAGACAATCCAGTTGCTTATGCTGATACTCCCATATTAGACCGATACTTCAGCAACTTTCCCAACACCCTGCTGGAAGCCTCTGGAACAGCCGTTGCACTTCCAGAAGGGCAGATGGGTAACTCTGAGGTGGGTCACTTAACACTCGGAGCCGGTGCAACTGTACCGCAATACCTTGTCAGCATTGACAACGCAATCAAAGATGGAAGTTTTTTCAACAACGAAGCATTTGTCACTGCAATCAAGAGATCCAGGAAATCACAGCGCCCCATTCACCTTGTTGGCCTGGTTTCAGATGGCGGTGTACATAGCCACAACAGACACCTCTATGCACTGATTAAACTCTGTCATCGTTATGGTGTACGTCCACTACTGCATATGATTACTGATGGCCGGGATACAGCACCACACGCGGCTCAAAACTATGCACAAGAGCTATCAGCAGCACTCACCAAAGCCAATGGCGATGTTGCCACAATTTGTGGTCGTTATTATGCAATGGATCGAGATCAACGCTGGGAACGTACAGAACTTGCCTGGAGAGCCATAGTACTGAATCAGGCACGCACAAACCACACACTGGAAACCGCTCTCTATGATGCCTATAAAAACGGTGAATCCGATGAATTTATCAAACCCACCGTACTACCCGGCGCAATCCCCATAGAGATGAATGATGAAGTTATTTTTTTTAATTACCGAAAAGATCGTGCCAAACAACTCACCGCAGCAGTTGCAACAGAACACTTCAATTACTTTGATCGATGCAACCACACGACAGCTTCAGTCACTTGCATGACAAACTACGTGCCAGAATTCAAACTACCGTATGCCTTTGACCAACAGAGACCCAAGACCACTCTGGCTGAAACAATCAGTCATGCGGGCCTCAGCCAATTCCATTGCGCCGAAACAGAAAAATACGCTCATGTGACCTATTTTTTCAACGGCGGCCGCAAAAAACGTCATGACAAAGAAGAGCGCTGCATCGTACCTTCGCCCAAAGTCAGCACATACGATCACGCCCCGGCAATGAGTGCAGCCCAGATAACGGATGAAGTCATTCATACCATGGAACAGCAACAACCATCATTTATCGTTGTTAATTTTGCCAATGGCGACATGGTTGGACACACAGCATCACGAGATGCAATCATTCAGGCCGTGGAAGCTCTCGACCATGAGGTCGGGCGCTTACTTGATGCTGCAGTATTGGCAAACTACTCAATAGTACTAACCGCAGATCATGGCAACTGCGAACAGCTGATTGACCCTGACACAGGTAAACCACACACACAACACACCCTCAACCCGGTCCCCTGTTTAATTATTGATCCAGATCGCTGGAAACTGGAAAGTGGTGGCAGTTTAAAGGACATTGCTCCCACCGTATTGCAACTCATGGGCCTGAAAGTACCCCATGAAATGACGGGCCATTCTCTGCTTATCAAAGAAACAGAAGAGACTCCAGCTTTCATACCAGAACGACTACCTTCCGAAACAACACATGCGGATTAAACCACCTATTCAAAATCAACAGTATGGTGTGAATCAGAACATATAATCCCGTAAAAAAAACTGATACTCTATATGACCTTTCAATCCATCCAAAACAAGAATTATTTATGGATACAATCCTCATTCGCGGCGCACGTACACACAACTTAAAAAATATTGATATTGCTCTACCTCGTGATCAACTCATTGTGATTACCGGCCTTTCCGGCTCTGGCAAATCATCACTGGCCTTTGATACGATTTATGCCGAAGGGCAGCGTCGCTACGTAGAATCACTCTCTGCCTATGCGCGTCAATTTCTTTCCGTGATGGAAAAGCCCGATATTGAGCATATTGAGGGGCTTTCTCCCGCAATCTCTATTGAACAAAAATCAACTTCTCACAACCCACGCTCTACCGTGGGCACTGTAACTGAAATTTATGATTATCTGCGACTGCTTTTTGCTCGCGTTGGCGAACCTCAATGCCCCGATCATAAAATCACTCTGGAAGCTCAAACGGTCAGCCAGATGGTGGATCATATTCTGTCGCTTCCGGAAGGCACAAAACTGATGCTGCTCTCGCCCGTCATACGTGACCGTAAAGGGGAACATCAACAAGTTTTCAATCAACTGCTGAGTCAAGGATATGTGCGAGCCCGCGTTGATAGTGAAGTAATTGAGATTGATCAGGCACCAACACTGGATCGCTATAAAAAACACAACATCGAAGTTGTCATTGACCGCTTTAAAGTCCGTGATGACATCAAACAACGCCTCGCAGACTCCGTTGAATCTGCACTTGCACTGAGCGATGGGCTGCTTTACATCGCCTTTATGGATGATGACAAAAAAGCTGATCTGGTTTTTTCTGCACGCTTTTCTTGCCCCCATTGCGGCTACAACATTCCTGAATTGGAGCCGCGCCTTTTTTCTTTTAATAATCCAGTCGGTGCCTGCCCCACTTGTGATGGTTTGGGCACGATGCAGATATTTGACCCCGCACGTGTTGTTCAAAATGCAGAATTAAGCCTTGCGGGAGGAGCCGTGCGCGGCTGGGATCGACGCAACAACTACTATTTTCAGCTTCTGAGCGCACTCTCCGCACATTATAAATTCAGTATTGAAACGCCCTTTAGTGACTTGCCAGAAAATATCAGGCAAGTAGTGCTGTATGGAAGCGGAGATGAAAAAATTGAGTTCACTTACCAAAGTGACAATAAGTCCACCTGCCGCTCCCATGCTTTTGAAGGGGTGATCCCTAATATGGAACGCCGTTATCGTGAGACCGAGTCCAATGTTGTACGCGACGAATTAGCCAAATACATCAGCCATCAACCATGCACTGGCTGCCATGGCACTCGCCTACGCCGGGAAGCGCGCCATGTACTTATTAACGAATATACACTGCCCGTGGTTTCTGCCATGTCGGTCGGTGATGCCTATACACTATTTACCACACTGAAGCTGCCTGGGAGTCGTGGACAAATTGCAGATAAAATCGTCAAGGAAATTGCCCAACGTTTGAGTTTCCTGGTCAACGTCGGGCTGGACTACCTGAGCCTGAACCGTAGTGCCGATACTCTTTCCGGTGGCGAAGCACAACGCATTCGTCTTGCCAGCCAAATTGGAGCAGGTTTAGTTGGCGTAATGTATGTACTTGATGAACCCTCAATTGGGCTGCATCAACGAGATAATGACCGATTGTTAAAAACGCTGACTTATCTGCGTGATCTTGGCAATACTGTAATCGTCGTTGAGCATGATGAAGATGCGATTCGTATGGCTGATTATGTGCTCGACATTGGCCCCGGCGCAGGTGTACATGGAGGCAATATCATTGCACAAGGTACGCCTGATGAAGTCATTAATAATCCGGATTCACTGACGGGTCAGTATCTTCTCGGCACTAAAAGTATCACAGGACCAAACACATCAGCTGAATTCGACCCTGAACGTGTTTTAAAAATTATTGGGGCAACGGGCAATAATCTGAAAAAGGTTGATGCTGAAATTCCAGTCGGTTTAATCACCTGCATCACTGGCGTTTCGGGGTCAGGAAAGTCAACCCTGATTAACGATACGCTCTACCGGGCTGCTGCAATCGCCATCAACAAAGGTGGTGAAGCACCTGCCCCCCATGAAAAGATTATCGGTTTAGAGCAATTTGATAAAATTGTTGATATTGATCAAAGCCCGATTGGCCGCACACCACGCTCCAACCCCGCAACCTATACGGGACTTTTTTCACCGATACGTGAAATTTTTGCGGGCACAAAAGAGGCTCGCTCACGGGGTTATATGCCTGGCCGATTCAGTTTCAACGTCAAGGGTGGACGCTGTGAAGCCTGCCGTGGTGACGGTGTGATAAAAGTTGAAATGCATTTTTTACCTGATATCTATGTACCATGCGATGTATGCAAAGGCCAACGTTACAACCGTGAAACACTGGAGATTAAATACAAAGGCAAAAATATACATGAAATTCTTGAAATGACTGTTGAAGATGCGGCCGTTTTTTTCGATGCCATTCCTGTTGTAAAGCGTAAATTACAAACCCTGCTGGACGTGGGTCTCTCGTACATCACGCTGGGACAAAATGCCACCACCCTTTCTGGAGGAGAAGCACAACGCATCAAGCTCGCACGTGAACTATCCAAACGAGATACAGGGAAAACACTCTATATTCTTGACGAACCAACAACAGGGCTGCATTTTCACGACATTCAACAACTGCTCAATGTACTATATCGCCTGCGTGAACATGGCAATACCATCGTCATCATTGAACACAACCTGGATGTCATCAAGACAGCTGACTGGATTATTGATTTAGGCCCCGAAGGCGGCCATGGCGGTGGCATGATTCTTGCGGCAGGCACCGTTGAAACACTGTGCAATCATGCAGAATCTTACACAGGGCAGTTTTTGGCCAAACATATTAAAAACGCACCACCCATTACGGTAAATTCTTAACAATTTTTGGCCCGAGCCAGGTGCTTACTCCTAAAGGTAAGCGCTGCCATGCATTAATCGCCATTTTGTACTTTGGGTTATCAGGGTTCAGCTGAGGCACCTCCCCACCCTCTTTTAACCAATAGTGCCAATAGAGCTGCTTCGCCTCAGCACCCCACTGTTTTTTAAAACGATAGGTACCACACCCTATAGTAGAGCGCCCAAAATCAAAAATCTTATACTCTCTGGCAATCGCTAACTTGAGCACATTCCAGTACAGCGCCATATTGACACCAATACGATTATATTTTCGCAGTGACGAAGCCCACGGAATTTCCAGCCGATCATTAAAACCAAGCAAAAAACCTGCGGCGACGGGTCCGCCATCATGGTGGACCAATACAATATAACTATTATCGGGAAACGCTTTTAATATTTCCGTAAAAAGTGATTTTGAATAGACAGGTGTACCCAAGTCACGCATATTTTCAGAAAAGACTCGATAAAAGCCATCGACCAGCTCCAGGCCACCACAACGAATTTCCACACCTTCACGTTGTGGGCGTTTCACCTGCGCCCTTACTTTAGTACCAATGCTCGACCACAACACATCTTCAGAGTCAGGTAGCGCCAGCTCCATAACAACCTTGTCTTCACGTACAGGCCACTGTTCACCACGCGCCACCGCATCACGGAACTCAATGTGTTGCACACCCAGATCAGTAGCAAGTTCGCCCGCCCGATTCATCAAAGCCAGCTCGATATCGGGTGAATTCGCCAACGCTCCGCCATAATTAAAAAATGGCATGGAGACGATATAATCACCAAATAACATGCTTTTTAAACGAACAAGCGGTAAAACCCCAATAACCCTGTCATCATCAGACATCGCCTGTAGATAATAAGATGAATGACCAAAAACCTGATAAATCAAATTTTTCCATACAGATAAGTGATAAATTGATGCGCTACTTTTAGTTTTAACGAATGCATCCCATGCGTTCGTATCAGAATCAACCTGTATAATCTGGCATGCAGCCGCCATAACTCAATCCTTATTTATTATTAACAGCTACGTGAACCGGCAGCCTCTTGATGCGCTTGTGTGACTTCAAGCAGCTTTTCCTTCTCTAACTCACGTCCAATCACCACCGACGTTAAAACAATTAAACCAATGATATGGTAAAGCAGATCAAAATAAGCCAAGCCAATCACAATACCACCCGTAGCGTAACCGATCAAACACACTTGCAAAGCCAACCCCAAGTCATAAGCCCACCTTAATGAAGCAATCCCTTTAGTCGTACGACGAATGTGCATTGTTTTAAGAAATGCCAATAGTGCCAGCAATAGAAACAGTGCCAATCCTACAAACCCTTGCTCACCCAACACTTCAAAATAGATACTGTGTGAATCATGAAAAGCATCTGGATCAGGGGCATACAAGTGAAAAGTTGACGGATTAAAAGCACGAAATCCTCCACCAATAAATGGACGGTCCAGCGCTAAATTATAAGCGAAGTGCCACGCATTATAGCGCCCCCCCATTGAAGCATCCTCTTCATAATCCTCAATCGTATTCATTCGATCCATCCACTGCTGTGGCAAAAAGTTCAGTGCCGCATAAACAATAGTAGCCAAACCAATCAGTAACCGTATGCGTTGTTTATGTTTCAAGATAAAATAAAAAGAGATCACACCAATTGAAATCAGCGCTCCGCGAGAGTAGGTCGCCAATATTGATATCAGCAGTGCAATGGCCACAATCATCAGAGCCACTTTAAACAGTCGTTTTTCAACCTGAGTACGCAAATATACAGCTAAAGGCAATACAAGCATCATCGTAAAACCAATCTCATTATTTCCTGCCATAAAGCTTTCAGGTGGCCCAACAACACTCCATTGCCCTCCTGTCAACACAGTAAAAATAGCCCCTTTGACTCCATAAAAACCAACAGAAATCACAATAATAGCGATCAAACCGTTAATGCGCTCTTTAGACTGACAGAGCATTACTGTAAAAAAAGCAAATAACTGAATCTTTATAAAATGACTCCACTCATTCACCGCATTTCCAGGCACCATTGCGAACAGTGTGGCAAAACTGAACCAGGCAATCATGAGCAACCACACGATAGTAATCGGTGTCCATGGCATACTCTTTTTTTCTTTGGTACATAACAAGCTCACAATCGTCATTCCTGCAATAATTGCAGAAAATGGAAAATTATAAGCAAACCCCCAGGTTAAACGATGAGGGTTAAGATACGCCAACAAGCTCCACATATAGATACCAATATGTGGCCGCAGCCAAATATAAGGCAATGAGCTCAATATGGCCAGTGTGACGATAATATCCCGCATATCCCTAACCCGAGCAGAGTTGAACTGATTTTTTTACATCCGGTTTAACTTTTTTATAAAGCTCTATGACCCATTTTGCGTTCTTCATCCAGCTAAAGTGTGTAACTACATCGTCACAACCTGCTTTTGCAATATTTGAGCGCAGAGCAGGATCATTCAAGCTGAGTAACAGTTTATTTTTCAGTTCAATGGGGTCATCTGGTTTAAACAGCAGGCCGGTTTGATCAGGCTTGATAATGTCTCTAATATTTTCCATATCGGGCGCAATCACACACTTGCCCATCGCCATATATTCCAAAATTTTCATGGGTGATGAGTGTTTTACAGCAAATGGGCTGATAGCAATATCAATCATTTCCAGATATTCGGGCATTTTATCATGCGGCAAACGGCCCAAAAACAGGATGTTATTTTCCTCGCCCAATGATTTTGCATACTCTTTTAACTCATCCATAAAACTACACTCACCGATGATCAGCATTTTTGCATTGTACTGATCCAGCCCTATTTCATGCAGAGTCTTGATGAGTTGATCCATCTTGTGCCAACGTCTGACTGCACCAATAAACCCTAATACAATTTCTGAATGAATCTGATGTTTATTTTTGTATTTATCCTTCAAACCCAAAGGGTAAAACAGTTCGGCATTCACTCCGTTTGGCATTACAGTGATTCTGTTTTCGCTAATACCATACTTAAGTACCGATTTTTTGAGTGTTGTCGAAACAACAACAATATGAGAAACAGACTCAAAAACCTTTCGCTCCGTCCATTTCAAAAGACCTGGAAAGTAGACCTTTTCCCACTCTTTTTTATATTCATAATAGGGGACATTCGCCTCTAAAATAATCGGAATACTGTTTTTTTTAGCCGCATACGAAGCCGCAATGCCATAATTTGAATAGCGTTCATAAATAAAATCCGGCTGAAACTCCTTAATGCTTTTATTGACTAATCGCCACGCCGGAATATTTGTCACCATTTCCGCAATTTCATATGCAAAGTCAGGCAATAACCAGCGAATTTTTTCAATAACTTTATCTTTAAAGTTCCCTTTCAAGCGATGCCCACCCGATTCGGGAACAGCAGCTTCATCACTGAGAAGAGAGACAACCTTGACCTCATGCCCCATTGATCTAAAGCTATTAACAATTTCTCTGATATGAATACCTTCAGCGCCGTCAGCAAGTGTTCTATGGTAATAAAGTATTTTCACGATACTAAAACCGTCTCGGAAGATTGATTAACTAACTCTTTAAAGAGCAACCGCTGTTGTTCTGTCGTTTCATCCCAACTGAATTTTTCAGCATATTTTCGGGTTTCTGTCCGATCAGGATAATTTTTCATAAGAGTCCTGATGGCCGTGGCAATTCCAAGTGCAGAACGATCACTAATTAATTGCCCTGCGGCTGGAGCTTTCACAATATCTATAGTACCTGATACAGCAGTAGCGACCACCGGCGTACCACAAGCCATGGACTCTAGCAGCACATTCGCCCACCCTTCACGACTCGATGCTAATACCAAACCATCCGCCACACTATAATATTGAAAAAGTTCATCATGAGGCAGACATCCCAAAAACATAACTCGCTCATCCAGGCCCAATTTTTTCACCTGTCTTTTTAATGACTTTTCCATAGGGCCTGCCCCGGCAATCATCAGATTAACATCCGATAAATGCTGCAAAGCATCAATCACCAAATGATGCCCTTTAAGCTCAATATGACGGCCGACCGAAATCAATGTGAAACCTTTTAGCCCTAGCTCTTCTCTTTTTTCATCTCTGGGTCCAGGTGAAAAAACATCCAGATCCACACCATTACGCATCACTTTAATCATCGTTTGATTCTCACCCAAACGAGCCGCATCATCTGCCAATGACTGACATACAGCGATCACCGCATCCGCACGATTAATCGCCCACTGAATCATCTTTTTTGGCATGTAGTAGGTCGGATATAGCGCCAGATCCGTCCCCCGTGCTGTCACAACTACTTTCTTATTAAAAATACGCCCCAAACAGACAGCTGCTACACCATCAGGATAAAAGAAATGAGCATCAATCAAATCAAAATCAAATCCTGCTTTTTGTATTTTTTTAATTTGGGGAACCATTGCACTCACCATAAGAAATGGTGCGAGATTCATGCCGACTTTAGGTATCACCGGGTAGCGTGGATGAAAAATTTCCATACCATATCGCTCCTCTTTTTGGGGAACTCCAGCAAATTTTCCATACTCCCCAAACACTTCATGCTTTAATGGAAACCACGGCACAGGTGCTAACACTTTAATTTCAACACCACCACTTTCCACAAGTTTGCTCAAACGATTCTCAACAAAAACACCATGTCCGGGCTGCTTTTTATTTGGATAAAGCGTTGTAAAGCTCAAAACTTTCAAGGCTCAAATACCTGACCTTGGCAATGCTAGCTCAGCATTTTTTTCACGTCGCAAACGTTTATAAATCTTACGCAACCCAAAGCCATACCGATGCTTTCTAAAAAGATAAAGCAGGCCAAAAATATGGCTGAAAACAAATTTATTCAATTTAAAACCGCGTGATATTTCCTGCGCATCATGCACAATAGAGACCGATGGTTCATAAATAACCTGATAACCTGACTCCCAGACACGCAAACAAAAATCAACATCTTCTGGTGAGTAAAAAATATCTTCATCAAGATAACCCACTTCATCAAGCAGCTCACGTCGAAAAAGCCAAAATGCTGAAATGGCATAATCAACTGGCATTCTAAGCTTATAATCATAAGGTGAGCTTTTATCTTCCATACCTTTTAAAAACAGAAAGCGCTTAGCTTTACGCAAAAGTGTCGGGAACTGATCCACCGATATTTGAAAGCGTCCACTTGAATAAGTGAGCTTTGGGCAAATAATGCCCCATTTAGGGTGCGTTTTAAGAAGTTTGACCAAGGATTCTACAGCGACATTATTAACATAGGCATCTGAATCCAAAATCAGGATATATTCACCTGTAGCCTGTTTCAGTGCCGCATTGCGCGAATAGGTTGTTCCCCTGTTTTCATTAAAAAGAATCGTTTTAATTTGCTCGGGGTAACGTGAACGATAAGACTCAATAACATCAAGTGTGCCATCACCCGATCCATTATCTACAATAAATATTTCTGAGTTTTTGCCTATTTTTGGCAATGTTTCCAATAAACTGTCAATACATTTTTCAATATATCTTACAGAGTTATACGTTAATACGATTGCTGAAATTTTACACATGACTGCTCGTAGACCTCGTCCAGGTTTTTGCCTAACTCACGTGCTCGTGAGTGCCTTGAGTACTGCGTCACTGCTGCTAACTCGGGAACAAAAACCTTACCTTTGGCAAGATTATCTACAAGTTCTTTCAATCCGTTTTTTATTATTTTTATACTCGTCATAGGAAATATCGACTCACACCCCATTTTCTTTAATACTTTTGCAGTCTCTCCTTCCAGATCAACCAGCCCCACAATAGGCCGGCCGATTCGAAAATATTCATAAATTTTTGCAGGGATCTGATTATTAAATTTTCGCCCTTGAATCACCATCAAGGCATCGACTTTAAAACATTCTGCCAGTGCATCAATATACGGAATCATGGGTTCAATTTTTACAAAATCATTGACCTTATGCTCTTGAGCCATCTGGCTGAAATAGTTATCATCACCGCACCCTCGGAAAATAAATTGCACCTGACCTGGTAAGACTTCCTCTTCCTTTCGAAGCATAGCAAGTGCCTGAAACAGACAAGATGGATCTCGATCAAGGGGATAAAGTCCACCACTATGCAAAATTGTTAGCGGCGCTCTATTTTGAGGCTCGCTGCTCCGCCCATGCAATACTTGTTTCATCATAACCATTTTCAATCACCGTAATTTTTTCATCGGGTATGCCATACCTAGACTGATAAAGGCTACATGCTCCCTCTGTCACCATCACAATACGATCACACTGTTTAACCGTCATGGTTTCAAGCCACTTTTTAGACACTTTTTCAAGCTTATGATAGCTGTCACATTCGAAATACATCGGATCTCTAAACTCTGCAATCCAGGGCAGGCCTGTCATTTTTTTTACTGAAGCCGCAATCAAATGAGATGTGGCCGTTGGATAAGTGCTCCAGATAAGCTGCGGCTTCTCTCTCCTTATTATTTGTAATGCCTTCGGAAATGCACTAAACCACCAACTCGACCAACGATCAGGAATCGCTAAAAAACCTGGATAACGATTTAATAATGACAAATCCCGCGCCACATCAAATGCAAACGTTCGCGTAACATTACTCCCTTTCAACAGATCACTTTTATAGTTACTTTCATCAACTTCAGCATAAGCTCGTGGCTTTACCGTCAATATCAAAGGCTCCCATCCCGTCTCTTTCAAGTAGCGGGAAAAACTCATAATACGGTGTACACTGCTACCACCTGCAAATGGTGGCATGTGAAAAGCAATCATTAAGACTTTTTTATTCTTATTATTCATAATGTATCGCGGGTTTATTAACACCTTTAAAAGTTTTTTTATAAAACGAATCAAACATCAACAAAGACCAAATCGTCGCACTATAATCTTTTGCTCCACAAATATGAGCCTCCGAAATTTTCTTCAAGGTCTTATCGCTAAATATTCCAGTTTCTCGAATAGAATCACCGAGCAGTACATCTTTCACACGATCCTGCAATGGCCCACGGAACCAATTAGATAACGGAATCGAGAAGCCCATTTTTTTACGATACAAAATATCTTCTGGCAAAATATTTTCTAATGACTTTTTGAAAACTGATTTTCCTTCGCCGCCTTTTAATTTCAGTTCAGGTGGAATTCCTGATGTCCAGTCGACAAATTTGTGATCCAGAAGTGGAACCCGAACTTCCAGTGAATGTGCCATGCTGGCTCGATCCACCTTGGTTAAAATATCTCCTGGTAACCAGGTTTTCATATCCAGATATTGAATCAGTGACAGGGGGTGATCGGTGGGTGATTTTTCGGCAATATCCCTAAACACCGAGTCGCCTTTATAACCCTGCAGGTTTGATTTAAAGCTCAACGAATAGAGCTGGCCACGTAAATCTTCATTAACAATCGAGACTGTATTCAAGTAGGCTGCAATGCTGTCTCTGGCCAAAGACTGGAATGTCGATTTACCACGAAAAACCTGGGGAGCCCAGTCCAGTTTAGGATACGTTTTACCCAACGCACCAAAAACAGGAGAGCGCAAACCGGAAGGCAGTATTTGCCTGACCTTCTCTTCATTCATATGAAAACGATGACGACGATATCCTGCAAATAACTCGTCACCACCGTCACCGGAAAGCGCTACCGTTACATGTTTGCGTGCCATTTCACAAACTCGATAGGTTGGCATCGCCGAGCTATCCGCATAAGGTTCGTCATAAATACCGGCTAACTTATCCAGCAAATCAAAATCGTCCGATTCAACAATCGAAGTATGGTGGTTTGTTTTATATTGTCTTGCGACCTGTTTTGCATAATCTGTTTCATTGTATTTTGGATCATTAAAGCCGATCGAACAGGTATTCAGTGGCGAATCATTGCTCGAAATATCATTCATCAGCGCCACAATGGCACTAGAGTCAACACCACCCGATAGAAAAGCACCCAATGGCACATCAGCCATCATGCGAATGTCAACAGCCTCTTTCAATCTTGCAATCAACTCTTCCTGAATTTCTTGCTCATCGATTACATCAATCACTCTAAATGAAAGATCCCAATAGACCTTGCTTGCAGGAACTTTTTGGGAAAAATTCAGTGTCAAGGTATGCCCGGCTTGAAGCTTTTTTACCTGTTTAAAAATTGAACGCGGCTCGGGTACATAACCAAAAGTGAAATACTCTTCAATTGCAAAAGAGTCCAGCTCGCGCTTTAAGCCAGGGTGAACAAGCAGTGCCTTAAGCTCAGAAGCAAAAATAAACTGCCCATCATCCAACTCGGCATAATAGAGTGGCTTAATACCCAAGCGATCTCTGGCCAGAAACAGTCTATTCTGATTTCGATCCCAGATTGCAAAAGCAAACATCCCTCGAAAATGCTCTACACAAGCTTCGCCCCACTTCTCCCACGCATAAACAATGACTTCAGTATCACAATTTGTATGGAACGTATAACCTGACTTTTTCAGCTCAGAAGCTATTTCTTTAAAATTATAAATTTCACCGTTATAAACAACAGCAATCGAACCATCTTCATTAAAAAGTGGCTGCTGACCATTGGAAAGATCAAGAATAGAGAGACGACGATGCCCCAATCCAATACCGGGTTCAAAATGAAGCCCACCTTCATCCGGCCCACGATGAAACTGGGCTTGATTCATATTAGAGAGTAGTTTTTTATCAATATCATACTTCTCTCTCAGGTGGAAAATACCTGTAATACCGCACATATGGCTTACCTGCTTATTTATTATTATTTTTATACATAGCCATCGTACAATGCGAAATACCGTTCGATCATACGTTGAATACTGAATTTTTTTTCGACCCGCATCCGCCCTGCCCAGCCATGGCTGATACGTTCATCGGGCCTGTTTAAATATTTTTTTATAGCACCCGCCATCGCATCAGGGTTCTCGGGGGGAACCAGATAACCGGTTTGACCTTCTTGCACTAATTCAGGATTTCCGCCTACATTTGTCGCAATGACGGGTAAGCCGCTTGCCATCGCTTCAAGAATCGTATTAGAAATTCCTTCACCTAAAGATGGTAGTACAAAAATGTCCATTTGCCTGAGCTGCTCTGGAATATCACTTTTTTCACCAAGCAAATTCACAAACTTCCCCATATTTTCATCTTTTATACGTTGTTCAATTTTCTCTCTTAACAGTCCACCACCAATAATAGATAACTCAATATTAATATCGCTTTTTGTCAGCCGCTTTAAGCGAATAAAGGCTTCCAGCAGTGTTAATTGGTCTTTTTCAGCACTTAACCGCCCAACCGTTCCAATCACGATCGATTTATCTGAAATTGATTCCTGCGGAAAAAAGTTATCAATATCGACACCGTTATATATTTGGGCTGTCTTTTCTGGAGCAATTAAAACAGACTGAACGAGCCAGGATTCCAGGTCTTTAGAAAGTGCAACAAAACGAGTAACAAATGGTGAACAAGCACGACGTAAAAATATATACTTTTTATTTGTGCCATCAATATCAGCCATATCACGCCCGTGCTCACCATGAATACGGCACTTCACTCCTGCAAAAAAAGCAGGAATAACACATTCTAACGTACCAATATTACGGGTATGTAAAATATCTGGCTTCAATTTTCTCAACAAACGCCACAAACGAAAGTAAACACCATAATCTTTACCCTCTTTTTTATGCAGCTCGTAAAATTGCGTATCCGTCCGTTTGATTCTAAAGCGAAAATCGGTATGCTCTGTCAAACTAATCACAATATGCCGATATTGACTTTCTGGAGAGTGATTGATGAGGTTAACAAGGCCATTTTCCAAACCGCCGACAGACAGACGGTAGACGATATGCGCGATAACTTTTTGCCGCATCACCTGCTAAATACCCAAGCAAATATGCAATAGAGGGGGTCAATCATAAATTTTATTATTATTGTTTTACTTTATCATGGGTGTCGTTTTTAACGACTTTCCCCATATACCTTTAACGCTATATCGTTCACTTTGTGAAATTCTTTAGATATTTGTAATTTATTGTCACAATAAAAGTGTCAATATGATAACTTCATCAATAATTACAAAGAGCAGTAACGGTAGGATAATAGACTCAATCTCATTATAAGCAGTAAAATGAGCATTAACTTTATTTACATGTGGTTAAGAATGGATGCGTAATATCTGGAGGAATTTTATAATCATAGCAGTCGTTTTACTACTACCAGGTTGTGGTAGTAAAAGTGGAGAAGAGACAACAAGCCCTGCAACCAAAACAAAATTTGACTCATATACGCTTAAAAACAGGCCACCTACCAGTATATTAGAGAGCGAAACTTACTCTTATACACCAATATTTACCCCCCCCATTGAAAAAGGGGTTGTTTTCACAATAACAAACCCACCTAAATGGACACTCTTTAACCCTGCCACGGGAACAATAAGCGGCAGACCTTCCCAAGCAGATATTGGTACTGATTCCAATATTATAATTAAAACCACGATTGGAAATACCACATTAACAACTGCACCATTCTCTATCACAGTAGAAGAGAATAACCTTCCGCCACAAATCAGTGGTACACCAGAAAAGACAACCTTCTATGCCTCACGTTGGTACACTTTCACACCCACTGCATATGACCCCGAAGGAAGCAGGCTAAAGTTTTTTATATCGAACACTCCCGGCTGGATCAGTTTTGACGAAAATACAGGAACAATCTCTTCTCAACCAACAATTGATGATATTGGCTCAGAATATGAAATTACCATTTCTGTTTCAGATGGCAAGAATATGACCGATCTTGAGCCCTTCACCCTTTCAGTAGAGGCAGGTATAGAAACAGCGCTCATTAGCTGGACTCCTCCAACAAAAAATAGAGATGGAACTGTGCTGGAAGATTTAGCAGGCTATAAAATCTATTATGGTAGTGAAGCAGGAAAATATAATGAATCAATTACACTCAGTTCTCTAGAGATCACTGCCTACACCATAAAAAACCTGCCCTTACCTGAGTACTTCTTTGCAATGACGGCTTTTGATATTTATGGTAACGAAAGTGAGTTCTCAGAAACAGTCAATAAACGAATTGATTAAGCTCTACCGTAGCATTGAAATATAGATCGCTCTATATTTCTCAGCCATTATTTTTGATGATAGCCGACTTATCAGAAACCTAAAGCCTGCTTCAGACTTGCAAGTAAAAGACTCCCTGTTGCTTGCAAAACGGTTAATCTCCTCTATAAATTTCTGCTTTGGCGGCTCTGTTTCAACCAATGTACCCAGTTTACCCTCATCTAAAGCAGCGGGAATCCCACCCACCGCAGTAGAAATAATTGGAACTTTAAGCGCAAGTGCCTCCAAAAGGGTCATAGGTAACCCCTCATGCATAGAAGTAATCAGTAGCAAATCCAGCTTCGAAAGATAAGCGGCTATATTTTCTTGAAACCCCATCAAAAAAACACTGTTTTCAATATCATAATGTGACACGAGACTTTTTATATCATTAAGTAGTGGCCCCTCACCAAAAATATAGAACTCATATTGTGATGGATTTTTTTTTATTAGATGAGCGGCGATTTCAATAAAGAGGTCAATTTGCTTAACGGGCACAAACCTTCCCACAAATGCTATTTTTATACGGTTATCAGGAAAATCCTGCTCTATAGCTTCTTTGGCTCTTACTGCAACCTCGTCAGGATCAATACCATTGCCTATTGTGATGAGTCTATTTTTATGAAAAGTTTTTTGTAGTTTTTGAGTCAAATCCTCTGAGACTGAAATCACATGCTTTTGTATATATTTACCACATAGTTCATCGAGCTTATGCAGAGCTGTTTTATGCGCTTGCCAAAATTTAAAGGTAAATTCTTGTGCACCGTGACATGTTCGAAGAGACGATATTCGTAAAGAAAGTAACGTAACGATAGAACCAATAATATTTTCTTTGAATCGATGCGTATGTATTAGATCGGGCTTCTGGTCATAAACCCACTTTATAACTTTAAATATAATCTGGGCTGTGTTGAATCTGGTTTCATCAAAAACAGTAACGCGTATATTTTTTTCAAGTAGTTTTTGTTCAAGCAATCCGTGATTTAATAAAATGACTGATAGTGAAATATCAGGATAGTTATCCAGCTCTTTTACCAAGTTGTATAACTGCACTTCTGCTCCAGCCCATAAATCCCCTGATGCGAGATGAATCACCTGGATTGTTTTTTGCGAATGAGACATTCGGTACTAACTATACTTTTTTAAAATAAATTCGATTGTATCCAGTGATCGGTCACGCACACGCGAATGTGTAGGGAGCGTAATCAATCGATCAGCAAAGCTGACTGCATTAGGGTAATGGCCTCTCTTATCAAGAAAATCATCCATACCATCAATTTCTGATAGTGGCTTTTTGTACATTTTTGAAACACCCACTCCAGACAGATATAAAGCAGTTAATGCACCCTCTCTATCCGCATGGCTTTTAAGTAATAACGGATAACGTAACAACCTTGAGCCACCGCTATCATCACACTGACTTACAAGATCAACCACACTTTTGCCATCAAAAGCAGCCATCATCTCTCTGAACCGATATTCAACGAGAGAGTCACGAGCAATGTATTCAACCAGATTTGCAGGCAAATCATAAAATGTACGCCAATCAATCCCTTCAATTGATGAAAGCTCTTTATACTTTGTTTCACCTAACTTTAAAAAAGGGACTTTATCAATCCACCAAAAGGTCGCCGGATTAATCAGCCGATTATAGAGTGAAACTTTTGTTTTTCGCTTTAACAGTGCACGCTTTGATTTTTCCCCAGTAAATAGTGGCTGTTCCAGATAAGTATCCATGGAATCATCACGACATAAAACCGCACCGCCACCCATCAAGTTAACAGGCTTACCCCGCCCAAAACTCAATACAATCAAATCACCTAGCCAAATATTGGTCGCACCTGGCTCACGGAATGCCTGCGCGCTATCTTCGATTAATAAAAGTTCATTTTTTTGGGTGAGTTGTCGAATTGCAGAAAGATCCTCCGGAATGCCCAGAAAATTGACCGCAATCACTGCAACACTGTTTTCAGTGATTTTTGCAGCCATCTCTTCCAGATTCATTCTGGGTTGATCTTCACGAAAGTCTACAAGCACAGGACGTGCACCCGCATAAATAGTCGCACTCACCAGATCAGGACAAGCATATGCAGGTATTAAAACTTCCGGTGTATGAATATCTTTTTTGTGGCGAATAGCGGCCAATACAGCCGATGCCAGAGCCGCTGTTCCTGATCTATAATAATTAACAGTAAACCCACCAAATACAGCATCTAAAACTGTTTTTGGGTTTTCAAGGCCTTCAAATTTAATCGGTTCACCGACAACTGTTTGCTGATAAAACATGTTACCTCTTTGATGGCTGCCAAGTTGTCATACGTTTCCCTGTCAAAAAAAGAAATATTGCATAAGAAATGGCGATGTTCGACTCAACAAAAAAGAAAGGAATCTTGATGAAAGTACTATTTCGTATCGATTCTGATAGAAAGCCAGCAAATACCAAACTATAAAATACGATTTGCAGCCCGAATATTATAGCATAAAAAGCACTATCAACTGCTAAAATAGCAGAAACAGACAGTGTCAGTATCATAAATAAAGGAACCAACCACCGCATAATTTTATGGCTCCATACAAGAAAAGAAAAAATACCATACTTTAATGGATTGAGTACTTCCACTTTTTTTGCAATGGCTGAAATACCACGCAATACAGTACGAACCTTGCGCTGAAACTCCTTTTTATTATCCTTAACGTCTTTATAATAACCATAAACATCAGCCGCTGAAACGGCAATATTACCCTTTTTCACACAATTCAGCGCCGTATTAAAGTCACTGGGAACATCAGCATCCCACTCATCACAAATATCTTTTCTTGCGGCAAAAAAAGAGCCACTCAGCCCGACTAAACTACAAATATCTGTTTCCATGCGACGTAGCCACATTTCATAGCGCACATAAAGACCTTCACCAACCACCTTACCATCGTCACTGATAAAGCGATCTTCACTTGAAACTGCTCCTACAGCAGGATCATCAAAGTATCGAACCATCTTGGTAATAGCACCATTCGGAATATCGGTTGCGACATCAGAAAATATTAAAATATCACCTGTTGCTTCGTTAATAGCTTTCCACTGTGCATACTCTTTGCCTTTGCGCTCATCTACGCATACCAAATGAACCCCCTCACTTTCATAGCGAGATACAATTTCGTGTGTTTTATCCGTAGAAGCATCAGAAGCAATAATAATTTCCAGATGACTTAGTGGGTAATTAATCGCCAATGTATTGTCAATTTTTTGGGTGATTCGTGCCTCTTCATTGTGCACGGTGATAATCAATGTCACATTTTTTGTATTATGTTCATGATGAGTACGATAAGACGCTCTTCTCTTTCTTACTAACAAGAGAATAACGGGATAAATAAAATAGCTGTAGATTGTTCCAATAAAGACAGCCCAAAATATAAATTCCATTCGGTATCCGCGCTTTTTTTAATCAAAGTATACTTAAAGTCAAACTTGGCAGATCAATACCAAGGTCAATAGAATCATTTTAACGCCGTTCATTCATCTCATTCCGAAGATAGTATTACCCTAATGGAGATAAATAACCTGCAATACGCCTTTTAAAGCTCAGAATACTATTTTCAATTTTAAATTTAAGTTTATTTTTTTGGAGCGCCACAGAATACAATATATCAAAATCATTAGAAAGTGACTTTTTATACTGACCATCACCCACCAAAAAATTGTAGATATCAGCACCTTGATCCTTGTTATATTCAATCGCCAAATAGTGACAAACATAACCTGGGCGAAATGCTTTATCAGGTAAATAATTAAACCCGGTTTGAATCATATATACGTGGCGATTATGAACCAGGCTATATATATAACCAATGACATCATCACCCACTTTAATTTTGAGTAATTGTACTTCTGAAAATTCAAAACGTTTAGTGATAATTGATTGGTGGAAATTAACCCAATTTTTCTTTGCAAATATTCCAGCGACACCCTTGGCAATCCAGTATTTTTGGTGCAGTTCACCTAAATTGCTAAAATATTGCAGAGCTTTATCAACATTATCTGCACAATACAGCGTTACCTTCCCTAACTCTTCATACTTTCTAAGCGAACGACGCAGCTGTGCCCGACTATTTTTGCTGAGAGTTGTTATGTAATCCTGGTTGCTATCTTTTAATTTTTTTAGATCCACATATCTGGAAATCCAATCTTCAGTAATACATAATTTTAATTTTTTATCTTTTATAACTTTTGAGATAAGCAGTGGATTATCGGACAAAATACGATTGATAATGATTTCATCGAACGAGATATCACTACTCATCAAGTACTCTAAAAATGCATCTGCAACTTCAACCTCCAATCCCCGCTTTGCAATAAAACCATTATATTCAGCAAACATATCATCGTGACGGTTTCCTGATTCATTTAAATAAAGTGCTTTGGAAGATATGATGCCTCGACGTTTGATGTGGTTTATAAAGAATGGAGCAATTCCGACCACATTATGGCCTGTTGTAGCCACAAGAAAAAACCAATTTCCATCAAATAAATTCGTCCCTGCTTCGTACCAACCCCATGATTGAAAATAAGAGAGATCAGAAAAGGGTTCTAATTGATGAATTAGCTCATTAATAACCATTAAGTTATCTATTTTTTTAACCAAAAAAGACATGTTATTTATAAACAATATTCATGGCAAACTGGCGAGCGTTTTAATGCACCATCTAACTGACACGTAATTTTTTATCATACGAGGTTCCAAATAAAAGCGATCCATAAGGAATAAAATTAACCACCCTAACTATGCAAATAGTTAAAAACAAAGTGACAGTAAGAATTGATAAATACGAGATTATAGGAACATGTACATACTTATTTAAAACCAAAGAAACTCCTTTCAGTATTATTGGGGCATGAAGTAGATATATACCCATTGTGTTCTTCCCTACAAAACCTAGCGGCAACCGTCCATTGTAAAAAAACATAAAGAAAAGCACAAAAGTCACTAAATAAAGATATTGAATTAAAACTCCACCATAACTTTCGAAGCTATCTTGCATATACAGTGCGAAAATAAAAAATAATAATACCGGCACAAATAATTTTTTAAGATCTGAAGACTCAGATATTTTGAATAATACAATGCCCAACAAATAGAACTGAAACCCCCACAAAGCATGCAATATAGGCTCTTGCCCTCCCGAAATTTCCAAGTATGGTGAAATAAATGGGACAAGCAGTTTATACGTAACAAAATACAATAAAAATATTAATAATAAGATCGCGTTGTTTTCTATATAGGTAATTTTTTTAATCACAGGAAAACATAAACGTATCAAAAACAGAGAAAACAAAAAGTACAACTGAGGCGCATAAACAGAGCCATAAGCTGATATAAAAAACTCTTGAAAAGAAGCTCCAACAACTATTTTTTCATCAAGAAGTCCCGTTAACTCAAAAATATATCGGGATAAAGCATAAAGTAGTGTAAAAATCACCCATGGAATAATTAACCTAAAAAAACTTTTTTTAATGTATTCAATATAACTTCCCGTATGTGTCGTACCTCTTAAAAATAAATAACCATCAACAAGAAAAAAAACAGGGACTGAGATGCTATGAACTATAAATGAAATAATTTCTTTTTGCTGTTGCGGCAACTCAACACAGTAACTTAAAGCATGTACACCGATAATCATAATGATTGCGATAGCTCGCATATCATCCAGAAAGTATAGACGGCTATTCATTGAATGAATTGCCTGATATATACCTTAAATTCAAACAGCGCAGGCTTAATATCTAAAAATCGATTGATTTCATGCTTTGTTCTCAACGGTCGAATCATTAAAAATTGCATACAGCGAGTAATTTTATCAACCAGAGTATAACGCTCTGACTTTAAATAAATAAACAAACCATCGATATCTCCTAACAACCACCGAAGCCGAACTCCCTTACGATACTCTTCCGCAATCGGTGCCGCAGTTTTCATTTGTGATGAATATACCCAATGAGGAAAGTTAACCCCCGAATCAATTGCTAATTGCAGGGAACCCCAAAAGCGTGTGTTAACCTCCATTAAATAGGGTTTTCCTGCTGTGTCGACTCTAAATTCAACCATTGCAACACCATGCCATTTCGCATTGCTCAATAAGCTTTGAGCATAATTTTTTAAAGATTCATCAATCGCAATACTTTCACTCAGAACACTAACCCCACCCCATGGTGGCTTTTCCCGAATTCGCCTATGCGCAAAAAATACTTTAGGCTCTCCTTTATCATAAAAACAGAAGATTCCTGCTCCATGCCCAGGAATAAATTCTTGAATCATGAATTCGTGGGTAGCGAGATATTTATCATTATCAAGTGCTTCTTTTAAATCTCGAGTGGATTGCAATATTCGAACTTGCGTACTAATCCACCTGTTATTTTCAAAAATGTGTGAAAGTGAAGGTTTGAGTACACAAGGAAACTTTTGATTGTTAACATCTAACTCTTCAGCGCATGAATAAAACTTTGACCCAGGCACAGGAATGTTTAATTCAGGTGCTAGTTTAGTGATTTTGGCTTTATTCGCAATATTCATGACTTGTTGATAGGATGCGAATGGTAATTCTACGTTAGGAATCTTATCTTTACAGATCAATATCAATTGACTTGTAATTTCCGTGACAGGTAACAGTAAATTTATCGAATATTTTACAATTACTTCTGATAACCAATTGACAAAGATATCAGGATTTTTTTTTGCCGACGGGCATTGCAAATACAAATGAGAAAACCGAGAATTTGCAGCGAGCGCGTTACCCATAGCGTCCGCAGTAATAATACGGGTATTTTCTAACAAACCAATTGAGCGAGTGACTGCCAATGCGCTTCGTTGATTAGCATCTAACACCAATACAACCGTGTTACCTGTATCATTTAAAGACATAAACAAATGAGCTCATTAATTAGTTAATTATACGATAGTTAAGGAATACAGATAAAAATGAAGACCGTTCTTCATGTCATAGATACCACTGGGCCAGGAGGTGCTGAAACGATTTTCCTTCAGTTAGCTAAAAAAGTCGCTGAAAATGGATATAGAAGTATTGCGTTGATTCGAGGAAGTGGCTGGATTCAATCTCAGCTTGAACAACTTGGCATTCCCTTTTACATCATAGATTGCAAAGGCTCCTTCAATCTTAAATACCTGTCATCACTCGTTAAACTGATCCTAACAAAAAAAGTAGATGTCATTCAATCTCACTTACTGGGTTCCAGTGTTTATTGCAGCATGGCAGGCATCATAACAAAGACTCGTGTTATTTCTACATTTCATGGAATGGTCGATATCTCTCCAAATGAACGTTTTCTAAAAACAAAGCTTCTCGCACTGCAGCTTGGAAGCAGTAAAATCGTAGCGGTTACAGATATACTTCGCAAAATGATATGTGATTTAGGAACAATCCAAAGCTCAAAAGTCACAACGATCTATAATGGAATTGATATCAGTTTATACAAAAAAATATCTACTAAAGAGTATCGTAATAAATTAAACATCAATGAAAATGATATATTGATCGGTTCGCTGGGTAATATCCGCACACCAAAAAACTATCCGCTGGCCATTAAAACTATTAAAGAGATCCATAAACAAGACTGGAAGGTTCATTATGCTATTGCAGGTCAAGGCAATAATAAGCAAATGGCTCCGCTTGTAAAATTGATTGACGAACTTAACTTAAATGGTTATGTGCACCTTTTAGGGTTCACAGAAAAAACCCAGTCATTTCTCTCTTCAATTGATATTTTTTTAATGAATTCCTCTTCGGAAGGGCACCCACTGGCATTAACACAAGCGATGGCAAATGAACTGCCCATTGTATCAACAAAGTCTGGTGTAGAATTAATTGTCATAGATAAAAAGGAAGCTTTGATATCAGGCTCAATGACACCCAAGGAGTTGGCAGATATGATCATCTTGCTTCTTAAGAATGATAACTTAGCTAAAACCATCGGGAAAAATGCTTTTTATAAAGCTAAAGAGAAATTTACACTGGATTCAATGTATCAGGCTTATTTAGAGCTTTATGTCGAAGATTATCGGCTACCGAAGAGCTAAAAACGTAGCTATTTACCTCGTTGACAGCGCCGCAATCAATGAATAGCTCCGCCCAAACAGATATACATAGCAAATAGGTATATTTTTAACGATAAAACCGACCCCATAATCATGGAAAATTTTCACGGACATCATAATTGTTAGAATAATTATGAGAGAGATAGCCAAGCTAATATAGGTATTCGACAAAAGGAACAGGCTAATTAAGAAAAATACATGCAGCCCCCCAAACAGCAATGCCAAATTAGCAACTTTTGATATTTTAAATGCTTTAAAGCTGCTAAAATCCCCTTTTCCGTGCCAAACTTCTCTCTTAAAAAAAGCTTTGATTGTCACTGGAAATCCATCGTGTATCACTTTTAATTTTTTGTTTACAACAATGTTAACGCCTTTTTTTTTCGCTCTCATCGAAAATTCATAATCTTCGCCTGTTTCCAGTGACGAATCAAACCTGCCAATTTTTTCAAATACAGTTCTGCTTAGAACGATATTAGCACCGTTAATATAATCAACATTTTTAGTAGATAATGGTTTAAACCAGTTCCTTTCAATCCAACCAGGATTTTCTCTGACGCTACAACGAGCTCCCGTTACAATATTGCCATACTCAATAGCGTTCAATTCCTTGGTTAATTCATTAACCCATGACTGTGTAAGACGGACATCAGCATCCAAAAAAGCAATCACTTTACCTATTGAATGTGACACGCCATAATTCCTGGCATATGCAACACTATTGCGTTCTATCTCAAAAATATTGCATAAATACTTTAATGCTACCTTTCCTGTATCATCCGTTGAACCATTATTAACGATAATCGTTTCATACTTTAAAGGAACCCCTTCAAAGTGCTCTTTTATTGATAATAAAAGATTTTCAATGCACTCACTTTCATTATATGCAGGTATAATTATTGATAACCCAACACCCATCTTGAACCTACCTCAACTAAAAAATAGTTAATTGATACTTTAGAAACACCAAAAAAGTATCAATTTAAACATCTTATTTTAACTGTACACTAAGATTAGTCGGTGCCTTAGGAACTTTAAGCTCTGCAGGAGGGGTTGTCGAAATTTGCAAGTTATCAATATATAAGCTCTGTGTCTGTGGCGCCCCCCCATTCCAATAGGTAAAAAGCAAAAAAGAGACCGCTTTATCAGAGGGATTTTTTAGCGTGTAATCTGTATTATCCTCGTAAATAAGCTGCAAACTTCCACCAATGGGCTTTCCATCCGTAGTAAACCCCGACTCGCCAATATGTTTATAAAACTGCAACAACGGATCAGTTGTACTAAATTTTACGCGATATACAAAAGTCTGCCATACGTCTCGAACAATCTCATTACCCGCGCCAAAAAAAGTATTACTATTGTTTCCCAGATATCTTCTTCGCACACTAGACTCACCGCTTGTTTTCCCTACAATAGTCTCATATTGCTGAAAAACAGGGCTATTTGCGTAATATTCAAATATAAAGCCATATGGCTTTAAAGCTCTGATGAACCCACTAGCACCGCTAGTTGCTCCTGTTATCGTTTCGCCTACAATATAGTTTTGAACAGCAGCATATTCGGATTGAAACACTTCGAGTCTATTGACTGATGGAAGCTCGTTATAGTGGTAATAAGAACCGTCCGGCATAATTAAAAGATCATGATTACCTATATGAGCTCCATCCCCCCCTCTAACATTAAGCCTCAAAAACTTTAACCAACCAGTATTAGTCGTAAAATCAAAAGATTGCGGCACAAGCATACTAAGCTTCACCCAAACCTCATCCCCTTCGCCAAGCTTAACAGGGAAATTTTTACGTCCCCCCCAAAAACCCCAACCATCAGAGCCTTCTTTAATGGTTAGCTTTGCAGAACCCTTCCCCGTATGAACAACATTTTGTTCATACACGGTATCTCCTGAAGCATCCGAAAACTCTGCAACTTGGGTGCCCACTGTACCCTTATCAAAATTAAAATCTACGATCCACGCTTTACTTGCAACGGGTGCAAACATCAAGAGAATAAATATATATTTCGTTGAATTTTTAACCATCATAGATTACTCCTTCAATATGTCACAATATAATTTCTTGCTCTATTTATCTGAACCTAAAGCAAGATCTACCTTATTCATCATTTCATGAAATTCAGGGGAATTTTTCATCAACTCTCCATAATTTTCATTTGCTTTTAATTTACCGGCATCCATTACATATATTTTATCTGACAGTTTAATTACAGAAGGACTATGCGATATCAAAATAATTAAATATTTATGCTTAAGATCATTCAAACATTGCATAAAATCATGCTCTGAGTGAATATCGAGCGCACTTGTTGGTTCGTCAAGCACCAGCATTTTTGTATCGTGATAAAGTGCACGTGCGATACCAATACGCTGCCTCTGTCCACCACTAAGAAGTTTACCATCTTGTCCTAGTATGGTGTGGATTCCTTGAGGCAATTTTAAAATAAACTCACAAGCATTTGCCAACTCTAACGCCCGCATAACTTTTTCCTCACTAATAACCGATGGATCAACACCAAAAGCAACATTAGCCAATACACTTTCATTCGTTAGAAAAATATTTTGAGGTACGTAACCAATAATATTTTGGTAACTTGCCAATTTTTTTTGATCCATTACAGAACCATTCACTATAAATTCACCAGAGCCGGGAACCAGTAGCCCAAGAGCAATATCAGCCAGTGTTGATTTTCCTGAACCAGATAAACCCGCAATAACATTGATATTTCCTTTTTTAAACACCGCACTAATTGAACTCAATACCTCTACACTACTATTAGGGTATGTAAATGATACTTTACATAGCTCAATAGATTTGAGATTTTCCTCATACTTGGGCACATTCGCTGACTTAATATTAATTTGATACTCAAGCTCCCTACCAAGCTTCATAACGACAGCCCCATTCGCACTGATGCTAGATAAAGATTTGTAAACTTGTTGCATAGCAGGCAATAATTTGTAACCAGCCAATCCATACAAGCTTAACATTGATACGATTTGGGCAATATTTGACTCAGAAAGTAGCAAACTAATAGCAAGCAAGAGTATTGCACCAAAAGAAATCGTTTCGATAATTAACTTTGGCAAATCACCCGCCAAAGCTATGGAAGACTGCGAAACCAGTCCGCGACGATTGTAGTATTCAAATTTTTTTTCGTAAGTACCTTCTTTGCTACCGATTATAATTTCTTTTATACCGACAAATGCTTCTGATAATACAGACTGGACACCCGAGTTCCTTTCAGACACAACCTTTCCATGGCTCAACAGAGATCGCTTAAGTAGTATGTAGGTAATCAAGTATGCCCCTCCAATAACTACTCCGGCTACGGTCGCAACAATGGGGTCCAGCATGATCAAACCAAACAATATAATGAAGGCTATAAATAGCTGGCTGGTTAGAATTAAAAGAGGTTGCAATACCATGTAAACAAATCGGGGGGCTTCCTGATTGATCAACGCGATAGCATCGGCATGGTTACTGACTTTGTGATAGATATAATCTCTGCCAAGTAAATTGTGGAATAAATTATTTTGTAATTTATTCCCAAAATGAATTGAAAATTGAAATGATAACCAGAGCGTTACTCCTGCAAGTAAATTAGATATTACAATAAGTGCCAAAGAAGCTATGGCAAAAGCAACAATAAACTCGGTATTACTAGAAAAGTTAAAATACCCATATAACATAACCAAAACTTCATTTGACTGAATAATATCGGGATTTGATAATATGCCAATAAAGGGAGCAAGACTCGCTACACCAAGCACTTGAATCAATGCAGAAATAAGAAAAAATAGCTGCAGTAAAATATATTTTCTTTTTGTCGCTTTATCCAGCAGACAAAATACTTCTTTAATTACTTCAAATACATACATAAATACAAGTCAATTTCGAATATTATAAAATTTACAGTTCAAGGAACGAGCGTGCATGGAATAGTTTATAAATTGTTTTGTGAACGTTACTGAAAATTAATCATCGCCCATTTTTAAAATTGTTTTTTTTGCTTTTTTCACTATTTTTAGTTCTTTTTTAAATTCTTTTTCTAATTCAGTCGTTCGTTTTTCAAGAACCGCCAACCGTCCATCTAGATCATCAATATTATTTTTTGAAACAGAATCATTTAGCTCCTTGCTCTGACTTGTAAGTATCTTAGGTTGATCTATAGCACCACCTGCTATTTCTAATTCTATACAATTTTTTAAGGACTGAGACATCATAAGCATCAGATAAATGTATGGATAAAGAAGCACTGACATGAAAAAAGAACCTACCAGGTATGTGACCAGTGCGGCATCTAACCCGATGGCATATCGGTAAGCCCAATGGTTTTGATTATTTGACTTGAGTAGTTTACGCGTCCCCCTATTAAGCGCATAACACAAATATATTAACCATAAATAAAGTATTAATCCCAAATAACCCAGTGTACTACCGACCTGAATGAATGTATTATGTGCAACCTCTTTACGACTAAAATGATAACCTTCGTCTGACAGCGCTTCTGCATAATTATCATGAAAATAATACGGGAAACCATAATAACCAATTCCCAGCAGCTTATTTTGATCCATCATTTCAAGCCCTGCCTTCCAATATACCAGCCGTCTTTCTGAGGTACTATCCTCTCCAGCACTAGAGAACCTTGCTTTCTGCTCTTCAGGTATTAAGCTAAAACTAATAAATATGGCCGTAGCAACAATTAAAATATTTTTTATACGAAATTTACCTATGACAACTACAATAACCAGCATACCTGCAATAAGTGCCAACTGCCCACCTCTAGAGCTTGCCCCCATAACGGTCATTACAGCAGTGATGGGAAGTAAGTAATAAAGCATTTTGACTTTTTTATGGCCCAGAATAAATGCCAAGCTCATAACCGCCAGCATAGCTATCAACAGTGAAAATTCACCTGAGTTTGCAAAAAAACCGCTTGGCCCAGCAATCCCCCAATCTCTGAATCCGAACCCTCTCCCTATCCAGGTTGTCGCTCCAAAAAGAGACATCTTAAATAAAATAAGAAAAAACAGAATCGTTAACAATCGATACTCTTTTAATGATCGTACACAACTAGTAAAAAACAGAACCTCAGCTATCCATATATAATAGGCATCAAGGTGCTCAAACGAAATATCGCGGTAATATGATTGGTACGAAGATGCTAAAATAACTAAAAAAAACAGAAGCATCACAAAGTGAATTAACTGAAATCGAATTCTGCTTTTGAAAACCAAGTAAGCCAAGCCAAACAATATGCTTAACTCTGTCCATGGTAAAAAGTCAATAACTGGATAAATTACATGCGGACGCATGTAAGAAAACACAAGATACGCTGCGAGCATATAGAACGCAAAGTCCTGCGCCTTACATGCAATATAAAATTCTTTAAAGTCTTTAAGTATTCCGTTAATTGACAACATACAAACAGCCACTCTATAATTAATTTTAATGATTCAATTCACTTAAAATGACTGGCTAAGCAGCTGAATTAACGTTCATTTTTTTATTGTAAATTTTTTAAATTTGAGGCTAGGTTTTTCAATGAAAAACCATGATGTTATGGCAAGCAAAAGCGTTAAAGTAATGGCGACCAAGAAGTGCCAGTACTCATCTCGCATACCATAATAAATAAACTGATTCACAATTACCATATGCCAAATATATATGCCATATGAAATATCATTACCTTTTAAAAGTTTTCCAAAAATTAAAGGTTTAAAATATGCCATTCTAAAAATAATTAGTACGACAGAAAAGAAGATAAATGGGGAGATTGAATTACCAAAATCTGTGCCCGTTTTAGAGATAAAATAGGCGATAAATATATAAAAAAACAGTAGCGGGAAAAAAGGAATTTTTGCCACGTATTTTGAAATTATTTTAAAGTTTCTTTGAATAAATATACCTGTTAGAAACATATAAAACCAAGGTAAAAAACTAACCTTAAATAGTTTCCACCACACTTCATTTGAGTGTTCATCAGCTAGATGATAAAGAAGACGATTGAACGCTATAAAAATAATAATAAGCACAATAAGTGTTAAATTTTTCAAATGACGATTTTTGCCAAATACTAGATAAAGTATAGGAACTAAAATATAAAATTGAAGTTCCACACAAATGGTCCATAGACTTCCATTGAGCACCCCATCTCCAAATGCCCTCATAAAATCTGGATTGTAAAACTGAAGAAAAGATATTTTTGCAAAAAATAGCAGAACAATATCTTTTAAATTTGCGCCAGATACAGAGAAGTATCCCGTAGACCAAACCATTAAAATATTAATAAAAACAACAACTATAAGTGCAGGAAATATACGCAATGCGCGGTTTTTGGTATAAATATTCAGTGTGGGTGAAACTTCGTATGATTTGCTTATCAAGTAACCACTAATAAAAAAGAAAATGGGTACGCCAGGAAAAAGCCTTAAAATTTCAAAAAATAAAGTACCTGTTTTTTCTGCGAACATAAATTCAGCAGAATGAAGTACCGCAACTTGTGCCGCAGCCAATAAGCGAATGAAGTCGAGACTATTTTCCCGAAAAGTCCAATTGCTCATTTTTTACTTATGGCCTATCATGCCCAAGATTCACAATACCTCATAACAAATTGGATACTCTTGATTCAAACGCAGAGGGAGTATTGGAAATATCGTTATGCACTAATACTCGATTAAGTAGAGAGAGGTTAGATTTAGTAGAGTTCCAGCCTTTTTTAGTCGTGCAAGCATAATCATAAGTTGCCGTTACAAATGATAAACTTCTATCATCAAAATCACCATTAGGATAACAAAATCCCGTAATTTTATTTTCTAACATACTTTCTAGTACAGCTTTAGACTGGACAATTTCATGCTCCAAACCTTTCTCTGACTCAACCATGGTCAAGCGCAGGTGTTGCTGAGTATGAGATGCAAAGCTAACTAAACCTGACCTCATCATCTCTTTTATTTGTAATAAATTAAGAATATGGGCAGGCTCATTCTCTGTAACTTCCAACTCTATATTTTTGTTTTCATTTAATGTTTCAAGTATTTTGTATATTTTATCATCAGGCAACATTTTAAGTTGATTGATAAATCCATCAATCATATTTTCATCCAGATTACTTATTTTTTTTTCCGTCAAGCCTAAGTCTGTTAACCACTTTAGATACTCTTTTCCAATGATTGAATATTTTTTTGATTTTAACTGGATCAAGATATCAGTGACCCGCTCCGGCCAAAACTTTTGTGCTGTACCAATCATAGAAGAAACCAGGAATATCGTTGCGGGTACATTTTCTTTTTTTAAAACAGGAAAAGCATACTCGTAATTATCGGCCCACCCATCATCAAAAGTTAAAGCACACGCTTTTTTAGGAACTGGCTTACCCGCTTTTACTCGTTCAACCCATTCATTCAAATCTATTATTTCAAAGTACTTTTTTAGTATTTGAATATGCATTTCCAATGTATCAGGCTCTACCCTCATACCAGGCTGCATTTTTTTATATTCTGGATCATTTAAAGGCAATATACGATGGTAGCCTATAATCAATAACTGCCCCTTTAAAAATGGCCATTTATGTCGCCCAAAAATGGATGCTATGAGTTGCATGCTTTTCTTTAGTATTTTTTTTACTTCTTTAATCAAAATAGCAACCTAATTTTTATAAAGTCTAAATTTCATTCTGTTTAAATCGATTAACTGCATACTCTATTTTTTCAAGCGCAGTTTTAAATTTATCATCCACGCTCAAAGTTGGTTCATTATTAATAGCTATTTTTTTCAGACGCGACTCTAGTAGTGACAAATTAATGGAGGAAAAAGACTTTTTAACAATTTTTTTAAGGATCGAAAGTGTTGAAATATCTTCTGGGTGCCAAACTCTAGCTAAACCAGTAGACGTATACTCTATATCTAGCGAAGAGCACCAATCTTCCCATTTAAAAGGAAAATAATCACCAAAGTTAGAATGCACCGCTATCCATGGCACTCTTAAAGCATCAGCGACGATAGCACCATGCATTGCTTCTGCTATAACAATTTCTGACTCTTGTATACCTTTCACTACATCTTCGACACTACCTAAAGGATCGATAAGCCTAAAACCTAGGTTTTCACAAACCACCTCCCACCCTTTTCCCATATTCATCCAATGCGGCATATATGCAAACTTATACTTTTTTTGTACTGCCCTACTAAAAAGTTTGTGCATCAAAATTGCAGGATCAGTCGCCACCAAGCTTTCTGAAACTCCTAACTTCTTTGCTGATAATTTTCCTCTTAAACAATATATTTCCCAGCCAGATATAATTTCAGGACTAGGCAACTCTCCATACCCCACACCTGAACCCATAATTATTACTCGTTTTGCTTTGGGTATTCTTTTATTTATTAATGTACCAATACCCACGAAAACTTCATCATCAATATCATCAAATATGCCTGAAAGATAATTGTTCCAAATAAATAAGTTTAGTTCGTCTCCAAAGTTACTCACCCCTTCAAACCCAGCATAATAATATAATTGCACTTCCTCCCCCCTAAAGTGTATCTTGATATAGAATACAGGTAGATAAGCGCCTAAAGATCGCCATGCCTCCTAATATTCGATTAGGCATATTACGAATTTCCTGTCAAATTAATCTTTTACACTAGTAATAGATTTTGAAATATGATCTATTTGAAGTTTAACTGAAAAATTTTCTACTGCTCGTTGGCGCGCGGCTACTGAGTAATTGCTTAGTAACTGCGCATCACCTAAAATCTTCTTAATTGTTTCTGCGAGTTGAATATAGTCACCAGGACGAACCAACTCACCGGTTTTACCGTCTATTGTTGTTTCAGCCAAGCCATCCAAATCAGATACAATTAAAGGTAAACCGGAAGCAAGCATTTCTATGCTTGACATAGTAAAGGAGTCCCAACCTGTTGATGCGATAACACCTAAATCACATGATGCCATTAACTTAGGCATATCACTTCTATAACCAGCAAAAGTTAAATGATTCAGAGCCGTTGAACAACTAACTTCTTCAATATACGTATCAGCCTCATTTTTTTTATTACCACACAGCACAAAATGAATATCCTCAACTGCATCAATATCAGAAAGATATTTAGTCGCTCGCACTATTGTACGTACACCTTTCCTTTCTTCCATGTGCCCAGAATAGATAACAACTCTACGGTTGAGTGGTATTTTAAGTATTTTTTTAACATAAGACTTATCTTTGCTTGGTTTATACTCATTAGTATCTACACCAAGAGGGATGACTTGAGTTAATTTAAATGGCACACCCCTTCCATGCGTAGCCCTTTTTTGCATGGAAAATGATTCAAAAATAAACTTATCGGGCGCTGCATTACGACAAACAAACCACTCCGCTCTTTTTGCAAGTAACTTTAAACCAGAGTTTAAACTACTCATACTTGCACCATAGTAAGAAACAATATTTTTTACCCCTGCTTTGCGTGCTGCTTTAGCTATTTTTGCTGGATATGGGAGGTCAAAAGCAAGAATACATGTTATGTTTTTTTCGTTAATTATTTTAACAATATTCAATGCAGACGTATCTGATTGGTAGTTCAGAGTAAACACATTAGGATTTAGATCAGTAACCTTCCTATAGCTCCAGAAAATATTTTCTTCTAAAAAACCTGCCTTAATCGCTGCTTTCTCAAATGTAGTTTCCAGCTTTTCTATTGCATAGCCTGTATTTTGATCACAATGAAACATTAGCAGTATGCTTTTCTTGACAGCCATATATTATTATCCTCACGATTTAATCACTCTTTTATTTACGAATAGACTGTGAATCGTTTCCACCAGGTTTTTTAAGATCCCAGATTCAGACTAGGAGGCTGTCCGAGAATGGAAGTCGTAGCGAGGGAAAGCCATTTTGAGGCAGATTTGGTGTAAATTTGAGGCGAATAGTTGTTCTATTTAACGAAAATTTACACCAAATCTGCCTCAAAATGGATTTTCCGCAGTAGACTTTTCATTCTCGGACAGGCTCCTAGATATTTATCAAAAATTTCTTGATTGGTTCAAAGACTCTGCAAGTAAATCCCCAACACTCACATTGAATATGAGAAAATATCATTCTAAACCGTGCTTCAGACCTTCCATACAGATCATCAATTGGTAACATAGGTACATTAATCCCAAGCACCTAATAATCTTTTTCAACATAGACCTGCGGCAAACCGATTGTTTCGGCAGTCACGGCGACTAATTCGGCAAAAACCTCGCTTTCTTCATGCAATTTCATTATCGGATATTCCATTCCTTAGCCATTGGCCACTTTGATTGATCCAGTTTTAGCTTATAGATCGTTGTCGGATTGAGAGATTGAGCCAAAGAACTCGGTATCGATAGTTTCAAACTTGTAAACAACAAACCAACCAATGCCTTAACTTGAGGACTATAGTAGCTTTGCGCCAATTTAACTAAACGCCCCTGCTCGCAATCCGATAATTCAGCGATATATCGATGCATTATCTTAAGGGTAAGATTTACATCAGAATCCAGATATTGAAGAAGCTTAACGTCTTTTTCCTGAATTGGAATACGCGTTACCACTGTTTTAATACGGATCGTGCCAAATTCCTTCTCTTGACGACCGCCATTATATGAAACGATAATAGTGCGCGGTACTTGAGTTGTAAGCCCTAGCTGATTATAGAGCGACAACCCTGTCACATAACCTCGTAAACGACCATCCTTATACAACATTGAACGGATAAGCTCATCACCCGAAGGTTTCCTAATACCAAACAATCCCTTCTTCGGGACATAAAATTTACCCTTTGAGAACCGCTCCAACCGCTTATCAGACACCATACGGCTAATTGCCTTAATCACAGCATTAGGTGATTTAGCATAGCTCGGCAATTCCTGATAGCCAAATATCTGACCAGCAGGCATGGCCTTAACAGTATTTTGAATAGTTTGTGCAATATTCATAGGAATCTCCTTGCCTATCAGGGTAGTTCAACGAACAGAACTACACAAGCTTTTACTTCTATAAACATGACTTTTCAAGAGAACCTAACTTTCCATACTATTACATCGCTTCAGTTGAAATGGTCAGACAAGAGTATGATATGCCTTAAGTAAATTCTCTACACTCACCTGAATATGAGAAAACACCATTCTAAACCGCGCTTCAGCTCTCCCATATGGGTCATCAATCGACAACATAGGCACATTATCCCAAGCACCTAATAACGTTGTTTGGCAATTTGCTTTTTTCGTCATTTTAGCCATTCGATCCAAATGAGTTGGCTCCATTGTGACAAGTAAGTCCGTATCGAATAACGCCACCTCTTTAAGCTTCGTAGAACACAAGTGGTCCATATTATAGCCAAACTCTTTTGCTATTTTTCTTGCCACAGGATCTGGCTGATCGACCCCAGATGCTTCTATACCTGCTGAAATAACTGAAATATCCAGTTCATTTGATAACGCTATAATTTCTGCAAAAGGGCTCCTGCAAATATTACCGACGCACACAAAAATGATTCTATTTATTCGATCAAATGCCAGCTCTTTTGATTGCTTCAAATAACGACGTTCGGTAAAGTTTTCAACTGCTTTCAAAGCGGCAGTTCGTCGAATTCCATATGCAGTTACAAATGTATGCCTTAACTTATCTGCATTAGAACGGTCTGCTATATAATCAATTTTAGTAATAATTTTTTCTTGAACAAAACGATCATTTGGCATCCCTAGCCGTGGCAAAATCAATGGTTCATCGCTATTACGATCAAGGTCATTAAGAGAAAGGTACGTGCTATTCGTTGTGAAAGCGAGCTGAATTCCGTTTTCACGTAATATCTTAAAATGGCTTTGATTGTAATCGCCTTGCTGACCATTTGGATAAACAAATATAGGAAGTGAATTAATGTGTTTATTTATCTCTTTAATTGAGCCTTGAATCTCTTCTTTGGCACGTTCATTTGTTAAATTAGATAAGATGAAGTGACTCTTGGTATGAGGAATAAAATTCACACCATCACCCTCTAACCGTTTTACATCATTCCAACTGCAAGACCGATAGTTATCCGGTGCATTTTCTGGCAAATAAATATTTAATTTTTCTTCAAGTAGCTTGATACTTTCATACACTTGTTCTTCAGATTGTTTTTTTAGACTTTCACGAACAGCCCTCATAGTTGATAACCTACTTTCATCATTAGTAATATCAAATGTACTATTGATATTACTAATAGAAATTTCTGGCAACTCTTTTTCAGTTGTTGTTTCAAATAAGTAACGTACTTTTGCATCCCACGGCCAACTATTACCTGAAACAAAATCTGTTATCAGAGCCACAGAAACAGGACAATTATTCTCCTGAAATACCGGCACACCTTTTTCAATCTGATCAAGATAGCCATCATCCATCATAAAAATAAACCTGTTTTTTATGACTCCATAAGGCCTTTTAATTTGCTGGAAAAGATCATCCATTCCCATGGGGGTGTAACCATATTTCTTTAAACTTTTAAGAAATAAATCTATTGCTTTTATAGAAGTTCCATCTATTCCCCGACCTTTATCTTCTATTCGATGAAGCATAAAAACAGGAATCACTCCTTCGCTCATTCTTTGAAGAAAGGATCTTGCTGGTTTGCGACTGACAATAGAAATCGGGATTTTTTTTAGTATAAAATTCACTTATTTAATTATAACGAGTAATGTGAAAACGACTTTCCTGGACCATCAAAAAGAAACACTTCATCCATTCGCCCCCATTGAAAGTCCCTTAATAATTTGTCTAAACGCTGCTCTGTTTTTTCCAGATTCAAATAGTGCCTAAAACGTGTTCTGGCATCCAGCTCTTTCTGCCTTGGCTGGTCAGGCTCTATTTCCCAGGGATGCAAATAAAACACTCCTGGCGCATGATCCTTTTGATTCACACGCTTGATCAACCAACGTGATACAGGGTATGGAAGTAACCTGAAAAAACCACCCCCACCACCTGGGAAATTATGCCCAAGCATATGAACCGTTGTGATCGGAATCTCTAATAACTTTTTATTTTCTTTTGGGTAAAATGCAAAACGAGGCGCATGGGGAATTCCATATAAATCATGTTTTACCGGATAGATACTGGAGCTATATTCGTAACCTACCTCTTCTAAAACATCTAACGCCCATAGGTTTGATTCCACAATAGAGTAGCTGGTTGCCCGGTAACCTCGTACTGCACACCCCCCCAGATCTTCCAACATTTTTTTTGTACATTGAACATCTTCACGAAATTCATAGGGTTGCTGCATTGTAGCCCGAACATGGCTGTAGCCATGGCTCGCCAACTCGTGCCCATCAGCAACAATACGATGAACAATCGCTGGATAACGCTCAGCAACCCAACCCAAAACGAAGAAAGTTGCTTTAACATTGTGTGCATCAAACAGATCCAGAATACGATGGCTGTTTTTTTCTACCTGACAAGGTAACTGATCCCAATCTTCACGCTTTATATATTTTTCAAAAGCAGAGACGTGAAAATAGTCTTCCACGTCAATGGTCATCGCATTGATTACTTCTTTCATTACAACTCAACTACATAAAAAGAGTCTGTTAGATTATGTTCGCTCAACAAACTCTTTAATTATTTCAGCAATCCGCAATGCTGCTTTTCCATCCCAATACTCTGGAACACGCCCTGTTTTTCCACCTGTCACAAAAATATCGTTAACAGCTGCAATAACCTTGTCATGATCAGAACCCACAACCACATTGGTTCCCTCTTCTACCGTAATCGGTCTCTCGGTATTTTCCCGAAGAGTGACACAAGGAACACCCAGTGCCGTTGTCTCTTCTTGTATCCCGCCAGAATCAGATAAAACAACTCGTGCTTTTGACATTAGACCCAGCATATCCAGATAACCCAATGGTGGCAGCTGGATGATGCGCTTTGAATTAATTAGGTTGTCATAAGAAAATTCTTTTATACAACTCAAGGTACGAGGGTGAACAGGAAAGATAATAGGTAGTTTCTTGCTGATTTCAGCCACAGTATTCAGTAAACTTTCAAGAATAACGGGGTCATCAACATTTGAAGGGCGATGCAGTGTGAGTACAGCATAACCTGTTTCACTCTCTAAGACAGTCGATCTGTTATCAATTTTTTCCAGTATTTTATCCAGAGCAGTGGCTTGCGGTAGATTGCGCATGAGAGTGTCAATCATGACATTGCCTGTGAAATGAATGCGTGAACAATCAATCCCTTCACGCTTCAAATTATCTGTTGCGCTTCGTTCAGTAATAAATAACAGGTCAGAAAGTTGATCCGTCAATACACGGTTAATCTCTTCCGGCATGGTTCGGTCATAACTGCGTAACCCCGCTTCGACATGAATCACCGGCACACCTTTTTTTGCCGCAACCAAAGCACAAGCAACCGTTGAGTTCACATCGCCGACTACTAATACAGCTGCCAGACCTTTTTCATCATCAATGAGTGGCTCGAAGCGCCTCATCACTTCTGCGGTCTGTACTGCGTGACTTCCTGAACCAACTTCCAGATCAACATCCGGTGTGGGAATACCCAGCTGCTCAAAAAACTGTAAATTCATAGCTACATCATAGTGCTGCCCAGTATGCAAAAGCTTGGCATGCAAACCTGTCGTCGCCTTAAGAGCTGCTATAATGGGCGCAATTTTCATAAAATTCGGGCGCGCACCCACAATACATAAAATTGTTTTACTATTTTTCACTTAATTTGAGTATCCGTTCAATTCTATTACGGACTAATTATTCGTCATCCATTAATAAGATTAGTTTTTTTATTCGCTTACGCTCTTTTTTAAGTTGCTCTTCTAATTCAGTAATTCTTCTTTCAAGAGTGGTTAACCGCTCTTCAAAATCGCTACTACTATTTTTTACAACAGGATTATTCAATACCTTTTCCTCTATTGAAGCACCTTTAGGCCGATCTTCAGTTTTCAGTGGCTCAGAAGCCACAATATATTCGACGGTCTCGTCTTTTAATGAACCCCCACCTTGAAGTGCTTTAACTGCTTGCTGAACGAGCTGTTCATCAAACTTTTTCACCTTATTTTTATATCCCAGCTGCAATGTACATTCACATAATGTATTGACTGTTTTTGGTACGCCTTGACTGTATTCATAGATTTTTGCATAGGCAGCTCCATCAAATAGAGCCTCTCCTTGCCAACCTGCATGCTGAAGACGGGAATCAACATATGCTCTTGTCTCTTCTTGAGACATGGCTTCCAATTGATAAGCTGCAATCACACGTTGTCGCAGTTGTTCTAACCTTTCATCCTGCAAAGTTGCTTTAAAATCTGTGTGACCCAGCAAAAAGGTCTGTAAGAGTGCCCGGCCATCTAATGTAAAGTTTGAAAGCATTCTTAATTCTTCAAGTAAGCGCATTGATAACCGTTGCACTTCATCTACAACAAGCAGCACTTGCTTTCCATTTTTGACTTGCTCAAGAAAAAAAGCTTCCAGATTTTTGAGCAACGTTGCCTTACTTAAGTTCTCATAAGGCAGAGAAAAAGCTTTTGTAATGAGCCTTAAAGCCTCTTCAGCACTGGGTTTATCGAAAACAATTAATGCCGCAACAATATTGTCTCTGTTTAAGCTATGAAAAAAAACATGAGACAGCATTGTTTTACCAACACCATGTTCTCCAGTAATCACGACAAAACCTTCTCTTTGCGTTAAGCCATAATGCAAATATGAAAGCGCCCGCTTTTGTCCACCACTTTCAAAAAAATAATTGGGATCATGATCTAATTGAAATGGTTTTTTTTTGAGATTATAAAATAGTCCATGCATTTTTATCTCACCTGATTTTTATATATTTGAATAGCGATCTTACCATTCCAGATTAATACTACTGTTTATATAGTTTTCAATATAATTCTGGTTTATTAATGGCCCTTTACTATCGGCATAAGAGTAGCTCAATAATAGTGACGCATTTTTTGCCAAACTGTGTTCAATAGAAAGGTGACTATATTTAATCTGACTCTCTCCGACCTGAATTGAATTAGCCTGCCTCTGGATTTGAGCAGCAAGTGTAAATTTTGTATCCCGTGTTAAACGCTTTTTCCAATACAACTCCACACCTTTATGTTTAGTGGAACCTATGTTGACTATACCAGGAACAGATGCGTTGGTCTGATTTTCCATTTGTTCGAAAAAACTTTCAATACCAATACGATTCCCACCTGTATCATACCCCACTTCGAACTTTGCTCTTTTTCTGATATAGGCATCTGCATTCAGCCCCAATGCATTGAATGACGGCGGCATGACTATTCCCGTATCATCAAAAGCCTTTATTGTACTTTGAACCTGCGATATATTTACAATATCTTCATTATAATTGAACAACTGCTCCAACTTTCGGGAACGGTGTCTGATATCGAGAAAGTAACTCTCACCATAAAACCGCTTACCTGCCCCTATTTTTAATCGTGTGCGCTGACCGGGTGTCCATATAAATCCACTCATCCATAAACGACCCACCGGTCGATCTTTTGCCCCAGTAAATTCATAATTATTATTTTCATAGCCTATATCACCATATAGTGCGAAACTTCTGGAAAACCTGTACTGAAGCAATATATTAGATTTTTCCAAACGAATATCAGAAACAATATCTGTTTCATACTCTATATCACTTCTTGAATAGTCCAGTGCCCAATTGAACCCACTTTTCTGCAACATCGAATCCAGATGCACTGAAACTGTCTGATTGATATTATCAAGTGAGGATTTTTCATATACAGCACTATCAAACTTGTAACGCAGTTCACTGTTAATTGAAGAATCAAATGTGTGTTTCAAATATGGGCTGACACTGAGATAGGTTTCGTCTCTGAAAAAGCCTGTAGAAGCACCGCTATTCCTATTATAAAAATACTCTGGAGAGATGACACCCTGCGTATACAAAATTGAGCCATCAACAAAAAGAGTATCACCTAAAACAGCTTTTGTTACATCAGATTGCAACTGATTGTATCTTACACTACGTTCACTATTTTCAGAGTAAAAAATATTCTGCAAACGATATTTAGCCATCAGTGTATGGGTTCTACCTTCACTTAAAATTAAAAACCCTGGATTCACTTCAAAGATTGCTTCAGCGATTTCATTCTCTTTTATTTGCAGTTGAATATTATCGGAATAACCAACTCCTGCCGTCAATTGAGGTGTAAATGTTGTGCTGGCTCCAATATTGGCCGCACTCAAAAAAAGCAAACAAGCTAGAGCTATTCTCAATTTAAAACTCCGATCCAAACTACTTTAATATAATCAGAAATTATTTTATGGCGTTAATGAGTGTGCTATTGCTTGGCATAACCGTAGCCATAGCCATAACGACCATACCCATAGCTTGATCCTTTTAGCTCAATACGATTCTTATTTAAAATCAGTCCTATTATTTTAGATTGATCAAGCAGCTGTAGTGCATCTTTAACAGCCTGTTGATGAGTCTTTTCCGCTTCAACAACCATGAATATCTGACCCATTTTTTCAGCTAAGACAGCCGCTTCAGTAGTCACTAGCAGTGGTGGTGAATCAAAAATAACAATTCGATCTGGAAAACGTTTCGCCAGCTCATCAATCAAATCATCCATGCGTTCACTTGACAAGAGTTCTGTTGCATGCTGATGAGTACGCCCCGCAGGTAAAATTTTTAATTTGGGCACATCAGAATTTAATATGACATCAGAAAGTGCAGACACGTCTCCAGCTAAAAACTCCACCAAACCGGAATCAATATTTTCAATACCCAAATCTTTTGCTACAGATGGATTTGCAACATCGGCATCAACTAATAAAACAGTTTTATCCTGCTCCATCGCAATACTCATCGCGAGGTTAATTGCAGAAAAGGTCTTACCTTCATTAGGCAAAGAGCTTGTTACCATTATAATATTAGGATGATCGACTTTCTTTGCGCCACGCCCTGATACATTCATCAACAAATGACGCTTGATGCGTCTAAACTCTTCAGTAATCAAGCTTCGACCCGAGTCCATTGTTATCATTCCAGATTCTTTTAATTTATCCAGAATTTTAACACTGACTTGATTATGGTTACTGCTGCCTTGCTGCTCACCTATCAATAGTTCTGCTTCAGATAACTGAGACTTGCTATTTTTGGTGATCAGTTTTTTTGTCGATTCGATATCATCTTCTATTAATCGATCGATCGCACGTTCAATAATACTCATTGGCCTACACTCTGAAAAAATAACGATTACAATTTATCTAAAATAAAATTCACATTCTAAGGCCAAAACTGTACTGCAACCACTATTCCATATACAGCAAACAGAGCCAATACGGCTAATGAAAAAATTATGAAATTAGATTTTTTCTTCGATAACTGTGAGTCATCCCATACCATTGAGATACTACCGTATACAGGCAGACCCGTACCACTGGATAATTCAGTGGCGCTATCGAAAGTAGATCTGACTTGAGATAAAAATAGTGCGAAAGCAATACCTCCTCCTAAACCAGCAAGTAGCACCAGAGACATAAACAACGGTCGATTTGGCCCAACAGGAACAAGTGGTACAACAGGCGGGTCAATTACTTTAAACTGTATATCATCAACACTTTGAGACGCATCCCTTGAAATTTTTGCAGCCTCCCTACGGCTTACAAGCCCATCATAATTTTCTTTATTGATTTTATAATCACGATTAAGCTTCAACAAATCAGCTTCCACTTGGGGAACTGTATCTACCAATTTATTCAAACCAGATACTTTACGCTCTAACTCTCTTTTCCGTGCTCTTAACGCCCCGACTTCAGCTTCAACTTTACCCAGCTCTATTTTTAACTCCTGATATATGGGGTTTTCCACACCAATGTGATTACTTGCTTTAGGATTTAGTAATTCATCCTCTTGCTGCTTTTTCAATATATCGATCTTCTGCTTAACTGCAATAACATCCGGGTGTCTATCAGTGAATTGCAGCATCAAGGCATCCCGTTTCTGCTCTAAATCAGAAATTTGATCCATCAGCATACTGACCGTTTCGTTTGTACTCGCCTGCACTATTGATGAAACATCGGATAATTGTGATTTGAGGGCTTCACGACGCTGAATCGCTTCACTCAGCAGTAATTTTGCTTGATCCAAATCATCGATTGCTTTTTGAATTTTTGCAAAGTATCCGCCTGCTTCTGTTGGCATCAAACCCACATTAGAGCGTTTAAACTCTTTCAAACGCTCTTCTGCTGCCTCTAGTTTAACCTTATACTCCTGAATCTGCTCATCAAGAAAATCCTCTGTCAATGCAGTGTCTTTACGTGTCGCCCCCAAGGTATTTTCAACAAAAATAGTAAGCAATGACTCGACGACACGCTTGGCTAATTCGGGATCAGTGTTCTGATAGCGAATGATATAAATATTGTCTCTAGAACTACCTGTCACTTCAATTTTTGAAGCCAATACTGCGAGTAAACGCTCTTTTTCTTCAGGTGTATGTACATCTAAATCAAGGTCTGTATCTCGAGCAACTTTTTCCAGATTAGGCCGACTCAACAAAGTTTGCTGCGATGTCAGTGCGACCTGCCTTCTCATATCAGAATCTACAGCCAACCCTTTCAAAACAGGCCTCAACATTGATTGTGTATCCAGGAATATACGAGCCATCGATTCATATTTATCCGGCATAGTCGCTACAGTTGCCCACCCAGCAGCACATATAGCCGCCGCAATACCCAATGCGATCCATCGCCTGCGCCAAACCTTCCATGCATACCGCTGTATTTGTTCAATATTTTCACGCATTATGCTTTAAAAACCTTTAACTGTTTTTTCATTTTTCCAACCGGATACAACACAACAGTACCTCAAAACCATGCTTCAGGAATGATCAGAATATCACCCGCTTGCATCTCTACATTGGCATCAATGTGACCACCACGCATCAAATCTTCAAGGCGTACCTGGAACTCCTGCGACTTGCCATTCACTTTACGCACGATACGCGCTTCATTCCCTGCCGCAAACTCGGTAAGACCGCCCACAGCAATCATCACATCCAGCACTGTCATTTTATTTCGATACGGCAATGCTCCTGGTTTTGCAGCTTCTCCGACAATACGAATCTGTTGCAAATAAGTTCCCGAAAACTGGGATACAATCACTGTCACTACAGGGTCTTTAATATAAGTTGACAAAACTCCTTCAATATCTCGAGCCAACTGTGTGGGTGTTTTTCCACTGGCGATCATATCTTCAACAAGAGGTGTTGAAATTCGCCCATCAGGCCTGACGGGAACAGTGACAGAAACGTCAGGATTACGCCATACGAAGATATCAATGATATCTCCCGGCCCCACCAAATAATCCGATTTTATAGCGGTTTTTCCAAGGTTTTTAGGAGCCAGTGGAATATTGTAATTTGCACAGCCTGCAATAAAAACCGTCAACAGGCAAAGAGCGACTAACTGTATTTTTCTCATTAATAAATTCCTTACGAATACTTCAAAACCTTAATCAATATACTTTAATCCTTACATACTTGATCCACCGAACTCAAGTAAGTACATACCACTACATCTTCATTTTTACAATTGGTCGAAAAGCGATTGAGCACTATCGATTTCACCAAATGTTTTACTTGCAGAGGAGTTAATAAGTTCCAACAATGTTTCTCGAGCCTCATCTGTTTTACCTGATTTGGCTAGAGCAACCGCTAGATGATAACGGGTATCGGGAATATGTGGCGCCAGCACCAAAGCTTCTCGTAATATCTTTTCACCACGTTTGATTTCACCTTTTTGCACCAAAATCCAACCTAAAGTATCAAGAATGGCACCATTTTCAGGCTGAAGCCGTGATGCTTTTTCTGCATAATCGAGTGCTTTTGAGTCACCCTGTTTATGTAATAACAAAGCCAGATTATTTAACGCAAAAGCATTATTTTCATCTCTTTTCAAAATGTATTCATAATGTGGCTGAGCAAGATCATATTGCTCCATTTGCTGATAAACACTTGCCAACTCCAACCGCCCACGCACATCACCTGGTTGCGCTTTGAGCCACCCTGTCATTAGCTTGATGGCAGACTTTTGTTGATTTGCTTTATTTAAAGCGATAAATGTTTTTGATGCCAATAAACCATTTGGTTCTTTTTTAAAAGCTTTCTGAAAAACCTTTGAAGCCTCTGCAAACTTATGCTGGGCCATCAGTAAATCACCTTCAAGTATATGCGCTGCATTCATATCAGGTGCGCTCTTTTTTAAATTTTTTACGACAACAGATGCAGCTTCCGGTCTATTATCAGAGAGTTCCAGACGCACGAGCAGTGATGCCGCCGGAAAAAACTTCGGCTCCACCTTCAATGCTTTTTTCAAAGAACGCCGCGCCTCACTCAAACTGTTTTGCTGTAATTGCAAACGGCCTAAACTTAACCAGGCCAAGGCTGACTCTGGATTTTCATTAACAAGCGCCTGATATGTTGAAACCGCTTGTTGCGAGTTCCCGGCAGCAAATTGAGCTTTTCCCAGAATCAGCAAAGCATCAGCTGATTTGGTTCCAATAGAAACGGCCTCTGCAGCCAAAGTTACTGCTTTCTCAGGTTCACCTTTATACAAATAGTAGTTAGCTAAAAGCAGACGAGGTTGAACTGCAGAAGCATCAGATTTTCGTGCTTTTTCAAGCCATTCTAGTGCACCTTTTTCATCACCTTGCTGGATTGCTAACCGTGATAGCGCTATCATTGAACCAGTATGGTCAGGTTTCCATTGCAAAATACGTTCATAACGACGGCTTGCTGCATCAAGCTTTCCATCGTTTTGGTCACTGCGTGCTAAATTAATCGCTGCGGGTAAATACTCTTTTTTTACTTTCAGAGCTTTTTCAAAATAGTGCCGTGCATCTTCTTTTTTGCCCAGTTCAAGATAAACAACACCAACAAGGTTTAAGTAGATCGGACTATTTTCAGATTTCTTTAATAATTTTTTTGCAGCAGTGAGTGCTTGCTGACTCTTTTTATGTTGTAAGTGTGCCAACACCAATAAAGTTCCCGCTTTTTCCTGAGCTTCACCCGACTCGACAACTTTGGTTAACTCTTTAACTCCCTTGTTATATTGACCTTCTGCCAAATAGGCTCTCGCCAAGCCAATACGTACCTCGGAATTATCAGGTTCGACTGCCAGAGCTTTTTTGAAATAAGCCACACCTTGTACAGCATCACCACCATGCATTGCAACTTGCCCAACCATTGCCAATAATTGTGTATCATCAGGCGCTTGTACTAATGCACCGCTTAAAGCCTCCATTGCCAATTCGGGTTGATCTTGCTTCATTCGCGTTTCTGCCAGCAGTTTACGTGCCGGAACATGATCGGGTCTGGCCGCCACAAAGCGACTTAAATATTCATCCGCTTGCTCCAGGTTCCCTTGTGAAAAATCAATCGCCCCTAACAGTAAAAAACTTGGTTTATGATCAGGCAGAACTTTAACAACCTGTAACAACTTCTCTTTTGCAATGTCAAAATCACCTTTATTATAGGCAATTTGAGCTCGAAAAAATTTAGGCATAGGATGATTTGGAAAATCCTTCAACAGAGCATTAACTTCACTTAATGCTCTGTTTTCCTGTTTTTGTGAAAGCAGAGTTTTAACCAGCCCCAAGCGCCCTTGAAGCTTCCAAAAAGCACCATCACCATAATCAACAACTGTTCTAAATGTCTGTTCAGCCATTGCATAATCTGCTGTCACGAAAGACAAATCACCTTTTATCAACCAGGCCTCCCAATTGCTTTCATCCACTTCAAGTGCATGTTCAATCTGTTTTTTTGCTCCAGCATAATTACTACCTTTAATTTCCAGCTTAGCTAAACCCAGTAGTGCCTCACTCAAATCTGCTGATTGCTCAAGTGCCTGTTGATATGCCTGCCGAGCCGATTCAAGTTTATTCAATCCGAAAAAGGCTTCGCCTCGAATAGCTAATAACTTCGCATTAATCTCTTTTGAATAATCGTTTGATACATTCACTTCATCAAGCACTCTTTTGAAAGCACTCTGATAAAGGAGCGATCTTCCTAAATAAACTGGAAGCAATTCATTCGAAAAGCCTCCATTCAATGCATGCCGTAACTCCTTTTCTGCATTTTCACCTTGACGAATAAAGAGATAAGTTTCACCTAATAAAAAGCGTGCCTCTGTATTCCCGGGGTTTTGGCGTAATGCATTTTTAAATTCTATTACTGCGGCACTCCAATCACTTTTTGACTGGTACTCTTTGGCTTTTTGAATGTGTTCAACATCGGTCATTGAAGTTCCACAACCTGCCAATAACAATAGACTTACCAACACCAGACAATAAACTTTAAACCGACAGTTACTAACCTGTTTCTTCATATATATAGCCACGCTTAACCACTCCCTTTAACCTCTGAATGTAAATTTTTTATATACCATCAATTGTTTTTTCATAGATAACCAGACTATCCTCAAGAAACTGCCTCAAACTATTTTGACTTGTCTCATACGCAGTTCCCCGATCTACCGCAACCATAAAGACTGTGATTTCCGGTTTTCCAAAAAATACACCTATAACATTTAAAGCTTTTGCAATGTATGGGTTAACGAGGCGCTGACCTTGAAGGTAATACCAACGCCATACAATTTTTTCTTTTCCTGAAAGTGACCTGATCAGACTCTCTTCCACATTAAGAGAGATACCTTCCGACAAAACAATCTCAGATTTTTTTTGAGAAAAAACTTTCCACTGCTTACCGTCATAAACCTTGTTATCATCACTCACAGCTTCTCTACCCTGCTCTTGTCTGGCAAAATATGAGATATAGAGGGAGATTTTCTGACTCTCATCACCTCTATACATCTTTGAGAAAACAACATCCCCTTGTTGAATCACTGGCTTCCAGGCTTCACTGTTACTTGCAGAGACTTCTTGCCAACCTGAAAAAGGAACCGGAAGATCTATTTCGTCAAGTGTACTGCTCCTATTTTTCATATCTGAATACGCAAATACAGCAGGGCCTGTCGCAACAGCAATAAATAACAAAAATAAAATAAAAATATCTGGCGTTTTTTTCAATGGTGATTTCTGGTCTAAAAAATCCTTCTTTCGTGGTGACATATAGTTATAAAAATGATCGGGAAACAGGCGATTAGTTACAAATAGATAGGCAAAAAAACCCACCATAAAAAGTACCCACCCCAACGAAACATGCTCTACAGTAATAAAGTAATGCTGCATAGCAGTTTTCTGCCCCATCCAGATAATAATGAAAACCCGTAATATATTTGCAACAAAAGCAATTAAGGCAATACAAACAATATTAATCAGCCACGCGACTGGCACCATTCGATTAAACCACGACATCAAAACTGCTAACGTCACACCGACTACAAACTGATTCACCCCACTACATCCCGGTGTAACTTCAAAGACCCCAGCTGGAATCGTAATCAAAAAGCCATCTAAAAAAGCAGGTAAACCTGTTAAATTAAGTAAAGTATCGACTACCAGAGCTGTTCCTATTTGAAGTAAGCTACCAACTTCTCCAAAAACAGGCATAACCAACAATAACAACAGAAGAGGAGTGAGAAAAAAAGATGCACTCTTCCAGCCCAGCAAACCATATAAAATAGAACCTATCAACATCAAAAAGCTCAATAGCTGAACAATTTGAACATGCCCCAGCTTTGCTAAAAGCCATAAAAAAGAGACAAGCAAAATAAGTAAAGCACCACTTAGACTTGGTTGCAAAACAATTTTATGGCTCAAGCTTCGCCATTGCTGTGCAAATACAAAAATGGCAATCCCAAGCATAAAAAAGCCGTGCGAATAGGGCGTTTCAAGTGTCATCGCCCATATATCCTGCAACGGGGTTAGCGTCGACCAGTAAAGCCAGACAGCCCATACAACAAGCAAAAACAGGATATTAACAGGCTTCAACAATGCATTAATTTTTTCTTCTTTCATCAATAAATAACAACAATCTGATTACTCATCCTGAATAAAACTCCAATTTGTACTGTATTTAAACCTGTATGATTAACCCAGCTTATAATTATTGATTCAGGCATAGTATTTAAACAAAGCTACTCTTTCATGGAAAACTTATCCATCAACGTATAGAGCGTTGGGCGACTGATCCCTAGCATCTCCGCCGCCTGAGAAATATTATCCTGACATAGGCCCAGCACACGAAGTACAGCCTGACGTTCTGCATTATCACGAACTTCCCGCAAATTAAAAGGGGTTGAATTTTCGTTGGCAGATAATTCAAGATCATCAGCAGTCACCTGACTGCTATCAGACATAATCACTGCACGTTTAACGCGATTCTCCAGCTCACGCACATTACCTGGCCAGCTGTAGGACTCAATTGCTGTTAAAGCATCCTGACTAAACCCACGAAGTTTGCGGTTGTATTGTGTGCTAAATCTTTCAAGAATAGTTCGGGCAATAAGAACAGCATCGCCTTGCCGCTCTTTTAAAAGAGGTATTTCTATATTAACCTCACTAATACGATAATACAAATCTTCCCTGAATGTCTCTTTTTCAATCATTGACATAATGTTTTGATGTGTCGCACATACGACTCGTACATCAACTGGAATTTCACTGTGCCCTCCCAAACGCTCTACAACACGCTCTTGCAAAAAACGTAACAGTTTGGCTTGTAATGGTAATGGCAAATCACCCACCTCATCCAGAAAAAGCGTACCGCCATTTGCATGCTCAATTTTCCCAATCGTTTGTTTGGTCGCACCTGTAAAAGCGCCTTTTTCATAGCCAAACAACTCACTTTCAAGTAAAGCATCAGGGATTGCTGCGCAATTAATAGCTACAAATCTGTTTTTTGAACGCGGACTCAAATCATGCAGAGCTCGTGCAATTAACTCTTTGCCTGTACCACTTGCACCCAGAACAAGCGTTGTAATATCACAAGGTGCAATTTTCTCAACCGTACGGCATATTTTAAGCATTTGCGGGCTATTAGAGATAACATTTTGTAATACTGCCCCCTCTTTTTTTTGCATTAGCTGGCGATTTTCTTGCTCTAATTTATGCAGCTGGTAGGCTCTCGCTATAATTAAAGCAAGCACTTCCGAATCAATTGGCTTTTGGTAAAAATCATAAGCACCCATACCAATGGCACGTACAGCGCTATCTCGCTCTTCATTACCTGTCACCATAATTACTTTTGTATCAGGTGCCAGGGAAAGTATCTGTTCTAATGTTGCAAAGCCTTCTGTCGAACCATCAGCATCAGGTGGCAACCCCAAGTCCAATGTAACAACTTGTGGCTCATAACGTCGCAAACACGCCAATGCCTCCTCTCGCTTACCTGCGATCTGCACATCAAAATCGTCAAAACACCAACGCAACTGGCTCTGCAAACCAGGGTCATCTTCTACAATAAGCAACCGTTTTTTATTTTTTTTCAAAGGAACTCCCCCAATACAATGCGTTTTAATTTACTGGCAATCTAATAGTAAATATCGTGCCATTACCCAATGCGCTCACAACATCAATCTCACCGCCTAACTCTTGAATATAAACACGACTTTCATATACACCAATTCCCATACCTGCATCGCCTTTAGTTGAATCAAACGGACGAAACAGCCGATTTCGTATAAACTGCATATCCATCCCGGAACCATTATCTTCAATTTCAATTAAAGCCATACCCTCCTTTTGATACAGCCGAATTTCAATACTCCCACTATCAGGTGTTGCCTCTTGAGCGTTCTGAACAAGATGTTCAAACACAGCAACTAACCGATCACCATCCACATCAACCGTCAATGTCTTTGTATTCTCATGGCAATGAAGTTTTGGGTTAGGCCTTGATACAGACCTCAAAGCAATAACCTTTATTAGCAAATCATGGAGCAAGATTTTTTCTGACTCATTACTCTTAACATGATCGTGACCAGACTTTAGCTGCTTCAAAAGCTTGGTCATTTTGGCAACCGAATGATCAACTGTTTGAATGGCATCATCCACAAATGCCGGATTGTGCTTATGTTTTTCAGCATTACTGACAACCAGTGACAACTGAGCGATAACATTTTTCAAATCATGCATCACAAAAGCAGAAAGCTGATTAAACGCCTCAAATTGTCGTGCGTCAATTAACGCTCTACTTGCATCATCCAACGCCAGATAACTCGCAATTTCTCTACCCGCCACTCTTAGCAGATCAATATCCTCCCAATTAAAGTCGCTATCCACTTGAGCTCTTTCCAATACAATAAAGCCCAGCAATTCGCCATGTTGAATTAAAGGAACAACCAGCCACGCACTTTGACTGTTTTTTAACCACGCAGGAAGCACCAGACCGTCATAGAGCAAAGGCTTTGTATTATACTCTTTTAGATTAATAACCCACTGCCTATCCCGCAAAAACACAATCAATGAACTATCATCCTGCTCCTTTAACGTATAATCCAGGTCTGCGTTCCAAACAGCCACCTGAGAGTAACCACTTCTGGAATCCTGCTTCATCCAAAGCACTCCACCACGACACATGACGCTATCAGCCATCACTTTAATTGCTCGTTCACGCAACCCATCCTCGCACCCCATAGAAAGGTTACGATTAAAACGCAACCACTGCTCACGATAATCATATTTATGCGAAAAAAGGTGTTTACCGAACAACACCTTTAAGTGTGCACGCAAGTGTTTGGAAAATATAATAAACAAAAAGAAAAGTACCGCACAAAACAGAAAAACAACCTGAGCAACCTTTCCCCAATCACCACCATAGTCACGCACATAATAACCACCGATCGACATAACAATCAGGTAAGCTGCAGCTCCTAATAGAGCCGTACTATGAAAAATAATCCGCCTGGAAACAAAAATTTCAAGTGACCGCTCTGGACTACGGAACACTGCCACAGCAAGGCAAGGTACAATTAATGCGTTAATAGCACCCCGTGCATTCCAGAACTCATGGTCGACCTGCCTAAAAAGCAAAGCATCTGCATACAATAAAAAATCAAATGCAAACAGCCCTCCCAAACCAAAACAGAGATATTTAATTGCCCAAAGACGCTCACTACGTACCGCACGAAAAAGATTTTCAACAAGCACTAATCCTGAAATGGCCAGCAAAACAAACACCAAAAAATGTACCCAGAGCCATTCGCTAAAAACCCCTCCCCAAAGCACATAATAAAGCAAGACAATGCCTTGAAAAAGCACCAAAGTGAATATACTGATTATGGCAGTACGGTACTTTACCGCAAGATTGGTACCACCTTCAGAAGAGCTCAACAATTGTAACAAAAAAGTTAACCATAACAGGTCACGTGCTGACTCCAACAGCAGCACAAGCATGTAAGTCTGATTATCAGATGTTGTCGCAGCATAACCAGCAACACCCGCCCACACCACGGTCGCAAGCGTTGCCAATAAAATAATTGCACCCTGCAATCGACCTCGCCAACGAGTTAATAGTAAAACCGCAAAGATTAAATATAAAACAGCCGCCAGTAAATAACTCACTACCCCGACATTTATACTATCAAGCATGCCGCATCAACGCCCACCCTTACTCCAAAGTACTGCTGCAACCGTTTGCACAATAATCATCAAATCAAATAATAAACCATAGTTTTTTACGTAATAAAGGTCATATTGTAACTTTTCTCTGGCATCTTTTTCTGAATCTCCATAAGGGTAACTAATTTGAGCCCATCCGGTAATACCTGGTTTCACACAGTGTCTCTCCCCATAATAAGGGATATTTTCAGAAAACTGATCTACAAATTTCGGCCTTTCAGGACGTGGCCCCACAAAGCTCATCTCACCTTTCAACACATTAAAAATTTGAGGTAACTCATCAATTCGTAACTTGCGAATGACTCTACCCACTCGAGTTATACGATCATCATCTGCAGCAGCCCACCGTACTTCACCATCTTTTTCCGCACCCACTCGCATACTACGAAACTTCAATACGCTAATCAGTCGCCAATTACAGCCCACACGCACCTGTTGGTAGATAACAGGCCCACGATCATCCAGCTTGATTGCACATGCTACCAGCAACATAACAGGCCATGTGATACCGAGCACCAACAGACTTACAACAATATCAAAAATTCGTTTACTATAAGAGCGTATCTGGCCAAAGCGAAAGCCATCTGAAAAAACCAGCCAACCGGGTGTCAACATTTCCAGCATGACCTTGCCGGTCTGCCGTTCAAAAAAAGCAAGCTGATCGACAACCTCATAGCCACTCATTTTGCAGTCCAGCAACTCTTTTACAGGTAACATATCTCGCCGCTCATCAACAGCGACGATAATTTCATCAACCTGGTATAACTGAGCCAATGACAATAGATTAGTCTTTTCCCGGATCAGCCTCTCCTCTGAGACATGAGGGCTTTCATCACCTACCGGCACATACCCCACAATATCCAGGCCAAGACGATCTGTTTTACGCCGAAGCTGTGTTTCTATTACCGTAGCATTTTTACCTGCCCCCAAAACCAAAACAGCACTTGTTCCACCATTTTCACTCACAAAATCTATCGTCATAATCCTTATAAAAACAATACTGCTCAATGAAATAAGCAGGGCAAACATGAATACACCACGCCCAATCAAAAGACCTGGGAACAGATAATAGATAAACATCAGGAAGAGCGCACCTAACAAAAAGCTGACACAAACACGCCAAACCAGCTCTTTTTTATCTGCTCTCATATGCCGTTGATACAACCCCATACCAATAATGCAAATCATAACAACTACAGCAAACAGAATAGCCCTTATAAATAGCTCACCGTAACTTACCCAGGCCACTTCACTATTTTCTCCAAAACGCAAAAAGGCACCCAGATAAACAGAAAGAACAAGAACTCCCAGCTCTAATACAAACAAAAAAACATATATTTTAGGAACGTAATGTCTATGAACTCGATACATATATAAAATATTAACTTGGTTATAGTTGTGGCAACTTAGCCAGATAAAGCTCTATTACAAGACAAAGCTCGCGTTTCCTTTCAACAACCTGTCAAGGCTTTTATAGAAACAGCAGCAAGACATGATATTTTCACTAATTAGAAGATAGATAGAAGCTGTTGATTTAGCAGCATTTCCTATATTATATATATTTTTAAAGCATCCGTCTCACTTTCAGTACGATAAATATTGTATCTTAATGATACCCCACAGGCACGGACGTAATACACCATTTTGATATTATTAAACTTTTCTGACACCTTACCGATTAATAATGGGGCTCTTGCCTAACCGCAAGTTAAGATGTGTCAATTGTTTCGTGATCGCTCCCAAGCTGATCCCAATAAAAATAATAAAAATAAGAGTTAAAAGTAGGAAAACTTATGAAAGTGACTGTTTTCGGCTCAGGATATGTTGGCCTTGTGACAGGAACCTGCCTTGCTGAGGTTGGCAACCATGTTATCTGCATCAATATTGACTCCAATAAGGAGGCACTTATCTTTGATGGCCGCAACCTGTTTGACTCTGAACTTATGAGAGAAGCCGGTTTCACCTACCATGCTATTGGCAGAAGCCAGCCATAAAAGCGCACTACATTAAAATAAATAACTTTAAAGGTAACAAGATGTTTGATTTAAAATCCACAAAAATTGGCATGATTGGACTGGGCTATGTCGGCCTGCCATTAGCTGTCGAATTCGGTAAAAAATTCACGACAATTGGCATGGATGTAAACGCTGCACGTATTGCTGAACTGAAGCAAGGCAAAGACAGCTCCCTGGAAGTTGAGCCCGAAATACTCAAAGAAGCCACTCAACTCCGTTATACCACTAATTATGAAGATTTGGCCGAGTGTAATATTTTCGTTATTACCGTCCCGACACCCATCGATAAAAATAAACGTCCCGACTTAACCCCACTGGAGCGAGCCAGTGAAACTGTTGGTAAAATACTCAAACCCAATGATATTGTTATTTATGAATCAACTGTTTATCCCGGCGCAACCGAAGAGGTTTGCATTCCAATTTTAGAGACACAATCAGGGTTAACGTACAATAAGGATTTCTATGCAGGTTACAGCCCTGAACGCATCAATCCTGGTGACAAAGAGCATCGTGTCAGTAACATTCTAAAAGTCACTTCAGGGTCAACACCAGATGTGGCTGATTTTGTTGATCTGCTTTATCAACAAGTAATTACAGCCGGCACTTATAAAGCAAGCACAATTCGTGTTGCTGAAGCAGCAAAAGTGATTGAAAATACCCAGCGTGATGTCAATATTGCCCTAATTAATGAGCTGGCTCTGATTTTTAACAAACTCGATATTGATACTGAGGAGGTGCTACTGGCTGCAGGTACAAAATGGAACTTTCTACCGTTCCGACCAGGCTTGGTTGGTGGGCATTGTATTGGTGTAGACCCTTATTACCTAACCCATAAAGCACAGGAAATCGGCTACCACCCCGAAATGATTTTAGCCGGACGACGTGTTAATGATGGAATGGGTGCTTATGTTGCTCAGCAAGTTGTTAAGTTAATGACAAAAAAACAAATTCATGTCTCAGGTTCAAAGATTCTTCTTCTCGGCCTGGCCTTCAAAGAGAACTGCCCAGATCTTCGCAACACTCGTGTTGTTGATATTATTGAAGAGTTTGATGACTACCATGCTCAAATTGATGTTTATGATCCGTGGGTTGATAGCACCGAAGCACAAAAAGAGTACGATATTACTACTGTTGGCTCCCTTGAAAATGGAAAGTATGATGCAATTATCATTGCCGTCTCCCATAACGAATTTATTGAAATGGGGCTAAATAAAATTCGTGCGTTGGGGAAAGAAAAATCAGTTTTATACGATATTAAACACCTTTTCTCAGCAGAACAAACGGACGGACGCCTGTAGAGCTCATCTACTTTGGAACGAGCACTTCATCACTTCTGCAATCGTGACGTGGAAATTATCTTGTGGACGTTCCCTTGAAATAGAAGAATCAAATATCCTGCCATTAATATGGATATTTATTGATGTATCAGTTCTCATAAGGAGATCAGCATAATGAAAATTTTAATAACCGGAACTGCCGGCTTCATTGGAAACGCACTCGCACAAAAACTGCTGGATAGAGGTGATGAAGTCATAGGTATTGATAACATTAATGACTATTACGATGTCAATTTAAAACTGGCACGTCTAGACAAAATAAAAGACCATAACAACTTCACAGAAGTTAAAATTGATATTGAAAACCGTGATGCTATTGCAGAAACCTTTAAAAAACATCAACCACAACGCGTTGTTAACCTGGCCGCTCAAGCGGGTGTCCGTTACTCTTTGGTAAACCCTCACGCATATATTGATAGCAATATTGTCGGTTTCACTAATATATTGGAAGGCTGCAGACACAACAATGTAGAACACCTGGTTTATGCATCCAGCAGCTCCGTTTACGGTGCCAACACCAAAATGCCCTTCTCGGTGCATGACAACGTTGATCACCCTGTTAGCCTCTATGCAGCCAGCAAAAAAGCCAACGAATTAATGGCACATACTTATAGCCATCTCTACCAACTACCTACTACCGGGCTGCGATTTTTTACCGTTTATGGCCCATGGGGTCGCCCTGATATGGCGCTGTTTATGTTTACCAAAAATATTCTTGAAGGCAAACCCATTGATGTGTTTAATTATGGAAAGTGTAAACGTGATTTCACCTTTATTGATGACATTATCGAAGGTGTAACACGCACAATGGACAACGTATCAAAAGCTAATCCTGACTGGTCAGGAGACAACCCTGATTGTGGAACCAGTTACGCACCTTTCAAAATATACAATATTGGCAATAATCAGCCTGTTGAATTGCAGCATTTCATTGATGTCATTGAAAAAAATCTGGGAACCAAAGCACAAAGAAACTTGATGTCGCTACAACCCGGTGATGTCCCGGAAACCTATGCGAATGTTGATGATTTAATTAATGATGTTGGTTTTAAACCCGCAACTTCCATTGAAGACGGCATCGCACGTTTTATAGAGTGGTACAGAGATTTTTATAAAGTATAGAATAGTAAAAAGGGTGATATTTTCATACCACCCTTTTTCTAAACATAAGCTAATTTTGATTATTAGCTAACTTTTGGATCTAACGAACCACTCTCATAGTTTCCAATCATTGTCTCCAGTGAAACCGGTTTTATTTTGGAAGCCATACCCTCGCAACCAAACATCTGATAACGAGCTTTACAAATTTCCTTCATTGCATTCGTTGCTTCCTTGTAAAACTTGCGAGGATCGAAATTAGAAGTGTTCTCAGCCAAGTGACGGCGAATCGCACCAGTCGATGCCATTCGCAAGTCAGTATCAATATTAACCTTACGCACACCGCTTTTAATACCTTCAGCGATCTCTTCAACAGGCACGCCATAAGTTTGCGCCATATCTCCGCCAAAATCATTGATCACTTTCAACCACTCTTGTGGCACCGAAGAAGATCCATGCATAACCAAGTGAGTATTAGGGATTCGAGCATTAATCTCCTTGATGCGTGAAATGGCCAGAACATCACCAGTAGGTGGACGTGTAAATTTATACGCTCCATGACTTGTACCAATCGCAATCGCCAGTGCATCCACTTTGGTTTTCTTGACAAAGTCAGCCGCCTCTTCAGGGTCAGTCAGCATTTGCTCCATAGACAACTTGCCTTCAGCGCCAACACCATCTTCTTCACCTGCTTCGCCGGTTTCCAAAGAGCCTAAAACACCCAACTCACCTTCAACAGAGACACCACAAGCATGCGCAACATCAACCACTTTACGAGTCACTTCAACATTATACTCGTAAGTTGAAGGGGTTTTAGCATCGCTCATCAAAGAACCGTCCATCATAACAGAGCTAAAACCACTCTGAATTGAACGTGCACATACACTCGGTGATGAACCATGATCCTGATGCATCACCACAGGAATATGTGGGTACTGCTCAAGTGCAGCCAAAATCAGGTGACGCAAAAAAGGCTCCCCCGCATAACTGCGTGCGCCTGCGGATCCTTGCATAATAACAGGGCTATTCACCGCATCCGCTGCCTGCATAATCGCATGAACCTGCTCCATATTATTTACATTAAATGCAGGTACACCGTAGCTATTCTCAGCTGCATGATCAAGCAATTGCCTTAGAGAAATCAAAGCCATTTTTTATCTCCTTAATTTATATTTGGAATTAATATCTTAAAATAGTTATTTTACGTGAGTTGGGGCTCAGCCATATCGCCCACACAAACAATCTTCATTGCATTTGTTCCTGCAACAACGCCCATCAAGTCACCTTTTGTAATGATAACCAGGTCGCCATTCTTAATAACATTACGTTTTTGCAGCTCTGCAATAACCTGCCGATTCACTAACGCATGATCATTTGTATCAGTACTGAACAGGATGGGCTTAACCCCCCGATACAAAGTCATTTTACGACTTGTTTTTACGTGAGGGCTTAAAGCAAAGACAGGAACCTCAGAGCTAATTCGCGACATCCAGAGCGGTGTTGCGCCTGACTCCGTTAATGCAACAATGGCTTTGACACCAAAATGGTTCGCTGTATACATAGTGGCCATTGCAATCGCCTCATCAGTACGACTAAAGCGAGTATTTAAACGATGACCAGAAACTCGTGCTATTTTTTGTTTTTCAGCTTCAACACAAATCCGCCCCATCGCAGCAACAGATTTTGCAGGATATTTGCCCGCCGCTGTTTCCGCCGACAGCATAACCGCATCGGTTCCATCAAGTACTGCATTTGCCACATCAAAGACTTCAGCTCGTGTGGGAATCGGATTTTCAATCATCGATTCCATCATTTGAGTCGCAGTAATCGCCAAACGATTCATGGCCCGTGCCAATTTGATCAAATGTTTCTGAACTGCGGGTAACTCAGCATCACCAATCTCAACCCCCAAATCGCCCCGGGCAATCATGATCACATCAGAAGCAATAATGATCTCTTCGATATTATCCAGTGCTTCCGTACGCTCAATTTTAGCAACAATGCCACCATGGCCGCCCGCAGCCTCCAAAAGTTCACGGGCATAAGTAATATCTGCGGCACAGCGTGGAAAAGATACAGCAATATAGTCAGCTTCAATTTCTGCAGCGACCTTGATATCAGCCTTATCTTTTTCAGTCAGTGCATCCGCTGATAATCCACCGCCTTGTCGATTGATTCCTTTATTGTTAGAAAGCGCTCCACCCACTTCAACAACACAATGAATCTGAGCACCTTTAACCTCTTTCACTTTCAAGACAATGCGACCATCATCAAGCAACAAAGTATCACCGTCAGAAACATCACCAGGTAATTTTTTATATGCAATTCCCACCCGTGTGTTATCCCCTAAATCAGGATCACACTCAGCATCCAAAATGAATGTCCCCCCTTCTTCAAGGGTAATTTTTCCTTCACTAAAACGGTCGATCCGAATTTTTGGCCCCTGTAAATCGGCCAGTACTCCGACTTGGCGTCCCGCCTCCTTTGCACATTCACGCACAAGGTGACAACGCTGCCGATGATCATCAGCATTGCCATGCGAAAAATTGAGCCGTACAACATTAACACCTGCGGCAATCAGCGCAGCAATACTTTCTTTATCATCTGTTGCAGGACCCAGTGTTGCAACAATTTTTGTTCTTCTGGCGTTTAAATCAGGCACAGGCTAAAAAGCTCCAGTTTTATTTATATGTTTTTTCAAAAAAGAAAAGTACCTAAGCGCCTCTCTTCTCCAGCATAGCCACAGCAGGAAGTTCCTTGCCTTCCAGAAACTCGAGAAAAGCACCGCCACCTGTTGAGATATAAGAGACTTTATCGGCAATATTATATTTTGAAACTGCTGCAAGTGTATCGCCACCTCCAGCAATAGAGAAGGCCGAGCTTTCAGCAATGGCTTCTGCCAACGCTTTGGTTCCCTCACCAAACTGGTCAAATTCAAATACGCCTACAGGACCATTCCAAACAATCGTTCCTGCTTTTTTCAAAATTTCAGCAAACTGCTTTGAAGTTTCAGGACCCACATCAAAAATCATGTCATCATCAAGCGTTTCATCAACATTTTTTAATGTCGCCGCTGCTGACTCAGAAAACTCTTTGGCACAAACAACATCACTCGGCACCGGAATACTTCCACCCCGTGCTTTTGCATTCTCTGAAAGTTCTTTAGCAACACTAACCAGCTCTTCTTCATACAGAGATTTACCCACTTTATGGCCATCAGCTGCAATAAAAGTATTTGCAATACCGCCACCAACAATCAATTGATCAACCACTTTAGAAAGTGACTCCAATACAGTCAACTTGGTTGATACTTTTGAGCCACCCACGATTGCAACCATTGGCCGTGCCGGGTTATCCAATGCCTTACCTAGCGCCTCTAATTCATTAGCTAATAATGGACCGGCACATGCAACATCAGCGTATTTACCAACACCATGTGTCGATGCCTGCGCACGATGAGCTGTACCAAAAGCATCCATCACATACACATCACACAAGGCCGCCATTTTTTTCGAGAGCGCTTCATCATCTTTCTTTTCGCCTTTGTTAAAGCGAACATTTTCACATAAAACAACTTCACCGACCGCAACATCAACACCATCCAACCAATCTTTTGCCAAACGAACGGTCTGTCCAAGCAACTCTGACAAATGTTCTGCCACAGGAGCAAGAGAAAATTTTTCCTCATACTCACCTTCGGTAGGTCGGCCAAGATGAGACATCAGCATCACTTTAGCTCCAGCATCAACAGCCAGCTTAATTGTCGCAAGTGAAGCACGAATACGAGTATCATCAGCGACTTTGCCATCTTTTAATGGAACGTTTAAGTCTTGACGAATCAACACACGTTTCCCTGATAAATCAAGATCTGTCATCTTAATTACAGACATAGTAAATCCCCATAATATTTATTTTTGAAAGCTATTTGCAGAGGTGTTACCTCTGCAAATAGCTCTTGCTACTCCAATAGAGAAAAGGCATAAAAATGACTCTCATGCCTTTTCAAAACATCAATATATATCAGTTAGCAGCAACATGCTCAACCAGGCGCATCATGTTGCAGGTATAACCGTACTCATTGTCATACCACGCAACAACCTTAACGAAAGTACCATCAAGAGCAATACCCGCGCCGGCATCAAAAATTGATGACTGACCAATACCGCGAAAATCGGTCGAAACAACTTTTTCGTCGGTGTAACCCAACGTGCCAGCCATTTCACCAGTCGAAGCGACTTTCATTGCAGCACAAATATCTTCATAAGAAGCATCACCGTTCAACTCTACTGTCAAATCAACAACAGATACATCTGAAGTCGGCACACGGAAAGCCATACCTGTTAACTTGCCATTCAGCTCCGGTAAAACAACACCGACCGCCTTAGCTGCACCGGTCGATGAAGGAATGATATTTTCCAAGATACCACGGCCACCGCGCCAATCTTTTTGTGAAGGTCCATCTACTGTTTTTTGAGTGGCTGTAGCCGCATGAACAGTCGTCATCAAACCACGTTTTATGCCCCACTGATCATTCAGGACTTTGGCAACAGGTGCCAAACAGTTTGTTGTACATGAGGCAGCAGAAACAATTGATTGACCGGCATATGTATTATGGTTAACTCCATACACAAACATTGGAGTGCCATCTTTAGAAGGCGCGCTTTGCACTACCTTTTTAGCACCCGCATCAATATGAGCCTGGCAACTCTCTTCCGTCAGAAAAAAACCTGTACAATCAATAACAATCTCCGCACCCACTTCATTCCACTTCAAATTTGCAGGGTCACGCTCCGCAGTTAAACGAATCGTTTTACCACCTACAACAAGATTATTCCCTTCTACAGCAACCTCTTTATCGAAGCGGCCATGCACTGAGTCATATTTCAGCATATATGCAAGATAATCCGCATCCAACAGATCGTTGATACCAACGACTTCAATATCTTTAAAATCTTGTGCCACAGCACGAAAAACCATCCGGCCGATACGACCAAAACCGTTAATACCTACTTTAATAGTCATAATACTTTCCTAAATAATGAAACAAGTTTTGCGGCCCTGCCGCCTAAACAGCAGGGTCTATATTATTTTCCGAGAACTGAATTTGCTGTTGCAACAACATTCTCTACAGTAAAACCAAACTCTTTGAACAGTTCACCGGCAGGTGCAGACTCACCAAAGCTCTTCATTGCAACAATGCCACCTTCCAGACCAACGTACTTATACCAGGACTGATCAACACCAGCTTCAATAGCAACACGTTTAACACCTGGAATCAGCACAGAATCTTTATAGGCCTGGTCTTGCGTATCATATGCACAAGTCGACGGCATGGAAACAATACGCACATTTGCATCCATTGCTTCTGCAGCATCAACAGCCAGGCCAACTTCAGAGCCGGTCGCAATAAAAATAATATCAGGTGTACCCGCACAATCTTTCAGCACATAACCACCTTTCTCAATATTGGCAACTTGCTCAGCAGTACGCTCCATGGGAGTCAGATTCTGACGAGAAAAAACCAATGCTGTCGGCGCATCACCGCGCATCATCGCCACTTTCCATGAAACAGCAGACTCAACCGCATCACAGCCGCGCCATGTCTGGAAGTTAGGAATCACACGCATAGTAGCCAGCTGTTCAACAGGCTGATGAGTCGGGCCGTCTTCACCCAGACCAATAGAGTCATGAGTATAAACGTAGATAGTACCAATCTTCATCAGTGCAGACATGCGCAATGCATTGCGCATGAATTCCATAAACATGAAGAAAGTTGCGCCGTAAACTTTAAATCCACCGTGAAGAACCATGCCGTTCATCATGTGTGCCATACCGAACTCACGTACTCCCCAAGAGATGTAGTTACCGTCAGCATTCTCAGCGTTAACCTTAACCGTACCCGACCAGTTAGTCAGATTGGAGCCGGTCAAATCAGCAGAGCCACCGAACATTTCGGGAACCAGAGGCCCCATTGCTTCGATCGTATTTTGAGAGGCTTTTCGAGAAGCAATATTTGGCATCTCTGCTTGTGTCTTAGCGATGAATTTATCCATCTCAACTTCAAAGTTAGCAGGCAAATCGCCAGCCATACGACGTTCAAACTCAGCCGCTTCCGCAGGAAAAGCCGCTTTATAAGCCTCGAACCTAGCATTCCAGTCCGCTTCGTCTTTAGCGCCTTGCTCTTTGTGATCCCAGCCGGCTTGAATATCCGCAGGAATTTCAAAAGGAGCAGCAGTCCAACCCAGCTGCTTACGAGTCGCTGCAATTTCGTCATCTCCCAGTGGTGCACCATGACAATCATGAGTACCCGCCAAGTTTGGCGAACCAAAACCTATCGTAGTACGCGTACAGATCAGAGTGGGCTTATCAGTCACAGATTTGGCTTCTTCGATAGCTGCGTTGATTGCTTCAGCATCGTGACCATCAACATCAGGAATCACATGCCAATCGTAAGATTTAAAGCGATCCGGAACGCTCCTCTCCATCCATTCACTGATATGACCATCAATAGAAATGTCATTATCATCCCAAAATGCGATCAATTTACCCAACCCCAACGTACCGGCCAAGGCACACGATTCATGAGATAAACCTTCCATCAAACAGCCATCACCCATGAAAACATAGGTATTGTGATCAACAATATCGTGACCTGGTTTATTAAACTGCGCAGCCAATGTACGCTCAGCAATAGCCATACCTACCGCATTGGTAATACCTTGACCCAGAGGGCCTGTAGTTGTTTCGATACCGTCAGCGTAACCGTACTCAGGGTGACCCGCAGTTTTAGCGTGCAGTTGACGGAAGTTTTTGATGTCTTCCATGCTCAGGTCGAAACCTGTCAAGTGAAGCAGAGAATAAATCAGCATAGAACCATGGCCATTTGAAAGCACAAAACGGTCACGATCAACCCATTTCGCATTGGCTGGGTTGTACTTCATGTGACTATTCCACAGCACTTCGGCAATATCAGCCATGCCCATGGGAGCACCTGGGTGACCTGATTTTGCTTTTTGTACTGCATCCATACTCAGCGCACGAACAGCATTTGCTAGATTCTTACGAGAAGACATTTATTTCTCCTTTCCTATAAAGACAAGACTTTCAAAAACGAATATATACAACTCATCGCAACCACCTCTAGGAGCCTGTCCGAGAATGATAAAGTCTACTGCGGAAAATCCATTTCGGCCATATTTGGTGTAAATTTTCGTTAAATAGAACAACTATTCGCCTCAAATTTACACCAAATCTGTCTCAAAATGGCTCTCCCTCGCTACGACTTCCATTCTCGGACAGGCTCCTAGTTTTTGGGCAGCCACTTACTATACTTTGATTAGCTCTTTTTTAAAGTGGTGTAACAAGCGCATCGACTGGTCGCCGAAAAACGTGACATTCTGGCCTATTCAACCATTTTCAGCAAGCCCTCCAACGAACAACAAGCAACACAAAATAACTAACCTATTGATAAAACTGAAAATATCAAAATATCATTCACTTTCGTCAAGCCACTTAATTGAGCAGCCCATGCTAGGAATTTGCTCTTTTGGGCCATGACCTGTCTGTGCGACCTGCTTCATCGCCTCAAACAGATCCCGACGAACATCACCTTCAGCAGTCTCCTTACGGCTCGCATCCAAACGACCACGGTACTGCAATTTTAAATTTGAATTATAACCAAAAAAATCGGGGGTACAGACTGCACCATACGCCTTTGCCACAGCCTGAGATTCATCAATTAAATAGGGGAAGGGAAAAGCAAACTGCTCTGCAATTTTTTTCATATTTTCAGGAGAATCTTCCTCATACATAGAGGCATCATTGGACATAATTGCCACACATTTCAACCCATACTTCAATAGCTCTTGTGCATCACGCACCAGACGTTTCTGGATCGCTTTTACATAAGGGCAATGATTGCAGATAAACATCACAAGCAAGCCTTTTTCACCCTTGCATTCAGCCAGGCTCCAGAGCTTGCCATCAGGATCCGGCAATGAAAAATCAACCGCAGGCAAATTAAAATCACAAACAGGTGTTTCTAGGCTAACCATGTTAACAACCTCACATTTTTTATATTAAATTAAAGATTTAATGGAAAATTACGATATGGCGTATTGTGACTGAGGTACGGATAAAGGTAAACTAGCACAGCATTTTTTATGCTACAAACCAAACAGATACCAAAATATACTCAAATCTGTTGCCGCTATTGCTGAATGTTATCACCCAATCAATAGCATCCCGCCGACCATTAAACTAATTTAAATTGAGAGGAACTATATGGCAGGTAATCACCTTTTTACTTCTGAATCCGTATCAGAAGGGCATCCAGATAAAGTCGCAGATCAAATCTCCGATTCAATTCTTGATGCGATTCTTACACAAGATCCTAAAGCACGCGTTGCATGTGAAACACTCGTCAATACCGGCATGGTTGTACTTGCGGGTGAAATCACGACCTCAGCATGGGTCGATATGCAGGAAGTCGCACGCAACACCATCAAAAGAATTGGCTATAACAGCTCCGATATGGGTTTCGATTGGGAGTCTTGTGCCGTTCTGACCTCTATTGATAAACAGTCCGCTGATATCGCACAAGGTGTTGATGAATCCAGCGATCACGATCAAGGGGCAGGCGACCAAGGCCTCATGTTTGGTTACGCCAGCAATGAAACCGATGTTTTAATGCCCGCACCCATCACCTATGCGCACCGTCTGGTCAAACGCCAGGCAGAAGTTCGTAAAAATGGCATGTTGCCCTGGCTACGTCCTGATGCAAAAAGCCAGGTGACATTTCGTTATGAGAACAACAAACCTGTCGGCATCGACGCAGTTGTACTCTCAACCCAGCACAATCCTGAAGTGTCAAACGATATCATTCATGAAGCCGTGATGGATGAAATTATCAAGCCTGTTTTGCCAGCAGAGTGGCTTCGTTCAAAAACCCAGTTCCACATCAATCCAACTGGCCGCTTCGTCATTGGCGGACCTGTCGGCGATTGTGGCCTGACTGGGCGCAAAATCATTGTTGATACTTATGGCGGTATGGCTCGTCATGGCGGCGGCGCATTTTCCGGCAAAGATCCATCCAAAGTGGATCGCTCTGCTGCGTATGCTGGTCGTTATGTGGCTAAAAATATTGTGGCTGCAGGTTTGGCTGATCGCTGTGAAATTCAAATTTCTTATGCCATAGGTGTATCAGAGCCCACCTCAATCAGCATTGAAACTTTTGGTACTGGAAAAATCAGTGATGAGCGCATCACCCAACTGGTTCGTGATCAATTTGATCTGCGTGCTAAAGGGCTGGTGACCATGCTTGATCTACTGCGTCCGGTTTATGCTAAAACAGCCGCATATGGCCATTTCGGTCGTACTGAAACTGAATTTACCTGGGAACGTACCGATAAAGCAGATGCACTGCGTGATGCAGCTGGAATCTAATCGCTGGATTTCATTCCAAAAATCATATAAATTTCAAACCCCGATTTTCGAGGAGCGCTGCGACAGGAGATCACCTGCCAGGCTCGGAAACCGGTTTTTAAAACGGCGCTCAGTTTTTTATTTATTTTTTTAGAGGACTGATTAATGAACGCTGTAGAAAATGGCTTCACTGACTACAAAGTCGCAGATATTTCACTGGCCAAATGGGGACGCAAAGAGATCAGCATCGCCGAAACAGAGATGCCTGGCCTTATGGCTCTGCGCAAAGAGTACAAAGGTAAAACACCTTTAAAAGGCGCTCGTATCGCGGGCTGCCTGCACATGACCATTCAAACGGCTGTTTTGATGGAAACCCTGATTGACCTTGGTGCAGAAATCCGCTGGTCATCCTGTAATATTTTCTCTACACAAGATCAAGCCGCCGCCGCAATGGCCGCCGCTGGCATTCCTGTTTTTGCCTGGAAAGGTGAAACGGAAGAAGAAGCTGAGTGGTGTATTGAGCAAACGATCATCGGTACAGATGGCTGGCGCCCGAACATGATTCTGGATGATGGCGGTGACCTGACCATCATGATGCATGAAAAATTCCCCGAGCTACTCAATGATGTTAAAGGCCTCTCCGAAGAGACTACAACAGGTGTACATCGTTTAGCTGAAATGATGAAAGCGGGCACTCTTAAAGTTCCAGCCATTAACGTCAACGACTCAGTCACAAAATCAAAATTCGACAACCTTTACGGCTGTCGTGAATCACTACTGGATGGCATCAAACGCGCCACTGATGTCATGATTGCTGGAAAAATCTGTGTCGTACTAGGTTACGGCGATGTTGGTAAAGGCTGCGCACAAGCATTCCGCGGCATGGGCGCGACTGTATGGGTCACTGAAATTGATCCGATCTGTGCACTGCAAGCTACAATGGAGGGCTATCGTGTTGTTGACATGAATGAAGTCGCTAACCAAGGCGATATTTTTGTGACAACGACGGGCAACGTTAACGTCATCAACCATGACCACATGAAAGCGATGAAAGATGAGAGCATCGTTTGTAATATTGGTCACTTTGATTCCGAGATTGATATTGCTTCATTGCGTCAATACGAGTGGGTGAACATCAAGCCTCAAGTGGATCACGTGATCTTCCCTGACGGCAAACGCATCATCATACTTGCCGAAGGCCGTTTGGTTAACCTGGGCTGCGCAACAGGTCACCCAAGCTTTGTGATGTCTGCTTCGTTCACCAATCAGGTAATGGCTCAGATTGAGTTATGGCATAACTCAAGCAATTACAAAAATGAGCTGTATGTTCTGCCTAAAGAGCTTGATGAAAAAGTGGCACGGCTGCATCTGGAAAAAGTAGGTGCAAACATCACCACAATGACCAAAGAGCAATCTGATTATCTGGGTATCCCGATTGAAGGCCCCTATAAACCAGATCACTATCGTTACTGATCTATAAAAAACTCTCTGCTATATTGAATATGGCAGAGAGCCTTATATGCTCGAACAGGGGAATCGATCCATGAAATCACAAAAACAGTACCCCCGCGCTTTCAGCTTTGAATTTTTTCCGACCAAAACAGAAGAGGGAGCCAAAAAACTACTGACGACCAGTAGCAGATTAGCCGCTGTCGAACCCTGTTTTTTTTCGGTCACATTCGGCGCAGGTGGCTCAACACGGGAACGTACTTTTCAAACCGTTACCGACATCAAACAACATACTGGCATTGACGTTGCTCCACACCTCTCTTGCATCAGTTCCAGCAAAGAGAACATTCGTGAGATTCTAAATCGCTATATGGAACAAGGCATTCGTCATCTTGTGGCATTACGTGGCGATATGCCATCAGGTGTACACGAACCGGGGGAATTTCGTTACGCGAATGAACTTATCGAGTTTATCCGCGCTGAAACGGGCGATCACTTTTTTATTGAAGTGGCTGCTTATCCAGAGTTTCACCCTCAAGCTTCGACCGCCTCTGAAGATTTATTAAATTTCAAACGTAAAGTGGATGCCGGTGCCGATGCAGCAATCACACAGTATTTCTACAATGCGGATGCCTATTTTCACTTTGTCGAAAGCTGTGAAAAATTAGGTATTGATATACCGATCGTACCGGGTATTATGCCTATTACGAATATCACCCAACTGGCTCGTTTTTCAGATATGTGTGGCGCAGAGATTCCACGCTGGTTGCGTAAATCACTTGAAGATTTTGGTAATGATATGGAGTCATTACGTGCATTTGGCCTGGATGTCACTACCAAACTGTGCCAACAGCTCTTAGAAGGTGGCGCTCCCGGATTGCACTTCTATTCCATGAATCAAAGTGAACCAAGCATGGCCATTTGGGAGGCATTGCAACTCAGCTCATCAAAGAAAGAGCGTTTAGGTTAAAACGTGGCTCATTCTTCCTTAATCGGGTAACCAGAGATTAGAAACCTCTGATAACCCGATTATGCGGCTGATTCATATTCAATATTCCAGCCAGAAAACACAAGTACAGCAGGATGACAACCTTGCCAATACTTTAGCCCTTTCAACCAATCTCTTTGACATCACTTTTCTTCATCGGTCAGCGCATAAGGTGTGACCGACAAATAGTCGTTTTCATCGCGCCTCAGTGTAGCTTTAATGCCATATACGGAAGCCAAACGCGCTTCGGTAATCACATCACCGGGAGAGGCTTTGATGATTAAATTACCCTCTTTCAATAACGCTAACTGGTCACAGTACCGAGCCGCAATACTGAGGTCATGCAGCGCGATAATTACCGCACCACCTGCCGCTGCAAACTGCCGCAAACTCTCCATCACCATGATCTGGTGAGCCGGATCGAGGGCAGCGATAGGTTCGTCTGCCAGTATTATTTTTGGCTCACCAGCAAGCACACGCGCCAGCAATACCCGGCATTTTTCACCACCAGACAAAGTGGTCACGGTGCGCTCCATCAAGTGCCAGGTGTCCGTCTGTTTAAGCGCCGTCTCTACCCGGCGTTGATCCTGTTCACAAGGACTTTGCCACCCTTGCAGGTGAGGAGTACGACCCAGTTCAACCAGTCGTTTAACCGGCAATGGCCAATGAACATCGCCACTCTGCTCCAGATAACCCAATGCTTTACCGCGTTCACGGCTGTCACAATGGTCGATGTTTTTTCCCTCAAGCCAGACCGACCCATGAGCGGTTTTTTGCAACCCGACCATCGCTTTTAACAGGCTGGATTTACCGGAGCCATTCGGACCAATCAAACCTATCATTTCACCCGCGTTCAATGACAAATCAACGCGATTAAGGCATTGGATTGACCCCATTGTCACCGATACAGAACGGGCTTCGAGTAATCTCTCCGTCATGGCAGCTCTTTACGTGATTTAACGATGAGATACAGGAAAAAGGGTGCACCCACCAGGGCCGTCAAAACACCCACCTGCAAGGGGGTTTGACTGGGTATTAAGCGCACACAGATATCAGCCAGCAATAACATCACCGCACCACCCAAAGCACTGACAAAAAGCAAGCGCCGGGGTTCGTAACCCACCAGAGGGCGCAATAAGTGAGGAATAACCAAACCAATAAAACCAATCGCCCCCACCGTAGCCACCGCCGCACCCACGGCCAGTGCCGTAGCCAGAAAAATACGCCAACGCAATCGCGCAACATTCACCCCCATAGAGGCAGCGGTTTGCTCACCGAGGGAGAGAGCATTCAGCGCTTGGCCACAACCGACGAGCATGAACCAGCCGATGAGCGTGGTAGGCAACATCAGCCATAAATTCACCAGACTGACCTTGCTCAGATCCCCCAGCGTCCACAGCGCAATCTCACGCACAGCGTAAGGGCTGGGAGCAAGATTAATGGCCAGTGAAATGCAGGCGGCTGCGATGGCATTGATCGCCACACCGGCAAGAATAATGGTGGTAATGGTGCTGTCATTGCCGGTCAGCGCATAGACCAGCACAATGGCCAGCAAAGCACCGGCCATACCTGCAATGGGTAACAACCAGTGTGAGATCGCATGAAAACCAAAGTAGAGTACGATCACGGAAAACAGAGCCGCACCGCTGCTGACCCCCAAAATTCCGGGGCTGGCCAGAGGATTACGCAACAAACCTTGCATCGCAGCACCACACAACCCCAGTGTTGCGCCAACGATCACCGCCACCAGTGAGCGTGGCAAACGCAGCTCAACCAGAATCAAGGTATAAACACTCTGCTCCTGGGCAAGAAGCTCTTGCACGGTTTGCCACAGGGAAAAACTGTGACGCCCCACCGTCAGTGAGATAAAAAACAAGACGATGACCGAGCCCATTAGCAGCCCCAACCACATTGGCACCCGCTGAGTGGTCACGAACGCTGCTCCGCTTCAATGGTTTCTCTGGCCTTGCGCAACTCAATTAAGGCATCCACCACCATCGGCCCACCACAAATCCAGAGCTTGCGTTCAACCGTCACTGTAAATTTTGGCCGTGCGGTTTTTTTCAACACCGGATGTTTCAGCATCTGCTCTGCAAACGAATAAGAGTCCGGAGCCAGCGGGGAATCAATTAACGCCAATGGCGCAATCATCAACAAGGTTTCCAGATCAACAATACCAAGGTGTGCCACCCCTGCACTCTCGGCCTGGTTATGCCAACCTGCCAGGTGCATAATGTCACCCACCAGGCTATCCCGTCCGACCGTGTAACCACCCGGTGCATACTGCATGAGTGTCGGTGCATCGTCAGTGGGCTGGGTAGCAACGCGCTGCAATCGTGCATCCATTGTGTTGATCACACGTTCGGCTTGCTCTCGACGACCAATCAAATCCCCCATACGACGCAGTTGCTCGCGTACCTGTTTAACGCTGCGCGGGTGATCAAACAACTCAACCCAGTAACCCAGTTGCTGCAACAGATGCGTGGTGGTACGCGCACTGTAAAACCCAGCCAATACCAGATCCGGTGCGTGCGCAACAATCTCTTCTGCTTCACCATGGTTAACGGGGATGCCCAATGCACGCTCATAATAGTAAGAACTTTCAGGCTGTTGTGACAGCCAGGTAACCGTGGCAATCGTGCCGGGAGCCGCCAACAACAGTAAATATTGATCGGTACACAAATTTACGGAAGCGATGCGTTGCGGAGCCGCATTTGCCCATTGCATAATCAGGCAAGCAGTTGCAACAACGACAAATCGTGATTTCAACCTGAACCCCCTTTGCGATGTTTATGGTGCAACACTGATTGCTCTTTAAATGTTGATACGCAATCCGGCGTAGTAAGATCGCTCGGGCGTACCGTAACCGATCACCTCCTGATAGGTTTCATCGAACAGATTGACAATGCGACCCGTTAACTCCACAGTCTCATTAAGCTGATAGCTGGCAGCCAAATTGACCACCGTGTAGGCATCAACCTTAACTGGCGACCGTATGAACGACTCATCAAAATAATAATCTGTCTGTCGACCGTTGTAGTTGATACCCAGCGTGGTTCTCAGCTTATTGGCTAAACTGCGGTGGGTTATATTGAGGCTGGCGATAGTATCTGCCCTGCGCACCAAATCGTTGCCCTCAGCATCCTCACCACTCTGGTGCGTCAGGCTGGCCACCAGTGACCACTGTTCAGCAAACTCTCCCTGGTAAGAAAGCTCCATCCCCGTCGCTTTTGTTTTACCGTCAACATTCTCTGATGTGTTACCGGAACCGATAATCTGATCTTCAATACGCAGCTCAAATAGCGTTACATCCAGAACCTCATGTGGTCTCATTTGCCACTCCAGACCCGCGTCAATGCTTTCACTCTTTTCTGCTTTCAATGCACGGTTACCCGGAAAGCTTGCACTGCTACCAAACAATTGGCGCAATGTCGGGTTTTTTATGCCCGTACCGGCAGTGCCATGAAAGCGCAGGGCTGAATTGATCTCATAAGAGAGGCTTGCATGAGCAACGTCGCTATTTTGAAAAATTTTATTGTTATCACGACGATAGGCAATAGCGGTTGACAGGCGCTCGTCATAATCAAACCGATACTCCGCAATGGCACTGGTGGCGCTGTTCTTGTTAAAGCCGGAAAAAGAAGAGTCGTTGGAATTTTCTTCACGCTCAACCGCAACTGTGACACCGTGGCTACTGTTACTCGTTTGTGGAAAATAATAATCCAGCTGGTAGCTGTATTGGCGCTTTTTGGCACGTGCAGTTGAGGGGCCAAAGGCACTGCTAAAGGTATCGTCAAGGTCGGTGTCAGAGACTTTCAAACTGTGCTGCAGACGGTTATCAAGCTGTAAATAACGCAGTGTGGTTTGAGCGTAAACACCTTTACTGGAAGTACCCGAAACCGCATCATCAATCGCACCTGAACCACCAGCAAAACCATCGTAATTCACCTGGTAGTTAATTTGGCGCACTGCGGCATCAACGGATAGGTCATCGCTAAACGCATGACGAATTGTGCCACCGACCGTACGATTGTTGTAACTGTCATCTTCAACACCCGAACCACCCTGTGTCACACGACTACCGTCAGGCAAGGTGTAAGTGAACGCATTGTCATCGGCGGCTGAGAAGCCATCCGTATTAACACGACTAACGTTCAAGGCATACGTTGTGGCCTGACGACCACCGCTAACGGTCGCCGAATATTGCGACGAATTGAATGAACCCTCTTCGACGCTAATGTTCACCCTGTTTTCACCACTACGCCCCTGGCGGGTGGTAATAGCGATAACTCCACCAATGGCATCCGCCCCCCACAATGCACTCTGTGCGCCTCGCAAAATCTCGATACGCTCGACATCAGCCGTCAGGAGATGAGCGAAGTTGACGCTGCCACCATTGCCAGGGTTGATTTCAATACCATCCACAATCACCAGGAGATGGTCTGCTTCACTGCCTCGCACTCTTATTTGGGTTAATCCGCCCATGCTGCCGGACTGACTCACAGCCAGACCAGGAACCGTGCGTAACAGATCGGCAACATAGCGCTGCTGACTATCGCGCAAAGTTTGCCCGGTGATGACGGTTACAGCACTACCCGTTGCATTCAGCGACACCGGCGTGCGACTGGCAGTGATGGATATGGTATCCAGCGTAATGGGTTCTGCGGCATAAAGCCGAAGGGATAACGCCAAAGGCAGGCAGGTTGCAAACCAGATAATAGTTCGTTTGGATTGTTTCATTTTGTCATTTCTCTCTGCATAAATTCAATAATAGATATGTTGCGCAGCAGACACTGAACATCTACCACCATGAGATATGCATGAGAGTAGAGCGTGGTCTGTTATCGCGGGGAAAGCACAAAATGGAGCATTCGACCTTCCGCCAGGCAACACATAAAACCTGGCGCAACGAGCAACTTGATTGACACTGGTCACGGGCAGGCAAAGCGAAGCTGACGGAAAATATTCCGTTTCACCAGCACACCCCGACTGATGAATAGCGACGCACGATACAGCAGGTCTCCTGGCTCATGGCTCTAACATTCCGCTTCGTCTTCCCGGCACAATTTTGTACCAGTGACATAGTGAGGCGAAACTTGCCATTTACAGTTGCGGGGACAGCTCAGGCATTGTGCGAACACGCACCTGATTCCCATTGGGTAGAGACACCACCCAGCCCATAACGGGCACTGCATCGGTAAAACGGATTATACATTTAAAAAACGGGAAAACAAGCTGCGACTGCTTACCCAAACCATGAAAATTCAGGAGGGCTGTGGAAAATGGCTAGATTTTAATTCCGCCCACTAATCTCTTCTACCTTACCTTCAATCCAGGTTTCGGCAAGCTTGTTAATTTCAGAGGCTGAACGGTCTTTCGATTCGATTACAGGCCCCACGCTTACCTGAATGGTTCCAGGCTTCAATATTAGCCCTCGACGCGGCCAAAACTCACCCGCATTGTGTGCGACAGGAACCACAGGCGCACCACTTTTTTGAGCCAGAATAGATCCGCCAATGTGATACTTGCCTTTTTCTCCCGGAGCAATACGTGTTCCCTCAGGGAATATGATCATCCATCGCCCCTCTTTCAGGCGCTCCGTCCCCTGCTCAACTAATTGGTTCAATGCCTGCCGACCCGCAGAACGATCAATCGCAACGGGTTTCAGCATAGATAATCCCCAGCCAAGAAATGGAATCCACAACAGTGTTCGCTTTAATACCCAGGTTTGCATTGGAAAAATATCCTGCAATACCAAAGAGTCCCAGTTGGATTGATGTTTGCAAAACACAATTCCGGCCTCATCGGGAATATTCTCTCGACCTTCAACCACATAGTCGAGTTTGCATGTCACTCTCATCCAGAACAGACAAAACCTGGCCCACCCGGATAACACCCGAAAACGTATCTGTGCTGAAAACGGAAAAGCGAGCAAACCCGCCACGATGAAAAACAACAGAGAAACAACAAGGCCAATCCAGAAAAACAGAGAGCGAACAATTAACATACCTTACACTGCCTCCCCATTGAGCAGCACATCAACAACCATAGCCAAATCATCATAGACAGGAACTCCTTCCAGCCCTTCATTTTTCTCCAATGTTCTTTCGCCTTTACCGGTACGAACTAAAATCGGAGCAACTCCAGCCGCTTGTGCGGCTTGCAAGTCACGCAAGGAATCCCCCACCAGCCATACGCCCTGAAAGCTCATATCCAGACGAGAAGCTATCTCCTTGATCATTCCCGGCCTCGGTTTACGGCATTCACAACCATCATCAGGGCCATGAGGGCAAAACAAAACCAAATCAATATACCCACCGACATCAGACAGCTCCAGCTGCATTTTTTCATGGATACGATTCAAAGTATCCAGATCAAACAAACCTCGTGCCAAACCCGATTGATTCGTCGCCACGACCACACAATAACCATGCCGATTTAGACGTGCAATCGCCTCCAAACTGCCTGGAATTGCGATCCATTCATCCGGTGATTTGATAAATTCGTCAGAGTCGTGATTAATCACGCCATCACGGTCTAATATAACCAAGCGCATCAGATTAACTCTGCAACCGTGATAAATCTGCCACGCGTAAAAACAGAGTGTTCATCTGGTTCAACAGTGCCAGACGATTATTGCGAAGCTGAACATCATCATCCATCACCATCACTGAATCAAAAAATGAATCCACGGGGGCTCGCAGCCCAGCAAGCTGGGTCATCGCTTTGTTGTAATCACCTTTATCCAGTAACGGTAAAACTGTTTCCGACAATGCATTCACGGCATGGGCTAAATCTTTTTCTGCCGACTCAACCAAAACTTCATTATGAACCACATCAGGAATCGCTCCATCAGCTTTTTTAAGAATATTACGAATACGCTTGTTCGCTGCCGCCAGGCTTTGGGCTTCAGGCAGTTTTTGAAACTCGGATATTGCAAAAATACGTCGATCAAAATCCAGCGGTGAAGATGGACGACGCACCAACACGGCATCAAACAGGTCAGGAGAAATCCCTTGATCATGATAATAAGTACGCAGCCTTTCCATCATGAAATCATAAATTTTTGATGATAGATCATCGCTGACATCAGCCACTTTTTGTTTGACCGATTTAATCGTTAAACCCAATAATTCCATCAGGTCCAGATCAAGTTTTTGCTCAATGATAATACGCAAAATACCTAACGCAGCGCGGCGCAGTGCAAAAGGGTCTTTATCACCGGTCGGAATCAGGCCAACTGCAAATATTCCAACTAAAGTATCCAGCTTATCGGCAATTGCCAATGCCTGGGCGATCGGTTGACTCGGCAAAGCGTCGCCAGCAAAACGGGGCATATATTGCTCATCCAGCGCTGAGGCGATCGCATCACACTCACCATCATGCAATGCATAATAACGCCCCATGATCCCTTGCAGATCAGGAAATTCCCCCACCATTTCGGTCATCAAGTCATTTTTTGATAATAGTGCCGCTCGCTCTGCTTTCATGAAATTTTCACCCAACGAAGCCGCAATCAATGCAGTCAGCGTCGACACCCGCTGAACCTTGTCTCGCAAGCTCCCCAACTTGACCTGAAAAACCACTGAATCCAGCATTGAACTGTACGCTTCGAATGGTTGCTTTCGATCTTGATTCCAGAAAAAATCGGCATCCGACAGACGAGGGCGAATCACCCGTTCGTTGCCCTCTTTAACCTTTCTCGGGTCTTTGCTTTCAATATTGGAAATTGTTACAAAATAGGGCAGTAATTTACCCGCAGTATCTTTGACTGGAAAGTATTTTTGATGACCCTGCATACTGGAAATAAGTGCTTCTGCAGGCACCTCCAGAAAATCCGTATCAAACTGGCCACAAACAGCGACTGGCCACTCGACCAAAGCGGTGACTTCATCTAACAAACCATCGTCAATAAACGCCTCACCCCCCACTTTTTTTGCAACTTTGATCGCTTGATCTCGCACTATCTCACGCCGCAGCGAATAGTCGGCAATCACTTTGCCTTCATTTTTCAACAACTCAAGATAAGCATCTGGGCTTTTTATCGAGAGTTGCTCAGGGCAATGAAAACGATGCCCTGAAGTTTCACGCCCACTTTGAGTACCGAGTATCTGACAAGGCACCACCTCTTCGCCCAACAACAGCACAATCCAATGCACAGGCCGAACAAATTCAACATCAGAGTTGCCCCAACGCATTCGTTTCGGAATCGGCAGATCAGCAAGTGCCTTCTCAATAATAGCGGGCAACAGCTCTCTCGTTTGTTGCCCTGTTTGAGTGAAACGAAAAACCAGCCAGGTACCTTTAGGTGTTTCAAGATGCTCCAGCTCTTCAGGCTCCACCCCACACGAACGTGCAAAACCTTTAACTGCGGAAGTTGGGTTTCCATCACTATCAAATGCTGCCGCCAACGCAGGGCCACGACGCTCCTGCCTCTGATCTGCCTGGGATGTAGACAAGCCATTAATTTTCACTGCCAAACGGCGTGGTGATGCATATAAATTCACATCACCGAATGCTAATTGAGCTTTTTTCAGACCCTCAGTAATGCCTGAACCCAACGCCTCACTTAGTTTTTTCAGTGCTTTTGGAGGAAGTTCTTCGGTACCAATTTCAAAGAGTAAATCACGACTTTCAGACACCTATTCATCCCCCTTAAGCATTGGAAAATTCAATGCTTTCCGACTTTCATAATAAGCTTCCGCCACCGCTCGTGACAGTGTTCGCACCCGCCCAATAAATCGTGCACGTTCAGTGACACTGATGGCATGGCGTGCATCCAGTAAATTAAATGTATGAGAGGCTTTCAGTACCATTTCATAAGCCGGTAACGGCAAACCTGCTTCAATCAGTTCTTTGCTCTCTTTTTCACAAGAATCAAAGGTATGAAACAAATCAGTCGTATCGGCATGTTCAAAGTTGTAAGTCGACATTTCAACTTCATTTTGATGAAACACATCGCCATAAGTAATGGTTTGCCCGGTTTCACCGTGCGCATCATTCCAGACGATATCATAAATACTTTTGACCCCTTGCAGATACATTGCAATACGTTCCAGCCCATAGGTAATTTCACCTGTGACAGGGCGACACTCTAAACCGCCCACTTGCTGAAAGTAGGTAAACTGAGTCACCTCCATGCCATTTAACCAGACCTCCCAGCCCAGCCCCCAGGCACCCAGCGTGGGTGATTCCCAGTTATCTTCGACAAAACGAACATCATGAACCAGCGGATCAATACCCAACATTTTCAGCGACTCCAGATAGATCTCCTGAATATCATCGGGTGAAGGTTTAAGGGCAACCTGAAATTGGTAATAGTGCTGAAGGCGGTTCGGGTTTTCGCCATAACGACCATCTGTCGGGCGACGTGATGGCTGCACATAGGCAACACGCCAAGGCTCAGGGCCAATGGATCGCAAAAAGGTGGCAGGATGAAATGTGCCTGCCCCCACTTCCATATCATAAGGTTGCAACACAGCGCAGCCTTGCTCTGCCCAAAATTGCTGAAGTTTCAGAATCAAGCCCTGAAATGTAATGATGCTGTTTGACCCATTCTGCCCAGAGTGATTTTCGTTCAAACCAAACCTTCCGTTACATACGAATAAAAGCGCACGAGTATAACGCGAGAAACAGACAGGTTAAAACAGAAATTCCAGCCCCACGCTGATTCTGCGTGAATAACGATTCACTTCATTCAAGCGTGTGCTGAATTTTTTGCCATTACTGAAATAGACCGTATCGAGACCATTCCTCACACTCCACACCTGATGTTGTGCTTCAACAAAAACAATTTGATAAGGTGTCATCCAATATTCCCATGTCAACGAAAACACATTACCAGTACCATTGCCACTCTGGCGAAAACTGACAGGCTGGGCAAAGTCCCGACGTAAATTCCAACGTGCTTTGGCCGCATAATCCATTTGATGGTACTCAAAATTAAACAGCAAGGCATGCTTTGTGTCTAACTCCCACCACAACTCCAGCCCCATCCACTGCCCATCCCAAAGCGCCTCATAACTGCTATCCAGACCATTCAGCTCACCGATTGAAGATTCTTGATACACACCTAAAAAAGGGCAAATGTCTGAAACGGTTTGCCAACCATTAAAAATAGTTAAATATTGACGATAACGTGACAAACCGATTTGAGGAATCAGAAAAACATTGCGCCCCCACAAATTATCAACCAGAAAACCAACTCCAAGCAGGTCACTATTAAGATAACCACGAGATTGATTATCAGTGCGCGAAAACTCCCCAGTACGATCATCATTACAGTAATCGGAATCTTGATTCTTGCCTGATGTAATGCTACCCCGACTCAATTGCCCACGAATATATAACGTATTATCAAGTAGCAGCTTGCCGCCAATCCCTGCCTGCAAAACATTGAGGTCTCGCCAGTTTAGCTCAGACAACACATTAGGTCCTGAGCCATCCGGGTCGCCCGCAATATTCCAGTCAAACTGGTCAAACTGATAACCCACCTGCTGGCGTATAGAATAGTCCACTGGCATCGTTGCAAATACACAATTTGGAATCCAGCTAAAAAAAAGTAAACACAGGATTAAAGAACGATCTGTTTGTAATTGTTTAAACCACATAAGTGCCATACATAAATATGCCAACCCAGGGTGGCACATTAGAAAGATTAGAGGGTGAAGAGTTTACACAATAATTAAATTCATTTTGTGTCTTTCTACATATCCATGCGCAATTTTCCAGATTGCACTATAATCTTCGCAGTTTACGACATCACTCACAACCAGGCTTATTAAACCAACTTTAAAATCTATGAATAAACAGCGTAAAGCAGTCGCGCTCATTTCTGGCGGACTTGACTCTCTTCTTGCCGCAAAGGTGATCCAGGACCAGGGGATTCACGTCGAAGGCATTAATTTTTTCACAGGCTTTTGTGTTGAAGGGCACACTCATGCCATACGCAAAAAAGACCAGAAAAAAGTGAAGCGCAACAATTCGCTGTGGGTCGCTGAACAGCTTGGAATTAAACTTCATATTCTCGATATTTCAGAAGAGTACAAAGACGTTGTTATTAATCCCCGGTATGGCTACGGAGCAAACCTGAACCCATGTCTGGATTGTAAAATCTTCATGGTCAACAAAGCCCGTGACTGGATGAAAGAAAACGGTTTTGACTTCATTATTACCGGTGAAGTGATCGGGCAACGCCCAAAGTCCCAACGCAAAGAGACCATGCCGATTATTTCCAGAGACTCCGGCATTGATGATCGCCTGCTTCGTCCGCTCTGTGCAAAACTGTTACCACAGACCCTGCCCGAGCATGAAGGCTGGGTTAATAGAGAAAAGTTGTACGAATTCAGCGGCCGCTCCCGCAAACCGCAAATGGATCTCGCGGCACAGTTTGGTTTCGACGAATACGCACAACCTGCTGGTGGCTGCTGCTTTTTAACTGACGAACACTACTCATCCAAATTATCTGACCTTTGGCAATTTCGTGGTGAACGCACCTATGAGCTGGATGATATTATGTTACTCAAAATAGGTCGTCACTTACGTCCGCGCCCTAATTTCAAGTTAATCATTGGCCGGGAAGAGGGGGAAAACAAGTTTATGCAAGGTTATCGTAAAATGTTCACGACCCTTCGGGTTGATGGCCATGCCGGCCCTATGGTACTGCTTGATGGAAAAGCCGATGATAGCGATTTAGAGCTTGCCGCTCAAATTACTGCACGTTACAGTCAGGGTCGAAGTTTCGATACTGTCAATGTCACCATTACTGACACCCAAGGCCATTGCCGTGAAATGACAGTTACCCCCATGCCCGAACAATCAATCCTCAAGGAGTGGTATCTATGAGCCTTCACACACTTGATGCACGCCGATTACTCTGTCCTTTACCTGTAATCCGCACACAAAATTACATCAAAAACCTTGCAAAAGGTGACTCCTTAGCGGTAATCTGCACCGACCCTGGTGCGGAGCACGACATTCCGGCCTGGTGTCGAATCAATGGTCATAGGGTGATTGACATTTCATCAACTGAAGAAGAGATAACCATTACCATTGAAGTCGGCACACTGGTATAACTATTCTGGAATAAAATAATATTTTTTACTTAAACTCTTAAAAAACATTCGTTTGGAGAATGCAAATGTCAGATTCAGTATTAAAGACTATTAAAGAACAAGGTGTTAAATTCGTCGATTTCCGCTTTACAGATACTCGCGGTAAAGAGCAGCACATCTCTTTCCCTGCGCATACGCTAAAAGAAGATGATTTCAAAGATGGCCGCATGTTTGATGGCTCCTCCATCTCCGGCTGGAAAGGAATTAACGAATCTGACATGGTAATGATGCCTGATGCGAGCACAGCCATTTTAGATCCTTTTTCTGACGAAACCACTTTGATTCTGCGTTGCGATATCCTCGAACCCAATACAATGCAAGGTTATGAACGTGACCCTCGCTCTGTTGCCAAACGCGCAGAAGCTTATTTGAAATCTACCGGCGTAGCCGATACGGCTTTCTTCGGTCCAGAACCCGAGTTCTTCGTTCTTGACGACGTTCGCTGGGGTGCTGATATGAGCGGCACCTTCGTAAAAATTGATTCGGAAGAGGCTGAGTGGAACTCAGAAAAAGTATTCGAAGGTGGCAACATGGGGCATCGTCCCACAGTTAAAGGTGGCTACTTTCCAGTTCCCCCTGTTGACAGCCTGCACGATATGCGCTCAGCCATATGTTTGGCACTGGAAGAGATGGGCGTTGAAGTTGAAGTACACCATCACGAAGTGGCCACAGCAGGCCAATGCGAAATCGGCACTAAATTCAACACACTGACCCGGCGTGCAGACCATAACCAGATTTTGAAATATGTCGTTCAAAATGTTGCTCATGCTTATGGCAAAACAGCGACATTTATGCCCAAACCAATCGTTGGAGACAACGGTTCAGGCATGCACGTACATATGTCTTTGGCAAAAGATGGAAATAACCTGTTTGCGGGCGACCTCTACGGCGGACTCTCTGAAACAGCGCTTTACTATATTGGTGGTGTTATCAAACATGCTCGCGCACTGAATGCACTAACTAACGCTTCAACCAACTCATACAAGCGTCTGGTTCCTGGCTTTGAAGCACCTGTATTGCTGGCTTACTCTGCCCGTAATCGCTCGGCTTCGATCCGCATCCCTTTTGTCGCAAACCCACGCGGCCGTCGCGTTGAAGTTCGCTTCCCTGACCCTACAGCGAACCCGTACCTGGCCTTCTCTGCCTTGATGATGGCGGGTCTGGACGGCATTCAAAACAAAATTCACCCAGGTGAAGCTTCAGACAAAGATCTGTATGACCTGCCACCAGAAGAGCTGAAAGGCATTCCAACTGTATGTCACTCACTGGATCAAGCACTGGAAGCACTTGATGCAGACCGTGGCTTTCTGACTGCTGGCGGCGTATTCACTGACGATATGCTTGATGGCTATATCGATCTGAAAATGGAAGAGGTCACACGCCTGCGTATGACAACTCACCCAGCTGAGTTTGATATGTACTACAGTCTGTAAGTTACAGCCTGGCTCACAAGAAAAGTCCCCTCCGTAAACTGGGGGGGACTTTTTTTTACAACTGTAAAAAGTTACACCGGATTATCAATATCAATAAAAGTATGCTCTATGCTGTACTGATCCGCTAAATGTTCCCCTAAAGCCTTCACTCCATAACGCTCTGTCGCATGATGACCCGCAGCAAAATAGTGCACTCCACACTCTTTGGCCATATGCGTTGTATGCTCTGAAATCTCACCGCTCACATAAGCATCCACCCCCAAGGCAATCGCCTCTTCAAAATAGGACTGTGCGCCACCACTGCACCATGCGATACGATGAATTGGCCGATCATCACCCATAATATGCAGTGGCTGGCGACCCAATATTTTCGCTAGATAATCAGCAAACACCGCGCCTGATAACGGTTTTTGTAACGCACCATACATGCCAAGATTACTGTTTGAAGCAAATCGACCCTCAACACTTGACCCCAGCATTTTTCCCAACTGGGCATTATTGCCATAAAGGGGGTGTGCATCTAATGGCAAATGGTAAGCCAGCAAATTAATATTGTTTTTTAACAAGCATTCCAGACGATGTTTTTTCATCCCTGTCACACATGGATTTTCACCTTTCCAAAAGTAGCCATGATGCACCAGAACAGCATCAGCGCCATTCCTGATTGCAGCATTTAATAACGCCAGACTTGCTGTCACACCTGTTACCAGTTTTGATACTTGCGCGCACCCTTCCACTTGCAAACCATTCGGTGCATAATCATGGAAGTTATCAACCTCAAGCACAGTATTGATATAGGAAAGCAACTCGTTTAATTGCACCATTTCAGCCATTCACCCCTAATATAAATTAATAAAAAAACTCATGATCTCTTTTAAAAAGCAGATTTTTTTCATTTTTCAAGCCATCGTCATCGGGCTTGCTGTCGCACTTTTTATTATATTATTTATTCAGCCCAAAACCACACAGCAATCCACCGCACTGAAACCAAGCTATAGCAACGCACCGGTCTCTTATGCCGATGCTGTTTCAATCGCAACCCCTACCGTTGTGAATATTTACACAAAAAAAGTTGTTGTGCAGCGTTTACCACGCTTACTGGAAGATCCATTTATAAAAAGGTTTTTTGGCGATCGGCTCAGTATCGTACCTCGTAAACGCCTTGAATCCAGCCTTGGATCAGGCGTTATTATCAGTAAACATGGCTATATTTTAACAAACCACCATGTAGTCGCAGGTGCCAGCGAGATTCAGGTTGCACTGCTTGATGGACGTATTGCGCAAGCCAGTATTGTTGGCACCGATCCTGATACTGACATTGCAGTGCTACATATTAAACTGGATAACCTGCCAAGCATTACAATCAGCCGTGCAGAACAACTGCGCGTAGGAGATGTTGTTCTTGCCATAGGCAACCCTTTTGGTATTGGGCAGACAGTCACACAAGGCATTATCAGTGCCACAGGGCGCAATCGCCTGGGCATTAGTATTTACGAAAATTTCATTCAAACCGATGCAGCGATTAATCCGGGGAACTCGGGTGGCGCATTGATTAACCCTTACGGCGAGCTGATTGGGATCAATACGGCTATTTTCAGTGAGTCAGGTGGTTCACAAGGCATCGGTTTTGCTATTCCCATGAGCATCGCAAACCAAGTAATGGCCCAAATTATCCAATATGGACAAGCTCTACGTAGCTGGATCGGTGTTGAATTACAGACGCTCACACCCGAATTAGCCTCATCATTTGGCCTGTCAGGTGCCGAAGGTGTTATTGTAACAGGTGTTTTTCGAAATGGTCCTGCACATAAAGCCGGGTTACAGCCAGGTGATATCATCACCCACATTCAAGACCAGGCTGTTACCGATCCAGTCAACGCAATTCTAATGATTACAGAAGTTCACCCTGCTGACAAATTAACACTTCAAATCATACGCCAAAATCAGAAGATGGAGCTGGAAATGACAACCACTGTTCGCCCCAAACATTTAAACAGAACAAACTAAAAACTATTTTTTACACCACAACAGAGGATTAACCGGCTTGCCTTGACTGCGAATTTCAAAATAGAGTCCAGCCTGACTCCGCCCACCACTGAGCCCGGCACCAGCAATTACTTCACCTTTTTCAACCCAGTCACCGACTTCGCGATAGAGGCTCTGATTATATCCATACAAACTCATATAACCATCACCATGATCGATAATCAATAACAGCCCATAGCCACGCAGCCAATCAGAAAATGCGACTCGTCCATGGGCGATCGCCTGAACATCACGCCCTTCTTTTGCATCGATAATAATGCCTCGCCATTTCAAGCCACTCCCTTCATCACGCATACGACCAAAGCGACTGGAAATCTTTCCTTTTACTGGCAGCTTTAAACGACCCTTTAATGCAGCAAAAGGCTTACGCTCACCTTTTTCCTCAGGGATATCCGCCAATGCCTTACGCAAACCAGAAAGTAACTCTCCTAACTGCTTTTCATCGGCTTTCAAATTTTCGAGCAATCGAGCTTTATCACGCACCTCGGCATCCAGTTTCGCTAAAAGTTGCCGTCGATCATGGCTACGCCTGTTTAATCGTTCTTTTTTAGATTTTTGTTCCTGAAACAACCTCTCAATGGACTGAACTTTCTTTTCAATACGTTTTTCCAGCAACAAAAGCTCTGTCAAACGTGCATTGATCGCTGCAATTTTTTCTGCACGTGCCTTATTGAAATATTCATAATAGATTAGTGTTCGACTGACTGCCGATGGATCTTCCTGATTTAACAGAAATTTAAGCTGTCCCTGTCGACCCAGTGCATAGTTTGAACGCACCAACTGCTCAAGCTCTTTACGCTGCGACAATATTCCTGACTTCTGCTGGTTTTTTTCCACCCCAAGAAGCTTCAGTTCATGCCTTTCGGACTTTAAGCTTTTTCCAAGTTGCTTTAAGGAGCTGTTAAGTTGGCCAATATCACGTTCAATGGGTCTTAATTGACTACGTAGACTGCTCTGTTCACTACGGGTTTTTTCAAGTTTTAAACGTAAACTGTCAATCGTGGATTGTAATTTTTTATGCTGTGAAGATTTGGTCGCATAATCATCCGCAGCAAGCAGGAGGGTTGAAACTGAAAGAGATAAAAATAGAACAAAGGAGCCTGAACGAATTGATTTTAGCCCCTTTGATCTCTTCATTAGATAAATTTCACGAGTGATGATCCATTCATTTCCGGTGCTTTATCCAACCCCATCAAATACAGCATCGTGGGTGTGATATCTTTTAATGAACCTCGCTTACCTTCTTCACCCACCAATCCTGCAGGGCGAGACCCCACATAAACAAAAGGAACCAGATTATTGGTATGCGCTGTATGTGGCTGCCCGGTTGTTTCATCAAGCATTTTTTCAGCGTTGCCATGGTCTGCTGTGATTAACAAATCAGCATCTGACTCCTTAACCACTTTATAGAGCCGCCCCAGACAAACATCCAAAGCTTCAATCGCTTTAACAGCCGCTTTAAAATTACCACTATGTCCAACCATATCAGCATTCGCATAGTTGCAAATAATAGCATCGTAACGGCCACTTTTTATGGCTTCAACAAGCCTGTCCGTTACAACTGATGCATTCATTTCGGGCTGCTGATCATAAGTACCCACTTTGGGAGAGGGAATCAGTTCACGATCTTCACCAGGAAAAGCACGCTCCTCCCCGCCATTGAAAAAGAATGTTACATGCGCATATTTTTCAGTTTCAGCCACACGCAATTGCTTTAACCCCAGGCTGGATATATATTCACCAAAAGTATTTTCGAGCTGCTTTGCCTGAAAAACGACAGGCACATCAAAATCTTTGCTGTACCCGGTCAGACAGACAAACTCAGCCAGTTCAGAATAGTTTTTTCGTTCAAAGCCTGTAAACTCTTTCTCAAAAAATACCTGGCTGATTTGACGTGCCCGGTCAGCACGAAAATTCATCATAATCATGACATCACCATCCTCAACGTGAACGGCCTGACCATTTTGCGAAATCACTGTACTTTGTACAAATTCATCCGTTTCACCACGTTCATAAGCGGCTTCCAATGCAGCAATTGCGCTGGGAGCAGTAAATTCACTCTCACCATTTGCAATTAAATCGTACGCTTTTTTCACACGATCCCAATTATTATCCCGATCAAGTGCAAAGTATCGCCCAATTACAGAAGCAAATGAGCCACCACCCAAACCAGAAAAGCAGGCTTCCATTAATTTTATTGACTTCGCAGCACTTTTAGGCGGCGTATCCCGGCCATCAAGGAAAGCATGAAGATAAACGCGTGTCGCGCCACGCCTCACAGCCATTTTTACCGCAGATTGAATATGTAGCTCATGACTATGCACGCCACCCGTAGATAACAGCCCCATGATATGTACTGCCTTGTCACTCTTAATGGCTTTATCCACTGCTCCGACTAAAACAGGATTGGTATAAAAGTCACCACTCGCAATATCCAGGTCAATACGACTCAATTCCTGATGTACGACACGCCCGGCACCGAGATTTAAATGCCCGACTTCAGAGTTGCCCATTTGATCACCGGGCAGACCAACCTCTGCACCAGAAGTGCAAATCAGGCTGTTAGGGTGCTGCTCACACAAATGATCCCATACAGGTGTATGGGCACGATATATCGCATTTGACTCTTTTTTTTCGCTGTATCCCCAGCCATCAAGAATAACAAGTACTGCGGGACGATGTTTTTCTGTCATAATTATCCGTCTTTAACCCAGATGTTTTCTGAAATTTTGCCATAATATTTAGCAATACGCTAAAAATGGGCAGTATTGTATAATGCTGCATTAGCAAAGGCTACGGTACTACTTCGCTTTTTTCAGATTTCACAACTATTTTCAAGCTCAAGGATAAAACAGTACAACATGAACGATTTTGGAACTTTTTTTTCAGACAACCTGTTTCTTTTTCTCGCACTATTCACGGTCGTTACGGCATTAATCATGTCAGAACTTCAACGTAAAATGGGGGTTAAAACAATTTCACCATCAGAGGCCACTCACTATATCAATAAGGAGGGGGCGCTTGTTTTAGACATACGCGACAAACCGGATTTCAAAAAAGGACATATTGTCAATGCAAAAAATATAAGCCGTTCTCAGCTGGACAATCGCATCGGTGAGCTTGAAAAATTCAAATCCAAACCCATTATTGTCTGTTGTAACACTGGGCAGCAGGCAATAAGTGCCAGCAAAACTCTTCACAAGCAGGGTTTCGAATCTATTTATCGGCTCACTGGTGGTATGCAGGCATGGCGTGATGAGAACATGCCAGTCGTCAAAAAATAACAGACTTAAGGAAACCATAATGGCCAACACAGAAAAAAGTGAGCAAACTGCTCAAGAAAAACAATTTGCCGTACAAAATATTTATACTAAAGATATCTCTTTCGAATCACCCAACTCGCCGCATATCTTTCGTGAGCAGATGAATCTGAACATTAATCTGCAAGTATCAAATAATGCGACAGTTCTGGCTGAAAATATTCATGAAGTTGTTCTGTCCATCACAGTCACAGCCAAACTGGGTGAGAAAGAGGATGCCAAAACAGCTTATCTGGTCGAAATTCAGCAGGCAGGAATTTTCCAGATCACTGGTTTTTCGCAGCAAGAGTTAGGTGCTATGGTCGGTAGCTACTGCCCTAATCTGTTGTTCCCTTACGCCCGTGAAGCCATCTCCAGTATGGTTTCTAAAGGTGGTTTTCCCCAATTATTGCTCGCGCCACTTAATTTTGACGCTCTATATGAGCAGCATCTTAATCGCCTGAAACAACAAAAAGATGAGAGCGGAGAGACCACTCATTAATAGCAGCAACCCCATTCTTGTACTCGGTGCTGGCTCGTGGGGAACCGCACTGGCACTGGTGCTGGCTCGCAATAAGCAGAAAACTTTACTGTGGGCGCATAATGCAGGGCATCTTCAACAAATGGAAAACGAACGCTGCAATGCACGCTATTTTCCGAATATCCCTTTTCCTGATGATCTACAGATTTGTGTCTCATTAAAAACAGCTTCAACAGTACAAGATATTTTATTGGCGATTCCCTGTGTCGGTTTTCGCCAGATACTGGAAAAAATCAAACCTCATATTCATAAAAACTCACGCATCGCATGGGCCACCAAAGGGCTCGAACCCGGAACAGGAAAATTATTGCATGAAGTGGCTCGTGAAGTGCTGGGTAATACCATTCCACTTGCTGTTTTATCTGGGCCAACATTTGCCAGTGAAGTTGCAAAAGGGCTGCCCACCGCCATCACACTGGCATCAACGAATGAGAGCTTTTCCAGCCATCTTGCACAGCGCCTTCACCAGCCATCATTCCGGGTTTACACCTCCACAGACATCATCGGAGCAGAGCTGGGTGGTGCTGTTAAAAATGTACTTGCTATCGCGACGGGCATCGCCGATGGCCTTGGCCTTGGAGCCAATACACGCGCTGCACTTATTACTCGCGGGTTATCTGAATTAATGCGCCTCGGCACGGCTTTGGGTGGCCGACAAGAAACCCTTATGGGGCTAACCGGCATGGGTGATGTTATTCTCACTTGCACCGATAATCAATCACGAAACCGGCGCTTTGGCCTATCGATGGCTCGTGGCAATTCAGTGCAAAATTCACTGGATGAAATCGGCCAGGCAGTTGAAGGCGTTAAAGGTGCAAAAGAAGTCACTAGAAAAGCACAAAAACTTGGCATTGAAATGCCGATCTGTGAACAGATCTATCAGGTTATTTATAAAAACCTCAGCCCGAGCGACGCGGCTCAAACACTACTCAGGCGTCGACCAAAGCCTGAAATCGCGGGAGAGACTTAGGAACGTTCACGAAATAACTTCTGCACTCTGACTTGCCCTTTTACTCCGGCTCAAAGGATCTAACAGGGAGGGAAGGCGTATCATAACGACCTATCATAAGATTCCAATATGCCCAGGAGCGTGCATCATAAATTCCTGCGGGTGCTTCATCCAGAGCCTGTTTTAAATCATCATCAGATAACTGTTTTCTTAATACTTCAGTATCTTCCGGCATTCCATGAGTAAGAATATAAGCCGCAAGACGAGGAGTGTCTTTTACAGCCTCTTCTGGAGATTCAAACCAAATACAACGCTTTACCGCCCTTCGCATTTCTGTCGTTAATTCAATCTCTTTCACAACCCTCACTCTGATATTTTTGAATCTAAATATTTTAATGAAGGGAGCTTTTCAAGATCAACACTTCGTACAGCATCTTGCAAAATTTTCTTTATTTGCGGAGTAATTCCTTTTACATCGTCGAAATAAGAGAGCGCTTTTAGAGTAATTTGAGGATTAAATTGCTCTTTATAAATAGCCTTCCCTGCACTTAAAGCCATAGGTAAGCTTATACCTGCGTTTATTAGAGCAACCAAATCAACATAATCTTTCCATTCAGCACGCTTTTGCACAACACTGGCTTTCATTCCTGCTAAATCAAGCAAAGATGCGACTCTTATAACTCTGTCATTGGTTTCTAATGGAGGAATAACAGGTCTTATATCGGGTAATCCAAAAAACGATAAATAAACCTCGCCTCCTTTATCAACTTTAACCGATAATGTATTTTTTCCTCGTTGTGTTATTTGTGCATTTTTCAACATTGGAATATGTTTTAAAAGATCATCTGGGTCAAACTCTTCCGCACCAAAAAAATCAAAATCAACACTTTCTCTATGGCCTAACTGTAAAGCTATGGCAGTACCGCCATACAAGACAAAACTATCCGGTACATCCCGCAAATCTGACCATAAGTCTTTTTGTGCTTGAGGGAGAATATCAAAATCAGGTTTAAAGGTTTCCAATGCCATAAATAAACACTAACATTTTGTTATTTACAATAATACCTAACAAATCCCTTTTTATCTCATATAAGGTACATATTGCTTGTCCTGACCTTTAATATGCTTGACCAGCCAGGCTTTTAAAAACTCCAATAGTTCATCGCCGATCGCTTCACCGGCATCGACTCGGCCAACAAAGCCAGTCACCTGTGCAACCAAAGCTTTATGAAGTTTTACATGGTTATCAAAATCCGGGTAGCCGCTTTTTTGCATTAAATGCTCTTCATAGCTGAAATGCATGAGCGTGTAGTCCACCAGACCGTTTAACACTCTACGCATGACTCGCTGGCTACGTTTGTTCTGAATCAGGTCATACAGCTCATTGATAATGGCAACCAGCATTTTGTGTTGCCGGTCAATCTCTTCTACTCCCATCTCCAGAGAACGATCCCAAGTGAATAGCTTATGGCGGCTTTCATCGGCTCTGTTAAGGTTTGCTTCGTCCACCATAAACCGGTTCATCAATGAGCGTACCTCAGATGACAACGCCGACACCCGGTAACTTGACTCAAAAGCACCATCAGCTGCTAACGCTGTATCCTGTGATACTTCATGAACAGCGACCATATTTCTATTAATTTCAGAAGAGACATTGGACATCCCTTCCGCTGCGGTGGCAATTTGATGGTTCATATCGGTAATCACACCCACACTATTTACGATTTCTTGCAGTGCTTCGCTGGTCTGCCCAGCCTGATTGACACTGGATTCTGCCGTTTCTTTACCTGAGATCATGACATTAACCGCTTCACTTGTACCTTTTTGCAGGCGCTCAATCATCTCCTGAATTTCTTGAGTTGATTCCTGAGTTCGGCTGGCCAAAGAGCGCACTTCATCAGCGACCACTGCAAAACCACGGCCATGCTCACCCGCCCGGGCCGCCTCAATAGCAGCATTCAGTGCCAACAGGTTTGTCTGCTCCGCAATATTGCGGATCGTATCGAGAATCAGGTTAATATTGCTACTATCATCCTCAACTCGCTTAATCACTTCTGCCGCATGTTTAACCTCTTCAGAGAGTGCAGCAATCGTATTGATTGTTGCGTTCACCACCTGCTGACCGTGATTGGCTGATGTCTGCGCTTTAGTGGTTGCGTCAGAAGCTCTGCTGGCATTACCTGCCATCTCATCAATGGTGATACTCATCTCGGTTACTGCTGCAGCCGCTTGTTCGATATCCGCCGCTTGGTTTCTGACTCTATCACCTGTAGTACGATTCGCATCCAGCATCTCTGATGACAAATTGGTCAGATAGGTGCTGGAAGATTTAATAGAGTCAACAGAGAAACCAATATCAATAATGGCAGAATTAAAAGCCGTCACCAATTCACCCAGTTCATCACTGCGCTGAATGTCTATTGTCTGAGTTAAATCCCCTTCAGACATATCATTGACATGCCTGGCAATTTTTTTCAATGGATTGATTATGTTTCTATTCAAAAACAGATAGAGCCCTATAAAAACAACTAACATCAAAATCAGCCATAAAATAACTGCACCAACAATACTGGACATATTGCCATTAGCACCCTCTGTATACATCACCGTCAATTCATTGCTCAGCTTACGTAATAGATTGGAGTTATCAATAAGCCTTAATTGAGCTGCCGAATGCTCTGAAGAGCCTGGAATAGCATGCTTAAGCTCATCAACTATTTGGTTGAAAATTTGAAACTCTGCTTCAATTTCAACAATTTTTTTCTGAAAAATGGGATCAGGGCTTCCAGAAAAATAGTTATATCGACTCATTTTGAGATCGACTGGATAATCACCTCCAGATTTAAAGGCTTCCAGAGTTTCTTTAAAAATAGTGGAAGCCGCCTCAAACTCTTCCAGGCTCGGGTTGAGGCGCTGCCAGCCTCGCGCCACATTACTATCAAATTTGATGGAAAATCTGCGGATACCCAGCATATCGCCCACATTGACATCTTGTCCTGTCATTTTGGTATGGCAGGATGCGCAGCCCTCTACTGTTGCTATATCAGCGGTATAGAAGCGCAGATAGAGTGTATTGTCCTCCTCCACTGCTTTAAAAAACATCTCTTTGGGATTGGTTGCAAGAGCAATATTAGCTTCCCTGTCTGTCGCATCTTTTAAATTCTGTTTGGGATTAATCGGGTTCTCTGAAATAATATCTGCCTGGAGATTGGCTGTCTTGGCATATTTTTCATTCACCTGTCGGGCAAATGTGGCAGGATACGGCACAGCCGGATGAATACCGCTTTCAGGGTTCATGGAAATAATCATATCAGCTTTTTTTGCCGGACCAATCACTGCCGAGGTGTAAGCGCTGCGCATCTGTGTCATAAAAATATCCATATCAGCAACACTGGCCTTGGTACTCTCCAGACTGACTCTGGCCATGTTGTATCCTAAAACAGATTTAGCCATTGCCTGGCTCAGCATCCGCTGCCGCCCAGCCGCATTGATAACGTCAGCATCATCAACAGCTTGTTGCAATGAATAGAACACCACACCCGCCATACTGGTTGCAATCAACATAACGGCGACAAGCATGATCAATGCTTTGGTTTTAAGGCTTTCTATTTTCACTGGTTCATTCCTTTGTTACCGTAATATCACAAATTGTTTGCTACATAATCGGATAAATCAGGAAAAATAATTAGCCTGCAATGGGGTTTTATTTTTCATAAGTAACGTAGGTCGGGTTAGCGTAGCGTAACCCGACATGATGAAACAAGGAGGTTCAATGAAATATCGCCGGACAAATATGGCAAGAGCCAGCTATTTTTAGGGTAGTGACTTATCATCGACAGCCGCTTTTGCTGCGTCAATTACTTTGTCGGGTTACGCTACGCTAACCCGACCTACGCAACGGTGTGTGGCCATCGAAGCAGTAACTTTCCGCATCCAATTAGATTGCTTTTTCATGATTTATGCTCTAATCTGCTTAACAGTAAATGAATATTTTTAGTTTAAGGCGGTGGCGAATGGCAAATTTACAAGTTAAATCCATAGATGATGAATTATATCTGTCATTAGGGAAAAGGGCTGCTATGGAAAATCGTTCCATCAGCCAGGAAGTTGTTTCTATATTGAAGGCCTATTTATCAATACCCAGTAATAAAACCCGGCTGGTTAACAGTCAATTTCTGGAATTATGTGGAACCTGGGAGGGGGGGGAATCTGCAGATGAAATAATAGAAGAGCTGCGCAATAGCCGTGTAAATAGTAGCAAACACCGCCGTCTGGACTTTTAATGTTTTTGCTTGATACGGACATAATAATCTACTCGTTAAAGGGCTTGCCAAAAGTGGTAGAAAATATTCAGCTTCATGCTGACGCACCAAAAGCCTTCTCGGCAATCAGCTATGGTGAGTTAGTATATGGTGCTTATAAATCACACCATGTATCAAGTAATCTGGCTAAAGTACATAGACTAAGAGATATCTTTCCTATCATAGAACCCTCATCTTCAATACTGGAATGTTTTGGTTCAATAAAAGCATTTTTAAGTAAAAAAGGGGTAACGGTAGATGATTTTGACCTGTTGATTGGTTCGACTGCGATTACCTGTGGATATGTATTAGTAACAAACAACGAAAAACACTTTAAAAAGATCCCTGATTTAAAAGTGGTTAACTGGACAAAAGATCTTTAAATTTCATAAGGAACTCTGACCGCAGGGTTGTTCTGATTAAAATCCTTGGTATTTCTCGTAACAAATAATCTTCCTGTGCTTTTTGCAGTGCCGAATATAATTGCATCAGGCAATTTAACTCTCATTTCCTTTCTGGTCTCTACAGCACGATGGCTTGTCTCATCGTTTATTCCAATAACCGTAAACACATTTTCAAGCCAGATTTCGGTCTCTGTTTTTTGAGCATTATTCACTCCAACCATTATTTCCATCCAGGTGATTACACTGATTGCTTTATCTTCATAAAGGTCAAACTCCTTCTTTGCACTCATTATACCATTTAGATAATCAATCAGGATGCATGTGTCAAAAAGCGCTTTCACCATTCATTCCTGAGTTTCTCTTGAAATTCAAGGCCGTCAATAACATCACTCTCTTTTGCCCAAAGGCCAAAAGCATCAACTTCTGTTTTCTGTTTTTTGTTCACATATTCAGAAATTGCTCTGCGAATTACTTCCGCTCTGGATAGCTTCTCCGCACTGCATATCTTTGCTAGTTCATGCACCTGTTTTTCTGGTATATCCACTAAAGTTCTCAAAACTTTGTCTCCTGCAA
>WFXF01000077.1 GCA_015490755.1 Gammaproteobacteria bacterium
TGAAGGCGTTCTTCACCAGTTACAGCATCGGTCAATGTGAGTGACGGGGCTCCTTGCTCCAGTCGAGCGTTAATCATATAAGTCATCAAGAACTCTCCTGCGAGTCAATGTTTTATTATTTAAATTAAATGTTAATGGGAATGATTCGCATTTACAAGCATTAATTTTTTATTTGTAGATAATGATTGTGATTCTCATTTACTTTTTGTGTTTGTATGTTCATAATCCCTACTATCAGCCAGCCAATGATCTCTTATTTGAGTCACTTAGTAGCCAGCCAGATTATCTAAAAAATAAATTGGAGAAGTTGAAAAGTGAAAAGACAAAATCGTTTGTTACGTGATGCTATCACGCTGGCAGCACTTGGCTTGGCGCTGCCTGCTGCTGCCTCAGATGAGCATTCTGCTGAGGCTGGAAAAGAGGGGGCAGTGCTTGATAAGATAATGGTAATCGGTAATCCGGCCAATATTGATAAAATACCAGGCTCTGCACAGGTGGTGACCAGGGAAGATATTCGCCAGCAAAATTATGATGATGTAAGCCGCGTACTACGCAAGGTTCCGGGGGTCTATTCACGGAGCGAGTACGGCGGACTGTTTCCCAGTATCAGTATTCGCGGTGTGGATACCAGCCGCAGCTCCAAGGTGACCATTATGGAGGATGGGGTGATGATGTCGCCAGCTCCCTATTCGGCTCCTGCTGCTTATTACATACCGACAACAGGTCGCATGAGTGGTCTGGAGATATTGAAAGGTTCCAGCCAGATCAAATATGGTCCTCATACCACCGGCGGTGTCATCAACTATCTTTCCACGCCGATCCCGACAAAAGAGAAAGCTTACCTGAAATCAACATTCGGCAGCTTTAATGAACTGCGCACTCATGCCTATGCGGGTACGACCGTTGATGCCGGTAATGCTGGGCAATTCGGTGTACTGGTGGAAGGTTATCAACGAAAAAGTGACGGCTTCAGACAGATTGATAAAACCCCCGAATCTCGCAAAGGTGATGATGCAGGTTTCAGTAGAGAAGATGCCATGATCAAACTGTCATGGGAGCCGAATTCTGCTATCTACCAGCGCCTTGAGTTAAAATATGGCACCAGTGATCTGGATGCGAATGAAACTTATCTTGGCTTGAGCCAGGCTGATTTTGATGCTGATCCGACCCGCCGTTATGCGGCTTCGCGTTTTGATAACATGAACAGTGCGCAGGATCAGACCTCATTGCGTTGGAGTATCAGCCCTAATGATGATGTTGATGTGATTACGACACTCTATCAGACCAATTTTAAACGCAACTGGTACAAGCTCAATAAAATTAATGGAGACAAAATTGCTGCTGTTTTAGAGACCCCTGGCGTATCGCAAAACTGTATGAAAGGTACGGCAGCTTGTGATCTGAAAATCAAAGCCAATAATCGTAAATACAATACACAAGGGGTTGAGTCAGTTGGATACTTTCGTTTTGGTTCTGGTGATGTTAAGCATGAGGTCATGGCAGGTCTTCGTCTGCATAAAGATTATATTCGACGTTTTCAGTGGGAAGATACTTATGCACAAGCAGACAATGGCACCATCACGGGGGTGACTCCAGGTACGCCGGGCGGTGCGGGTGATCGTTATCAGGAAACGAAAGCCTTGGCGTTGTTTGTGCAAGATACGATTGAAGCAGGTGCATGGACAATTGTCCCGGGTGTTCGTTATGAGAGCCTGGATCAAATTTCAGAAGATCCCAAGGGCACTCTACAAAGTGCGGGTGGCACTAAAAATCGGGATGGCGAAAATAGTTTTAACGTCAGTGCTTACGGTGTGGGAGCGGCCTATCAATTCAATGAACAGTGGACAGGTTTTGGTGGGCTGCATACCGGCTACTCTACGCCCAGCCCGAGAGGCACACGCGGGGGACTCGACCCTGAAACCAGCACGGCCTTTGAAATTGGTGCACGCTATACGAATGCATCACAGGCATTTGCAGCCGAAAGTACTTTTTTTAGCACCGCCTTTAAAGACTTGATCGTGATCGATAATGTGGGGGGGACAGGTACTGGGAATGATGAAAACTTTGGTGAGGTTGGTGTTCTTGGTCTTGAGCTTGCATTACAATATGATGCAGGGCTTGCCAACGGTTGGAGAGTGAGTAACCCTTACTTCTTGAGCATGACATACACCAATGCAGAGCAACAAAATGATTCCAAATCTACAGATGCAGAGTCGATTTTCAGCTACGGTAAAAAAGGTAATAAAGTTCCCTATATACCCGAGCTGGCATTGAGCCTGGGTACGGGTATAGAGACAAAAAAATGGGGTTCGTTCATTTCAGGTAACTATGTGGGCGAAACCTATGCCAGTGCGAGTAATGTTAAGAATCAAATTAATGGTGAAGGGGAGCCCGATAGCCGGTATGGTATAATAGATGGCTATTTTATCGTTGATATTTCTGCCTTTTATCGCATCAATGACGCAGTGAAGCTTTTCGGTGGTGTACAAAATGTTCTCGATAAAGAGTATGTTGTATCACGTCAACCTTATGGCGCACGCGGTGGTTTGCCACAGTTTGTTTATGCGGGTATAGAGATGGAGATGTAACCCCTTGTTTTTTCGCGGGCGGCAGGCGTAGCAGCGTGTCGCCCGTTTTTGTGTTTTAAGAGTAAGGAAAAGTGGTGATTAAGAGATTATGAATATAGTAGACCTGTTTGAACAAGGCGGGCCGGTGATGATCGTATTGTTGGCGATGTCTATATTGGCGATGGCCATTATCCTGCTTAAATTATTCCAGTTTTCCCGCAGTGGTTTGCGTCGTCTGAATTTTGTTGACCCTGCTTTAATTGCATTAAATCAGGGTGACTATAAAAAAGCACTGAATGAATTAGAGCCGCAACGCAGTCCGGTGGCTCATGTGATGGAGTGTGCCATACGTTGTGGTGCTGATCCTTTGATGTCGGCAAAAGATGTGGAGGCTGAAGTCAGTCGGATAGGTTCGGCTGAAATACGCAACCTTGAATCATGGTTGCGCGGGCTTTCATCTATCGCTCACTTGAGTCCATTGCTTGGATTGCTCGGGACTGTTACCGGCATGATTGTCGCTTTCATGAGTCTTGAAGCGGCAGGGAGTCGCGTTGATCCTTCGATTCTTTCCGGCGGAATCTGGGAAGCTTTGTTGACGACTGCTTTTGGTCTTACGGTGGCGATCCCTGCAATGGCGGCTTTCTATTATCTGGAAGGCGAAGTGGATCAGGTTCGTGCCTCAATGAAAGATGTGAGTATTCGGGTGTTACGTCATTTCGGTAAAACACCGTCCAGCATCTCAAGCCGTGACGACGATAAAATTGAGGACGAAACTCATGGAATTTGAAGGCCGTGCCCGCATTCACTCTCACCTTGATATCGCGCCACTCATTGATATTGTTTTTCTGTTGCTGGTCTTTTTTATGTTGACGAGTACCTTTTTAGTACCAGAAGCCATTGAGCTGGAGTTGCCAGAATCAAACAGTGCAAATGTGACAGAAATAACGCCCATTACAGTCACATTGAATCAGGCGGGTGAATTGACGCTGAATGGAGAAGCGATCGCTTTGGAGCAGTTAAAAGCAGCGATTGAACCTTTGCTGGAACAAGATAGTGATGCGCCAGTGACCCTGAAGAGCGATGCTCATAGTGAAGTGCAACAGTTGCTTGGCGTGATGGATGAAATCCGCAGTGCAGGTGGTAGCAATATCGCACTGGCGACAACGCAGAAATAGTTTCTTGGTCATTACGCGGCTACATATCGGTATTACGTTATTGATTGCACTTTTGCTGCACGGTGGTTTGGCTGTGTGGCTCGTATTGCCTGCGAAAGAGCCACTTCCAGAGCCCATTAAACAAATCGTGCGTATTAATTTGCAGGCGGCTGTTGCCAAAACCGCTGTGACCACACCTGTGCCTATTGTTGAACCACCTACCGATCCGATTCAAAAACCAAAAATAGAGCCAAAGCCAACTCCTGTTCCTGTTTTCAAGCCAAAACCTAAGCCGACTCCAAAGCCGGTGATTCAGGAAACTCCACCGGAGCCACAACCCGTTGCTCCGCCCACGCCTGAGTCGGTGGAAATGCCTGAAATTATTCAGGAAGTGGTTCCGCCACCGGTTGAATCCAAACCCATGCCGTTGGATGCTGTTGCGACTGCAAAATATGAACAGTTGCTCCAGGCCTGGTTGGAAAAGCATAAAAAATACCCAAAAATAGCCAAACGTATGCGTATTGAAGGGGAGGGGGTGTTGCGTATTTTGATTGATCGCATGGGACAAATACAGCAGATTTCACTGGAGCAATCAACCGGTAACAGGTTGCTTGATAAAGCCGCACTGGAAATGGCAGAGAAAGCAAATCCATTTCCGGCTATGTCAAAAAAAGATCCACGTCAATCGTTGGAGTTTTTTGCGCCTGTAGTATTTGTGCTTCATTAACAATTTTTTGATCAACTTAAATATTTCATTTCAAATGCCACAATTGGTATGGGTTTTGCCTTAACTGTTTATAGCAAAGATAAATGGTTATGTTTCTGATTGTATTGTGTGCATTTAAATATGTTGATAGCGACTGGTTGCACTGTCGTGGTGCATGAGTGATTTGACAAGATTTACTGTCGCAATTGATCGGTGAAGCAGCGTAAAAAGTTGGTTTTCAGGTTTATTAAAAATGAAAGAGAAGAATTTATCCGAAACAACGGTATGTACTACTTGCCCATACTGTGGTGTGGGCTGTGGGGTAGTGGCGATGCCTCAGGCGGACGGCAGTATGGAGGTGAGGGGGGACGAGATGCACCCCTCTAATTTTGGGCGGCTCTGTTCCAAGGGATCAGCGCTGGGGCAAACAGTGGGGTTGGAGGGTCGTCTTCTTTATCCTGAGATCAATGGTGAACGCTGTGATTGGGACGCTGCTTTGAGTGAGGTAGCCAACCGTTTTCAGCAAACTATTGCAGAGCACGGCCCTGATTCGGTCGCGTTTTATGTTTCAGGGCAGTTATTGACTGAGGATTATTATGTTGCAAATAAACTGATGAAGGGATACATCGGTAGTGCTAATATCGATACTAATTCACGTCTGTGCATGTCTTCTGTTGTAGCAGGCCAAAAACGTGCTTTTGGAGCCGATGCGATGCCTTGTGCCTATGAAGATCTGGAGCGAGCCAAGTTGATTGTCATTGTGGGTTCAAACGCGGCTTGGTGTCACCCTGTGCTATTTCAACGAATTGTTCAGGCCAAGCAGGGTAACCCTGACCTTATGGTTGTAGTAATTGATCCACGTCGTACTGCCACCTGTGATACTGCCGATATTCATTTGGCTGTACGTCCGGGCAGTGATGCTGTTTTATTTACAGGCCTGCTGCACTATCTGGATCAAAAAGGGGAGAAAAACCATCTCTTTGTCGATCATCACACCGAGGGCAGTCAACAGGCGTTGGTAACGGCGGCAAAAGTGGTGCCGACGATCGAGTCAGTAGCATTTCGCTGTGGCTTGAAAGTTGATGAAGTAACTGAATTTTATCGTCTTTTTTCCCGTACGGAACGAGTCATTACTGCCTATTCACAAGGGGTGAACCAGTCTATTAGTGGTACTGACAAGGTGAACTCCATTATTAACTGTCACTTGTTTACCGGTCGTATTGGTCGTCCCGGCATGGGGCCATTTTCCTTTACTGGTCAGCCCAATGCTATGGGTGGGCGTGAAGTGGGAGGCTTGGCTAATCAGCTCGCTGCTCATATGGAAATAGGAAATGTTAACCATAGAGATATTGTGCAACGTTTTTGGCAGTCTCCAACTATTTCTGACAAGTCAGGACTCAAAGCGATTGATCTGTTTAGGGCCGTTGAGTCGGGGCAAGTCAAAGCAGTCTGGGTGATGGCGACCAATCCGGCAGTGACGCTGCCTGATGCTGATCGGGTAAGGGCGGCGCTGAAAAAATGTGATTTTGTAGTGATCTCTGATTGCGTTGAGGAGACCGATACAACGGCTCTGGCTCATGTGCTTCTACCCGCAGCCGCTTGGGGTGAGAAAGATGGGTCGGTGACTAATTCCGAACGCCGTATTTCGCGCCAGCGCCGGTTTCTGCCTGATGCCGGTGAAGCAAGGCCAGATTGGTGGATTGTGTGTGAAGTAGCCAAATGTATGGGGTTCGGCCAAGCTTTTAATTACGATAGTCCAGCGGCAATTTTTCGTGAACATGCAGCGCTTTCCGGCTTTGAAAACTCTGGTGAACGTGACTTTGATATCTCTGGTCTGAGTGAGTTAAGTGATGATGCCTATGATAGGTTGATGCCCGCTCAGTGGCCTATTCGCAAAAAGGGAGGCAGTACGCCTCGCCTCTTTAGCGATGGTCGTTTTTTCACTCCCAGTGGCAAGGCATGGTTTGTATCTGTCGCACCTCGCTTTCCCGCTAATCTGCCTGATGCCGATTTTCCTTTTGTGTTAAATACCGGTCGGGTGCGTGATCAGTGGCACACCATGTCACGTACAGGTAAATCTCCTCTTTTATCGGAACACAGCCCTGAACCCTATGTTGAAATGAGTACGGAAGATGCTAGGAAAGCAGGAGTGTCGGAGGGTGTGTTGGTGCATATTATAAGTCGTTGGGGTAAAGCTGTAGTACGGGCGCGCATTAGTGATGGCCAGCAGCGTGGCAGTGTATTTGTGCCGATGCACTGGAGTGAGCAGTACTCCAGTTCTGGCCGTATCGGTGCAGTGGTTAATCCTGAGTGCGATGTGATTTCTGGTCAGCCTGAGTTTAAACATACTCCTGTTCGTGTGGTATCTTATGAACCGGTTTGGCATGGATTTATCTTGTCGCGCAGAAAGCTTGATCTTGAAGGTGTGACTTATTGGGTGGTGGCCAAAGGTAATGGCTTTTATCGTTATGAAATTGCAGGTGAACAGACCCCTGAAAACTGGTCATACTGGGCTCGTAACATGTTGTGCGCCTCTGAAAATGATGTGAACTGGGTCGAATATCTGGATCAGGGTACGCATCGTTATCGTGGCGTGCGTATGGTTAATAATAGGGTAGAGAGCTGTTTGTTTATCGCTCCCAGCCACGATCTGCCTTCTAGAAGCTGGTTAGCCGGGCTGTTTAGTCAGGAATCATTGGATTGCAATGAACGCAAAGGGTTATTACTGGGTAAGCCACCGGTGGGTCAAAAAGATGTGGGTCGTATCGTCTGCGCTTGTTTTTCGGTGGGCATCAATACGATAAATGATGCGATTCGGGAGCAAAATCTAAAGTCTATTGAAGAGATTGGCCTGGTGTTAAAAGCCGGGACTAATTGTGGTTCCTGTGTACCGGAGTTGAAGGCATTGATTGCGGCAGTGCATTTTTCATAATCCGGTGTTGACAATCGGTGTTATTAAAATAAAAATTCACAGCTCTTATTCTTGACTGAATGAAACCAAATATAAATTTGAGGGTCGTATCGCGAATGCAGTAAAAAATAGCATACTGTTCTATTATCCGGGATACTTTCCGGTTTCTATAAAATCATCAATACCAATAATATAAGGTTGAAATATGCTGATGCGCATTTGTCTGATTTTGGGTTTTGTATTTTCCCTGTTCTCTACCGCCTATGCAGGTTCCCCTCCCCACGAGTTCATGCTGGATAATGGACTGAAATTAATTGTTAAAAAAGATACGCGAGCCCCCGTTGTGGTATCTCAGGTGTGGTACAAAGTGGGCAGCAGTTATGAATATAATGGTATTACAGGTGTTTCTCATGTTCTTGAGCATATGATGTTTAAGGGCACAGAAGAGTATGCTCCAGGTGAGTTTTCCCGAATCATTGCAGCGAATGGTGGGCGTGAAAATGCATTCACTGGCCGTGATTACACCGCTTACTTTCAGCAATTAGAGAAAAGTCGTCTAGAGATTAGCTTTAAAATGGAATCGGATCGAATGCGAGGTTTGTTACTGCCTGAAGAGGAGTTTGCTAAAGAGGTCAAGGTGGTGATGGAGGAGCGCCGTATGCGTACAGAGGACAATCCTCAGGCATTGACTCGGGAGCAGTTTTATGCAACTGCTTTTATCAGTAATCCTTACCGGAACCCGGTGGTTGGCTGGATGGATGATTTGGAGTCCATGGGTGTCGCTGATTTGCGTACTTGGTATCAGCGTTGGTATGCGCCTAATAATGCCGTGGTTGTGGTTGTGGGTGATGTCGAGCCACAAGCTGTTTTGGCATTGGCTAAAAAATATTTTGAACCTCTTGAGCCCAGTGAAATTCTTCCGGTCAAGCCACGCACTGAAGCGTCTCAGCTGGGTGAAAAACGAATTTTGGTTAAAGCACCCGCAAAACTGCCTTATTTGCTGATGGGGTATCATGCTCCAGTGTTGAAATTTGCTGATGAACCTTGGGAGCCGTATGCGCTTGAAGTATTGGCGGGGGTACTGGATGGTGGTAACAGTGCTCGCTTGGCAAAAGAGTTGGTGCGTGGCAAAGAAATTGCAGCAGGTGCAAGCGTGGGTTATAGCATGATCGGTCTGCATAATGATCTTTTTTCCTTGAGCGGTACGCCGACTGAAGCGCATAGCATAGAAACACTGGAAGCAGAGTTTTTAGCACAAATTGAAATATTGAAACAAACGTTAGTGGATGAAAGTGAACTGGCCAGAGTGAAGGCTCAGGTCGTGGCCAGTAATATTTATGAACTGGATTCTGTGTTTTATCAGGCAATGCAGATCGGTATGCTGGAAACCACAGGATTGGGGTGGCCGCTACTGGATGAATATGTTGATAATGTTCGTGCCGTGACTGCCGAGCAGGTGCAGGCTGTTGCGCGTAAATTTTTGGTAAAAGATCAGTTGACGGTGGCCGTGCTTGAACCCGTTGCTACAGAATTGGATATAGAGCCATCTCATCATGCTGGAGGATTAGTGCATTGATTCATCTTATTCATAAAAAAATAAACCTGATTTTACTATTGGTGATTTCAGGCTTGATTCTTTCTGGTTGTAGCACCATCACTCCCGTATCAACTGATAACGATGTGGCACCCGTTGTCACAAAAAAAATACAGCATTGGACTACAAGTAATGGTGCGCGAGTCTATTTCGTACCAGCTCCAGAACTGCCGATTCTGGATGTGAGTGTTACATTTGATGCTGGCAGTGCGCGTGACGGAGCTCAGGCTGGACTTGCGTTGCTGACCAATGGCCTTCTGGATGATGGCGCTGGCAGTTTAAATACAGATCAGATTGCGCAAAAATTTGAAGGTGTAGGAGCGCAGTTTGGATTGGCTGCTCATCGTGACATGGCAACCGTGACATTGCGCAGCTTGAGTGACGCTGAGCTATTGCAGCCTGCATTGGCAACGATGGCTCATCTACTGCACGCTCCTGCATTTCCGAAAGAGGCATTTGAGCGTGAGGTTAAGCAGATGATGATTGCTTTGCGTGCGATGGAGCAATCACCGGCGGCACTTGCAGAAAAAGCATTTTACCCCGCACTGTATGGTGATCACCCTTATGCATCTCCTTCAATGGGAACACAGGAGAGCCTGGCGGCATTGACGTTGAATGATGTTCGCCAGTTTCATGCAAAATATTATGTTGCACGTAATGCTGTGATTGCGATGACGGGTGATATAGATCGTAAAGAGGCTGAAAAAATAGCTGAAAGTTTAATTTCTCCACTTCGTTCAGGGCGGGTTGCTAAACCACTCCCGCCAGTGAAAGCGTTGACGGAGTCGGTTGAAATTAATATCGACTACCCTTCCAGTCAAACACATGTACTTATGGGGCAACCCGGTATGCATCGTGGTGATCCTGATTATTTTACACTGTATGTGGGTAATCATATTTTGGGTGGCAGCGGGCTGGTCTCCCGTATGAGTGAAGAGGTTCGGGAAAAGCGGGGCCTCTCTTACAGTGCGTATAGTTATTTTAGCCCAATGCGCCGTAATGGTCCTTTTATTATTGGTTTGCAAACACAAAACGATCAAGTAGCAGAGGCACTGAAAGTTGCTGGTGATACGTTGCGTGAGTTTGTGAATAATGGCCCGACCTCTGATGAACTTGTTGCATCAAAGCAGAATATTATGGGTGGTTTCCCGTTACGTATTGCAAGTAACAGTAAAATTGCAGGGTACTTGGCAATGATTGGTTTTTACGATTTACCACTTGATTACCTGGATCAATTTAATCCTACTGTGGAAAGTGTCACACTGGATGATATTAAAAAGGCATTCAAAGCGCGTATTAATCCAGATAAAATGGTCACTGTGACTGTCGGCGGAAACGCTGCTAAAAGTGAATAAAAATAAGGGTGGCAGTAGAAATCAGCTGCGTATTATTGCTGGAAGGTGGCGAGGTCGAAAATTAGCTTTTCCTGATGTGGATGGTCTACGGCCAACCACTGACCGTGTTCGGGAAACACTGTTTAACTGGTTGCAGCCGGTGGTTTCTGGAGCTCACTGTCTGGATCTTTTTGCTGGCAGCGGTGCTTTGGGTTGGGAGGCGCTATCACGAGGTGCTGCCCATGTAACCATGGTGGATCACCACCCTTGTGTGATAGAACAACTCAAAAAACATGTCGTGTTGCTGGGTGATAAAGGGGCTCGCTGTATCCAGGCGGATGGTTTAAAGTTTTTGAATGGTTCTGAAAAGTCGTACGATATTGTTTTTTTGGATCCACCCTTTCAGGCGGATTTGTTAAAGGGTTGTATCGATATGCTGTACCGCAAAAATTACCTGGAGACAGGGGCTCGAGTTTATATAGAGCACGATAAAAGTGAGGCTTTGCCAGAAATTCCACCAAATTGGCAATTGAGTCGAAGTAAACAGGCGGGTCATGTAGGCTATCATCTTTTTATAGTTTTGTGATAAATTCCCGATCCCATGAAAGTTACAGCAGTTTATCCCGGTACATTTGATCCCATCACGAATGGACATAGCGATTTAATTGAGCGTGCTTCACGCCTGTTTGATCATATTATAGTGGCGGTTGCGGCTAATCCGGGAAAAGCGCCGACATTTAATGTTGATGAGCGTTTGAACATGGCGCGAACGGTGTTGTCCGACTTGGATAATGTGGAGGTATGCAGCTTTGAAACTCTGCTGGTTGACTTTGTAGAAAAGAGTGGTGCGCAAGTAATTTTGCGGGGGCTTAGAGCAGTCTCTGATTTTGAATTTGAATTTCAATTAGCGGGGATGAATCGAAAGTTATCACCGAAAATTGAGACTCTGTTTTTAATGCCGGCAGAGCAGTATGCATACGTTTCTTCCAGTATCGTTAAAGAAGTTGCTACATTAGGTGGCGATATTTCTGAATTTGTACATGAAAATGTTCGCGATGCTTTGCAGCGAAAAAAGAGTTAACCCAATAAAACAGGAGTATTTAATTTATGGCATTATTGATTACTGATGAATGCATTAATTGTGACGTATGTGAGCCAGAGTGCCCTAATGAAGCAATTTCACAAGGGGACGAAATTTATGTGATTGATCCTGATTTATGCACCGAATGTGTGGGTCATTATGATGAGCCGCAGTGTGTTGAAGTTTGCCCGGTCGATTGTATTCCGAAAGATCCCGATCATGTAGAAAGCAAGGAAGTATTATTGGAAAAATATAAAATTTTGACAGGGTCGGATTAAAATTCGATGAGAATTTGGTTTCTCTTGGCGCTGCTGCTGGCTTTTTTGCCTCTATCAGCTTCAGAAAAACCACCCTCTGCTGCCATTGCATCGGCGCACCCGTTGGCAACGCAGGCGGGTTTTGATGTTTTAGAGGCGGGGGGAAATGCGTTTGATGCTGCTGTGGCTGTTACTGCCGCGCTCGCAGTTGTTGAACCTTATGGTTCCGGCCTGGGAGGTGGTGGTTTTTGGCTTTTGCATCGCGCCAGTGATGGTTTTGAAACCATGCTTGACGGGCGTGAGCGCGCGCCACTGGCTGCAGATCGAAATATGTATCTGGATGAAAAAGGCCAGATCATTAAAAACCTCTCTCTGAATGGTCCGCTGGCGGCCGGAATTCCCGGTGTGCCTGCTGCAATGGCGCATTTGGCCGACCACTATGGCAAGCTCCCTTTGAAACAAAGCCTCTCTTCTGCGATCCGTTATGCAGACCAAGGTGTCGCTGTGGGTGATTCATATCGTCGCATGGCCGCTTTTCGATTAAATGCATTACGAGATTCAACAGATGCAAGTGCGATATTTTTACAGCGTGGTGCAGTACCCGATGAAAATTTTGTACTTAAACAGCCGGAGCTTGCAAAAACATTAAAAGTGATTGCCGATCAGGGTGAAAAAGGTTTCTACCAAGGTATAGTTGGTAAAAAGCTGGTCGAAGGTGTTCGTCAGGCTGGTGGTATCTGGACGTTAGATGATTTACAAAAGTACCAGGTGATCGAACGCAAACCTGTGTACGGCTATTATAAAGGCACAAAAATAGTTTCGGCAGCACCGCCTTCGTCAGGAGGAGTTGCTCTGGTAACGATGCTGAATATTTTGTCAGGCTATGATCTGGATGCGTTGGAAGCTGTGCAAAAGAAGCATTTTGTTATTGAAGCTATGCGCCGCGCTTATCGTGACCGAGCTCTTTATTTAGGGGATAGTGATTTTATAGATGTGCCGTTAGAGCAGCTTACCAGTCGACTTTATGCTGCTGGTTTGCGAGCTTCGATTCATCCTGAAAAAGCCACTCCAAGTTCCATGTTATCTGGCAATGTGTATGAGAACCCTGGTTTTCATACCACTCACTTTTCTGTGCTGGATAAAGATGGTAATCGAGTCTCTGCAACGTTGAGTATCAACTATCCTTTTGGCGCAGCATTTGTAGTGCCGGGCACGGGAGTTCTGCTGAATGACGAGATGGATGATTTTTCAGCCAAACCCAGTGAGCCAAATATTTATGGGTTAGTCGGAGGTGAAGCCAACGCCATTGCTCCAGGTAAACGCCCTTTATCAAGTATGACCCCCACTTTTTTGGAGAATGATCAAGGTGTTGCAATCTTGGGTACGCCTGGTGGTAGCCGGATTATCACCATGGTATTGCTGGCTGCGCTTGATTTTATGGAGGGAAATCGCCCCGAATCATGGGTTGAACTCAAACGCTATCACCACCAATACCTTCCTGATAAAGTGCAGCATGAAGTTGATGCGTTTAATCAGAGTTCGCTTGAATCTTTAAAGCTTGCAGGGCATAGTTTTAAGCAACTTAATCGTACTTATGGGAATATGCAGGCCATATTGTGGGATTTAAAAAACAACCAGGTCGAAGCCGCCAGTGACCCACGGGGCGAAGGGCTGGCGGAAGTTCGTTAAATATATTTTCTATTCTGTTGTTTCTTTTTCAACAAGCACATACTCATTACCGCAATAAGGACACTTAGCGGGTTTATCGGTTGTCACATTGATAAAAATACGAGGGTGCGAGTTCCATTGTGTCATCTCATCTGTTGGACAGTGTAGCGGCAAATCTTTTGAAGTAATTTCGTAACGGTTATTTTTGTCTTTTCTTGGCATGATGCGCTTTTCCTTGGGTTGTGACTGCTATTAAATTGGTTAAAGATTTTTTATAAGAGCTTCAATATAACGGCTAGCATTAAATATGAATAATACCTCCACTACTTGCTCATCATCTAAAGCACGATAATAAATATTATAGTCTCTATAAGATGTTGTTCTTATCTCTTCGTTTAAATCCAGGTTTTCCGCAACTCTTCCAGAGTAAGGGAAAATAGAGAGGTTTTTCTTTAATGAGCTTGTTATTTCGTCAATAAAACTGATTGCTCTTGCTGGGTTATCCAGAGCAATATATTCGCCAATTTCAAGCAAACCCTCTTTAGCCGTTGGCATAATGACTACACGGTAATTTTTCATGGGTTTTATTTATGATTTATTTATGATTTATTCTTGTTCGTAACTCCAGTTTAATATTATCTATATAAGTATCAGTTAACTCTTCACCTCTACCCGCTTTACTGTCTACCAGACCAGACTGAACACCACTCTTAATGGTTTCCCTCATGGTATCTACAAGTGCAAATATTGCAGGTAGATTTTCCATAGAGAGCATCACCCCAACAGGACGGTTTCTTCTAGTTACCATGACCGGCTCACGTTGAGCAGTGTCCAAAAAAGAACCAAATGCATTTTGCGCTTCTTTTGAGGAAATAGTTTTCATGCTCATAACTCCATATAAGTTAGTGTTGATGTAGCTATTGTAGCTACTTTGCAGGGAAAGAAAAACTTTCCATAAAAAATAAGTCTGAATAAATATGAAGGTTGGAACGATAATTGGGGCTTAAGTTTGCTAGATCGTGATTTAGCATGGACTTTAAGCGGGTGTGCCATTAATATTCATTGTGCGTTTTGGCTTGGATTGCCAGTTTTCATGAAACGTGTATGTTTTAAATTCAAAAATCAAAAGGATGAGATTGTAGTGAAAATTGATTTTACCCCCCCCCCCATATTTATCTGAGGAAGTCTGGCCACTTTTTCGTCACTGCGAGTTTGGCTCTTAGTCTGGTCGCATGTGGTAGCGGTAGTGAATATAATGACGTGGCTGCGCCGATGGAGTCGCCTACTATTCCTGCGATCAACGACTCACCTGCTGAGTTTAGCAAGTACGCACTTCTCTCTGGTGGTAATTTAACCATCAACGGCAAGTTTGTAACCAAGGGTGTTCTTTCAGATGTTCACTCCAATCAAACGATTACACTCAATAGCTATACCTCTCGCTTTAGCGGGAATGTAACTTCATACGAAAAGTTACAAAGTCTGGGCCATACTCCTAGAGTTTTGGACGGTAACACTCTTCGTGGTGCGGGTTCGAAAGTGTTGCTGGATAATTTGATGACAGTCGATATTAAAATGGCTGATAGCAATTTACAGAACGCAATCGTATTAGCATCGGATTGTTCGATGACTATTCTTGATGAAGAAGGTCGTGGCAGCGATGCCACAAGCCAGGATGTTGATGGCGATTGGTCTTGTCATGCGGGTAACTGGTCAGTTTCAGGTCATAATGTGATCATTCAGAGAGCGCTTTCAATCGAAGGCAATCTGGAAATCAATAGTACAAGTTTTGTTCTTAGAGCGCCTCTTTTTTCCCGTGGTAGTGTGGCAGCTCATGGGGCAGTGCGTATTGATATTAATAATCCATTTGAAGATGCAGTTATCATCAATGAAGACTTAACCACTGAAGGTTTTGACGTTGTCGGGAAAATTCATGTCAATGGTGATTTTAATGCTAATGGTGCAGTCTATATTGTAGGTAGTGCGATGGTGGGTGGTGATGTCACTCTTCACAAAGAGGCGACTATTAACTATCTGGACACTATTTACAAAGCAGCTTTGGCTAAAGCTAATGAGCAGTTTGAAGAGACACTGCTGGTTCATTCGCAAGTCTTTCGTGATGTTAGCAGTGATAAAAACAATGCAGTGGCATTATTCACTTTTGTTAATGGCTACAGATACCATGAAGAAGGTGAGTTACTTGAAATGGTCAGAGCAGGAACGGCAAACCCTGATGATTATTTTAGTGTGATTATAGGGGCAAATCAGGGCTATGCTTCTGAGTTGGCTCATACTGAATATCTTCTGCCATACTACGCCAATCAAGTTAAGTTGTTTGATGATCTAAAAGCACAAGGTCATGATCAACTTCATATCGTAGATGCCATTAATTTACCGATGAATAATTTCTATCTGACCCTCAGTGATGGTGATCAAGAGCTGGGTACCTGGCAGGTTTATGGAAATCCTGAGCTTGGTGAAAAAGTTGGAAAACATGTCAAGCTGACGGATGAAAATATCGAAGCAGCTCGCATTTCTCTAAAAAACCAGGGTGAGCAAGTGGCACAAAGAGTTGCTGATGCGAATGCTATGGCAGAGGAGCTGGGGCTTAAGGCTCTGGATGAAGATGAGTTTGACCTCAGTGATGATGAGCGTGCAAGAAGTGAAGCAATGCAAGGTAAATCTGACGAACTCTTGAGAATTGAAGAGTGGCGAGCCATCAAAGAGATGGAAGAAGAGCTGGTTGAAGTCGATGTGATGCCCGTATCACCAGATTCATTATCTACTGGCCCAGTCACTAATGGCTGGTTGAGTAAGGCGTGGAATAAAATAAAGAAAAAAGTGAAGAAGATCATTCCACGCTGCAAGAAAAAATGGAGGGACAATAATTTTATTGCAGGGGTGAATCCATATTCAAGAAATGATTTTTGGATGAATAATATCAGCCTTAAAAATAACTGGGCAAATAACTGTGGTCCAATAGCTGGATTAGCGATCGCTCGTTATCACGGAACACGTATTTCTAAATATGCTGCTGCATTGGCTCCAGCCGCGACCACTGCGGACAAAAGAAATGTAAATATCAAAGGCGTACTTAATCCAGATTTAAAAGAACTGAGAAAGTTTATGAGAACCAGTTCAAGAACAGGAACGATGATGTGGAATTTTTCATCTGGATTAGAAAAATATTTAGGTCAAAAAAATGTGAGCGGGAAAAAAGTTCGCTGGCTCTGGTATGACGCATGGATTACCAATTCGACATTCTCTATAGCTGGCTGGAATCCTCTTTACTCCACATTTAATTCGGAAGTAAAAGCAAATCGGCCACCTGCTGTATATACATACGGGCTTTACCTTAAAGTTGGTAATAAACGTATAAATGGTGGGCATATCATGCCCGTTCTTGGAACAAAGAAAAAAGTCTATTACAGCTTATGCTATTTAACTCCTACTAAGCACTATGTATATGTAGATACTGAATGGGATGCAGGGAAAGTATGGATGAGAATGGATCGCTGGGCTTATTGGTTCCAACACTTTGATGGTATCAAAATAAAAGTCTGGTAATTTTTAAGAGTCAAGTCACTCTCTAATTTATTTTTAGGGAGTGGTTTATCCATTGTTGAACGAGGTATATGACGATGCCATCAATTCCATTTAAATATTTTGCTTTTGCCTTTTCATTGATGACACTTTCAGGATGTTTTCAGCTCCCTTGCAGTGATAGCAGCGATGGACCACCAATAGATTTACAGGTATCCAATGGGGATTACGATGAAAAAATTGTAATTACATGGACATCACTGAGTTCAGAGGATATCTATACTGTCAGTAAAACTACAATGGATAGAGGTAGCTATGATGAGTGGTTTGGAGCTGATGACGATCTTGACATTTTGGTTGTTAAAGATAGTCAATACTTTAGGGAGAATTATTATTATGAAGCGGGTGTTGGAGAAATGATCACTATTATTGATCATGATGTAAAGCCAGGTATCACTTATTATTATTGGGTTGATGCTTCCAGAGGGTGTGCTGTGAGCGATGCGGTTAAAGCTTCAGGTTATGCGGGCGCACTCACGGATACTCTTCTTAAACATCAATGGCCTCTTATAAACAAAGGTCAAAGTGCCTTTAGTGATCAACATGGCACTTCGGGTGAAGATCTCAGCGTTGGTAACGTTTATTCTAATGGCTTTAAAGGTCGTGGTAGTGTGGTGGCCGTGCTCGATACGGGCATTGAATTCGATCATGAAGATCTAAAATCCAATATTGACCCATCACAGCAGATTGATTTTAGTCATGGAAAAATACCTCCTGATTCTATTGTTGGGCATGGCACCGCCATTGCGGGGCTTATTGCCGCCGAAGGGTGGAACAATCTTGGTGCGCGTGGTGTAGCACCTGAGGCAACATTGAAAAGTTTTAACCTGATGAGTCACTATTCCATAGGTAATGAAATCGTCGCTCTTGGCGGTGGAAATCATCCGTCAACAAGCAATGTCGATATTTATAATCGAAGTTACGGCAATATAGAAACCGATGATGTGCCGATTGATCCTTTGATAGAAGCTCAGCTTAGAATGGGGGTGACTCAGTTGCGTGATGGCAAAGGTGCGATTTATGTTAAATCGTCAGGCAATGGTTATACCGAGTTAGGTAATGCTTACTGTCGGTATGCCAATGAAGCAGGCTTACCTTGTCAAAATGCCAATTTAGATGCAGATAATACGATTCCCTGGCAGATTGTAGTCGGTGCCGTGAATGCTAACGGGGTTCGTTCCAGCTACTCCACACCCGGCTCTGCACTCTGGGTGACAGCTCCAGGTGGTGAATCTGGATTAAGTGAAAGTATGGGTTGGGATAGCAGTGTTATTCCAGTCAGTGAATTTGGCCCCGCCTTATTGACAACTGATTTGACCGGTTGTGATCGTGGTTATAGTCGTATTTCTGATGATGTGACACCTTTTAATCCCTTTGAAAATAATCAGAATGGTCTCAATAGAGGCTGTAAATATACGTCTACATTTACGGGTACTTCAGCGGCTGCTCCTTTAGTATCCGGGGCTATTGCAGTGATGTTAAGTGCTAATCCTGATCTGACGTGGCGGGATGTACGTCATATTCTGGCCGTGACTTCGGATAAAGTTGATTCAGCGCAAAGTGGTATTGTGGTGAAGCTGGGTGATGGTTCTTATCAAGCCGATCAGGGCTGGGTTGAAAATGGTGCAGGCTTTTCATTTCATAACTGGTACGGTTTTGGTCGAGTTAATTTGACTCGTGCGGTATCAATGGCTCAAAGCTTCAATGCAACTTTTGGCAAATTGGAAGAGACACCTTGGTATGACAGTGGGGCTTTAGAGCTGACTATTCCTGACTATCAAAAAACGGGAGTGAGTCATTCAGTGTCAGTCGTGGAAAATATGACTATTGAAGCCGTTCAAATAAAGGTTTCAGTTGATCACATTTATTCTGGTGACCTCGGTGTTGAACTTACATCCCCTTCTGGAACAACAAGTATTTTGCTCAATATTTACAATGGCATGGGTTCAAGTGATGATTTGAGTGAGATGGTCTTGCTGAGTAATGCATTTTATGGTGAGAGTTCATATGGGCAGTGGACAATTAAATTGCTTGATGGAAATGAGAACTATACAGGTTCATTCAGGGGTTGGAAGATTAAAGCTTTTGGTCACTGAAGCGGTGCAGGCTTGATATCACTTTCTTTGAAATAAATATAAGGCATTCGGTGATGAAAATAACTTTCTTTAGTCTCTTGTTAATGCTCATGTCAATATCTCATGCTCAGGAGATTCGACCCGATCAATCGTTAGAGCAAAAAAATCTTGTTTCTTTATTGCAAGGCACCTCTGCGGCAACAATTAAAATTAAAGGACAAAATGGAAGTTATCAACTGCTTGAAGGATTGTTTGCTGTAAAAGATCGGACAAGTATGGCCTTTGAGCGAAGTTTATCTGATGATCGTGTCGTTGCTGTTGTGGGCGGTTACACTATCATGAAACTCAAAGTAAAGGGAGGCACTTCCGTTAAACGCCATTTAAAAGAGAGTAAAAAATATCAAGTAGTGTTTAATACTCGTCTGAAAAGATTGGCTGTATTAAATGGTGTATTGAGAGTTAAGCTCGTTAATATGAAGCGAGCAGATGATATTGCCGAAAAGTATCAAACTGAAATAATCCATCGCTTCAATAATCTCGGTTACCTCTTTCTTGACGTGACCGATGAGCGTAATAATCTGATTTCGATATATCAGAATATGGAAAAAGACCCTGAAATTAAAGAGGTTACGTTGGAGGTTGTGGAGCGACAACCTTCGTTGCTGGATCTCATTGAATGAAAACCTTAATGTGATATTGTGGTTCCTTGCACATATTAATAAGAATGATTATCATTAACACTGGTTTTTGTTAAATATTCATTATTTTAAAGGCAAATAAATATGCGTAATTTAATTTTAGCTATGGCTGCAATATGTTCGGTATTTTTGAGTGCTTATGTTCACAGTGATGAGTTGGTGGTTTACTCGGGTCGCAGTGATAAGTTTGTGAAGCCTGTAGTGAAAGCGTTTACTGAAAAAACAGGCATTAAAGTTGTTTTACATAGCGCCAAGTCAACGGCATTGGTGAATAAGTTACGAGTTGAAAAAGAGCGTACTCAGGCTGATCTGTTTTTAAGTAATGATGCGGGTAATTTGCAGGTGGGTAGTGATTTGGGGTTGTTTCAGCCTGTTTCAACGCGGGTGGCTGAGGTGATCCCTGAAAATTTACGTGCGGATGATAATAGTTGGATTGGTTTATCAGCGCGGGCGCGAGTGCTTGTGGTAAATACGAACGCTAAGGGTCTGGAATTTGTTGGCTCGGTATTTGACCTTGCAGATCCACGCCTCAAAAATCGCTTGGCAATTACAAATAGTACAAATGGTAGCTTTATCGCAGGAACAACGGTTTATATGGAAAAACTGGGCAAAGAAAAAACAGTTGACTGGTTAAAAGGTATCAAGAAAAATGCGGGCGATGGCGTATTTAATAAACATAGTAAGGTGGTTAAGGCGGTCGCTTCCGGTAAGAAGGATGTTGGATTGGTGAATCACTATTATATTTATCGCCATTTAGCTAAACATCCCGATGCTCCAATTCGTATCATGATTCCCGATCAAGGCAAAGATGGTATTGGGGTGGCCTGGAATGTTGCAGGTATTGCGATCAGCAAGTACACGGATCAAAAGCTATTAGCAGAAAAATTTGTTGAATTTCTGGTTTCAGAGGAAGGTCAAAAATTGTTTGCTGAGGTCAATCAGGAATACCCTGTTCGTGAAGGTGTAGCAGCATCGGCTGAAATTCCTGCTTTAAGTCAGCAGAAAATAGCTGACGTTCCGATGTCTGAGTTAGGCAAGAAGCGTAATGTAACGATTGATCTTCTTGAAGAGGTGGGTATGTATTAACACAAATTAATAGTGTCAGCTTTATTTAAAAAATTTGGAGGCCAGGGAGCTTTTGTAGGGATGATCGTTTTAATTGCGATCATCCCTTTGTTGTTTGTGCTCTATAATAGTGCACAGTTATCGATAGAGCAGTGGCGTGGACTCTGGAGTCAACGTTTACCTCAATTATTGTGGAATACTTTCAGCCTTGCTGTACTGGTTGCAGGGGGTTGCTTTTTGTTGGGTGTATCATCCGCATGGTTAATTGCTCGCCGTCAATTTACGGGGCGTACGTTGGCTATTTGGCTTATGGTGTTGCCATTGGCAATTCCGACTTACGTGTTTGCTCATATCTATACTTCGTTATTGGAAAATGATGGTTGGTTGGGACGTATATGGCTGTACTTTTCGAATGGCGACACAGTTCCTGAGCTCTCTAATGTTTGGGGTGTGGCCCTGATTTTGTCATTGGCTGGATTTTCTTATGTGTTTTTGTTGGTTCGTAGTGCATTAATGCGCTCCAACCAAAGTCTGGAGGAGGTTGCACGACTTCAGGGGAAAAGCTCAAAAGGGGTGTTTTTTCGAGTAACTTTGCCCTTGTTAAGACCTGCTATAGCTGCCAGTCTGGCGCTGGTTGTATTGCATGTTTTATCTGACTTTGGTGCGGTGAGTATGCTGCGCTATCAGACATTTACATTGAGTATTTATTTGCAAATGAGTGGCCGTTTTGATTATCAGGCAGCAGCAGGTCTGAGTCTGATTCTAGTCTTGATGAGCATCAGTTTTTTAATTTTAGAACGTTTTTTTCGTAATCGGCAACGTTATTACTCGAGTTGCCAAAGTCGTCTGGTTCAGGCGAAGCAGGCAAGCCGTAGTGAGCTTTTAATGATCTGGCTTTGTCTTGGGTTGATTTCGTTGTTTTCATTTATTCTGCCTTTGCTATGGATGATAGTCTGGAGCTGGGATGCCTGGTTTCAAGGGGTCGTGGATTCAGTATTTTGGGGGTATGTCTGGAACTCAATGGTTATTGCTTTTATTGCAGCAACAGTTGCTGTCATCATGAGTTTGCCTGTTGGGCTCTATCATGCACGTAAGCAGACACTTTTAAGTCATACTTTTTTGCAGCTCTCCAGCGTTGGTTTTGTACTGCCAGGGCCTGTAATTGCTTTGGGTGTGATGGTTTTTGCTTTGGCTCAGTTGCCTTTTCTTTATGGTAGTCTGGCTCTTTTGATTTTGGCAATAGTGATCCGTTTTTTACCTTTGGCAATACAAGCACAGGAAGCTGCAATGCAACAGATTACTCCATCTGTTGAGCAGGCTGGGCGTATTTTGGGGGCAGGTTATTGGGAAAGTCTATGGCGGGTAATATTGCCTATGATTCGTGGTGGAATGATTACTGCGTGGGTGCTGGTTTTTATTGATACCTTAAAAGAATTGCCTGCTACTTTGCTGCTGCGTCCTGTGGGTTTTGATACATTGCCGGTGCGAATCTGGATTGAGTCGAGTGAGGAGATGTTAGAGTTGGCTGCACCCGCAGCATTGATGTTGGTGGTGGCTACATTTCCCGCATTATGGGTTTTGATGCGTAGTGAAATGAAAAAAACTGAAATTTAGCTGAACTTTTTCTTGTTTTTTGTGTGTGGAGTTTGTATCTTGCCCACGGAAGTTGGCTGGGCAGTCGCGGCTTTATTACTATTTCGATAGTATTGAAGTGGAGGAAAGTCCGGGCTCCATAGGGTAGAGTGCCAGGTAACGCCTGGGCGGTGTGAGCCGACGGAAAGTGCAACAGAAAAAATACCGCCGATGGTCCAGAAATGGAAACAGGTAAGGTTGAAATGGTGTGGTAAGAGCGCACCGCGCCAGTGGTAACACTCGGTGGCAAGGTAAACCCCACTCGGAGCAAGACCAAATAGGGAAACAATGGTGTGGCCCGCACTGTTTCCGGGTAGGTTGCTTGAGGAGCGTGGTGACGCGTATCCCAGATGAATGACTGCTCTCGACAGAACCCGGCTTATAGGCCAGCTTCCACTCTATTCCTGATAATTTCTAAAGTGAATCTTTGATTGATTGAAATGTTGCTTGATCAACACTTTCTATTTCAAAGTATCCACCTCTAAACTCTTCATCAATTGATTTGAGTACAAGATAATAATTTTTACCCGCTTTAAAGGTAAACCAGCGTTCGTTGAACGTTTCTTTAATTTTATTTTTTGCGCCATATACATGTTTATAGCGCAGTGTGATTAAGTACTCTTCGGGTTCAAGCTCGATTGATGCGCTGCTTCGTTTTTTGAGTTTAAGGCGAGGTTGTTTGTCGATTTCAATTAAGAGTTTATTGTCCATAAAACCCATTGGACGTATTGTATTAGGGCGTAAAAAATGGATGGTTGCAGTGGCAGTATCATTTGATAAAGCTTTTTTTGATGAGCTAGAACATCCACTTAAAGAGAATAAACTGGAGATGACCAATAAGCTAAAAAAAAGGGTAAATCTGTATCTTCTCATTCGAACCTCTGGATAATCAAAGCGGTTGTTCATTGATAAGGTTATCGTCAATAATTGTGCTGAAATTGATATGAAATAAGCATCAAAATCTGGGTAAATATACCCGAATGTTGAATTCAGTGATAGAATTCCATTTTTTGCAAGGCCGTGAGCTGTAGATTGTGCATTACTGCTGCTAAAAGCATCCGGATTCAAAAAAATAGAATTTTTATTTTTTATTAGATTAACCAAGGAGTTAACACCTTATGTCAATAAAACATCCGGTGATTGCAGTTACGGGTTCTTCAGGTGCAGGCACTTCAACAGTGAAGCACGCATTTGATGATATTTTTCGTCGTGAAAAGGTGGCAGCGGCTATTATCGAAGGTGACAGTTTTCACCGTTACGATCGTAATGAAATGAAAGCAGCAATCGCTGAAGCAGCAAAAACAGGCAAAACGATCAGTCATTTTGGGCCAGAAGGTAACCACTTTGACAAACTTGAAGAGTTGTTCCGTACTTACGGTGAAACTGGTACAGGTAAAAAACGTTACTATCTGCATAATGAAGAAGAGGCGGCGCCTTATAAACAAGAGCCCGGCACCTTTACTCCGTGGGAAGATATCGATACTGAGAAAGATGTTCTTTTTTATGAAGGTCTGCATGGGGGTGCAGTTTATGGTGATATCAATGTTGCACAATGGGTTGATCTGCTGATTGGTGTTGTACCGAGTGTTAATCTGGAGTGGATTCAAAAAATTCATCGTGATACGGCAACACGTGGCTACTCTGCTGAAGCAGTTACTGACACTATTCTTCGTCGTATGCCTGATTATGTTAAATTTATCGCTCCACAATTTTCACGTACTGATATTAACTTTCAACGTGTACCTATGGTGGATACTTCTAACCCTTTTATTGCTCGTGATATTCCGACTCCAGATGAAAGTTTTGTTGTGATTCGTTTTCGTAAACCTGAAGAGCATGATCTGGTTGGTTATCAACTCATGATCCAGGATTCATGGATGTCACGCCCAAATACTTTAGTTGTACCGGGTGGAAAAATGGGATTTGCAATGGAAATTATTTTGAAACCTATGATTCAAGAGCTCATTGCAAATAAGAAAACAGCAAAATAAGTAATCCAATTATAGCCTTGGTTTACTATTTGTTATTTAAATCAAGGCTGTTTTACAGCCCCCTTTTTTAAGTATCGTATTTATTTGTGCTAAAGAAATTCCACCAATGAGCGGACAACATAGTTAAGTTCTTACTTTGAAAAGTCACTTTTAAGGTGAGTAAATACAGTTTTCACGGCCTTATGCTGTCGTACATTCAGATCTGTGTTGTAAAGGTAAATCTAGCATGCGCGATAGAATTTTTGGCTTTACTCAAGTATTGAAATTATGGCTGATTAGTACAGCTTTTCTATCAATGCCTGCGGTATGGGCCGCCAGCTTTCAAGTTGACCCTGATGTAGGTGATTCTATAGATTCACTGCCGGGTGATGGTTTATGTGCAAATTCCAATGGCGCATGTTCGCTGCGTGCTGCGATCATGGAATCCAATAGCCTGGATGGGGCTGATTTAATTCTTGTGCCACCGGGTACTTATCAAATTACACTCTCGACCACCAATGAAAACCAGTCAATCGATGGTGATCTGGATATTCTGGATAGTGTGACAATCGTCGGTCAAGACAGAGAGACAACCATTATTGATGGCAATGGTATTGATCGTGTATTTCATATTAAAGATCCGGATAAAAAAGGTACGATTGATGTGACGATAAGTGGCCTAACCATTACGGGCGGCCAACCGGGAACGTTTGTCAGTAATGGCGGAGGTATTAATAATGAAGGTGGCTATCTGATCGTCTCTAATGTCATTGTTGAAGGAAACTCTGCCAGCTCTGGTGGTGGTATTAATAACAATAACACCGCATCTAACACGGTGTTTGGTACCTTTGTCCTTTCCAACAGTATCGTACGTAACAACGAAGCTACACTGTTTAATGGTGGTGGCATTCAAAATCTTAATGGTGAAATGAGTCTCGTCAACTCTGTTGTCAGTGGAAACCGAGCACCAATAGATCAATTCAGCGAAGGTGGACAATTTATTTTGAGTACAGGAGGGCGGGGTGGCGGTATCTATAATGCAGCAAATCTTAATTTAACGTATGTAACTGTCAGTGATAATGTCGGGTCGGGAGGGGGCGGTATCGCCAATTTTCCAGGTGCCGGATTTTCGGGTGAAGAAACTTATCTGGAGATATTGGGAAGTGCGATTATAAATAACAGAGCAACTCATACTAAAACATGGTCAGTGGGTGGTGGCATCTATAATGTCGGTGCAAAAGCACGAGCGACTATTATGAATTCAACCGTGAGTGGTAATGAAGCATTAAGTAAAGATGGAAGTGGGCAGGTTTTTGCTCAAGATAGCAATGGTAATACGATCATCAGCCAAGGCGGGGGAATTTACAATAGTGGGGGCCAATCCTCAGTTGTTACATTACGTAATGTAACGATTGCGGATAATGTTTCAAGCGAAGGTGCTGGGCTTTATCAAAAAATAGAGGGCGCTGGTATTACCTCAATCAAGAATAGTATTGTCGCAAAAAACTGGATTCAGACAGCGAACTCTGGGCCAACTCCTGGTGGTGATTGCATGGGACCAATAAGCTCTGATGGTTATAACCTGGAAAGTGGAGATTTATGTGGTTTTAATAATGCGGCAAAAGGGGAGTTAAACAATACCGATCCTTTTTTATCTGCATTGGAAATTGAGGCCGGTAGTCTGACCGAAACACATAAAATAGAGGTAGGCAGCCCTGCAATTGATGCGGGCGATGAAAATGGGTGCGTATCATTCGATGGTAAGAAGCTCAATATCGATCAACGGGGCTTTTTGCGCCATACCGATGGTGATGGTGATGGTGATGCAAGGTGTGATATCGGTGCTTATGAAGCGGGCTCTTTAGGCCCGGCTGTATTACAATTCAAACAACCTAACTATACAGTTAATGAAAATGATGCCAGTGGGTTTGCAACATTGATTGTGCAGCGTACGGGCAATAGTGTGGGTGAAGTCAGCGTACGTTATAAACTATCTGAAAGCGATCCAGGAACCGCTTTTAGAGGCACTCATTACAATTTTACGGAGAGCCAGCTCACATGGGGCGATGGCGATATGAGTGATAAATATATCACCGTGAATATTGTTGATGATACAGATTTTACTTTGGATAAAGTTGTGGTTTTGGAGCTTTATTCAAAATTGGGTGAAGCCATTATTGGTGGTAATGTCAAAGCGATCTTGCAAATTATTGAAGATGAAGAGAGTGTAACGCCGAAACCTGCTCCCACTGGTGGTGAAAATGTAGAGCGTTTTGGTGGTGGTGGTTTTATCAGTTTATTAACACTGTTTATTTTTTCGTTACCACTGTTTAGAATTTGTGTTTTAAGGCGCTAACCTATAATTTATAATGTCGTTAGTATCAGTTAACCCTGTCACGAGCCAGGTTGTAAAAAAATTTAAGGTTTGGCAGCAGGCACAGCTTAAAAGTGTGTTGGATGAGGTGGCGATAGCAGCACCACATTGGGCAGCTCGCTCAATTGATGAGCGTGCACGCTACTTGACGAATGTCGCGGTAAAATTACGAGAGCAACAAGAAACTTTGGCACAAATTGCCTCTCTGGAGATGGGAAAGCTCATTGCTGAATCACGTGCTGAAGTTGAAAAGTGTGCCAGAGTTTGTGAATATTATGCAGAGTATAGTTCACAGTTTTTGCAGCCTGAAGTAATCGATTCTGATGCCGGAAAGAGTTACGTGGCATATCAGCCACTCGGAACCGTGTTGGCAGTCATGCCCTGGAACTTTCCTTTTTGGCAATTATTTCGCTGTGCAGTTCCGGCTTTAATTTCAGGTAATGCTGTTTTATTAAAGCACGCCTCTAATGTGCCTCAATGTGCTCATGCGATTGAGAAGATATTCAAAGCGGCTGACTTGCCAAAAAATATTTTTCGGACGTTGGATATTAAAGCCAAGCAAGTGGCTGATGTGATCAGTCATGATTGTGTGCAGATGGTGGCTCTCACTGGCAGTGAAAATGCAGGGCGAAAAGTTGCTGCAATGGCTGGTTCTAATCTAAAGAAAACAGTATTGGAGCTGGGTGGTGCCGATGCTTTTATTGTGCTTGAAGATGCTGAAATTGATTTGGCTGTTGAGACGGCGTTAGTTTCACGGTTTTTGAATGCAGGGCAGAGTTGTATTGCGGCAAAGCGCTTTATTATTGTTGATGCGGTGGCTGATCTTTTTGTTAATCGTCTTAAACATGCAATAGAAACGCTGAAAATGGGTCCACCATTGGATGAGTCGGTGACATTAGCACCGATGGCGAGGCTTGATTTGCGTGATGAACTACATCAACAGGTGGTGGATAGTGTGTCTCAAGGAGCCATTATTGTTACAGGTTGTGTTGTGCCTGAATTAGAAGGTGCTTTTTATCCAGCATCACTGTTAGACTTTGTGCGACCGGGTATGCCTGCTTATGAAGAAGAGCTTTTTGGCCCTGTAGCGGCTGTGATCCGTGTTGCTGATGAGGGAGAGGCACTTGCCGTCGCAAATAGTTCACGCTATGGGTTGGGGGGAAGTATCTGGACGTCCGATCAAAAGCGTGGTGAGACACTGGCTTTACAAGTGCAGTCGGGAGCTTGTTTTGTCAATGGTTTGGTAAAAAGCGACCCACGTTTACCATTTGGTGGTATTAAAGCATCAGGTTATGGGCGCGAATTGTTTCGCCATGGTATTCGTGAATTTGTCAGTGCAAAAACTATCTGGCTGCGGTAATTCAGCCTATTCCCATATGATTTTTTTGTAGGGGCGAGCCTTGTGTTCGCCCTGTTTGGTTCTGTTGAATTTATTTTAAGGAGTAAAAAATATGTCGAAGTTAGTCAAGCCTCACGGCAGTGATGAACTAAAGCCGTTGTTGCTGGAGGGTGACGAACGGGCATCTGAGCTGGCGCGTGCTAAAAAAATGCCGCAAGTAAAGGTGAGTTCACGTGAAGTGGGTGATCTCATAATGATGGGGATTGGTGGTTTCACACCGTTGGAAGGTTTTATGACCCATGCAGATTGGGCAGGTGTTTGTGATGGTATGAAATTGTCCAGTGGCTTATTCTGGCCGATTCCTATTACATTGTCTACCGATGAAGGTACTGCAAATAATATTGAGCTGGGCTCTGAAGTTGCACTGGTGAGCAGTGAGAATGATGAAATCATGGCGACTATGCAAGTCACTGAAAAATATAGTATTGATAAAGCACATGAGTGTATGATGGTTTTCAAGACGACTGATCAAGAGCATCCTGGTGTTGCGATGGTGATGGCGCAAGGTGATGTTAATTTGGCAGGCTCGGTTAAAGTGCTGTCAGAAGGTAGTTTTCCAACAGAGTTTGCCGATACTTATATGACACCTGCACAAACTCGTGAAATCTTCAAAGAAAAAGGCTGGTATACCATCGCCGCTTTCCAAACACGTAATCCAATGCACCGCTCGCATGAATATTTAGTAAAAATTGCAGTTGAAATCTGTGACGGTGTGATGGTTCATTCGCTATTGGGCAAATTAAAACCGGGCGATATTCCCGCTGATGTACGCAGTAATGCAATAGGTGCGTTGATCGATAAATATTTTGTAAAAGATACTGTATTGCAGGCGGGTTATCCATTGGATATGCGTTATGCAGGGCCGCGCGAAGCACTATTGCATGCACTGTTTCGTCAAAACTATGGATGTTCACACCTTATTGTTGGACGTGATCATGCTGGTGTCGGAGATTATTATGGGCCATTTGATGCGCACCATATTTTTGATGAAATACCTGCTGATGCACTGGAGACCAAACCACTAAAAATTGACTGGACTTTCTGGTGTTACGAATGTGGTGGAATGGCTTCTATGAAAACCTGTCCGCATGAAGCTAAAGATCGCCTGTTGCTGTCAGGTTCAAAGTTGCGTAAGGCTCTGTCTGAAGGAAGTGATGTGCCAGCAGAGTTCAGTCGCCCTGAGGTATTGAAAATTTTACGGGAGTATTACGCAGGTTTGAAAGAGGATGAGAAGGTTCAAGTGAAGCTGAGTGGTCATTCGGCCAAATAGGTTTTAACTTAACTTTGAATTACAAAAAACCGCATTTATATGCGGTTTTTTGTAATTACTATACTTTTTAGAGGTTAGAGGTTAGAGGTTGGAGGTTTATAATTCACTGTGTACTATATTCGCACAGCATACTTTAATCATCACCAAAAAGATCACGTGTATATACTTTATCTCGAACATCATTAATGTCATCCGCCATACGGTTTGTGACAATAATATCCGACTCTTTCTTAAACTCTTCCAGGCTTTGAATTACACGAGAATTAAAAAAACTATCTTCATGAAATTCCGGCTCATAGACAATAACTTCTATACCTTTGGCTTTAATTCTTTTCATGACCCCTTGAATTGATGATGCCCTAAAATTATCCGAACCACTTTTCATAATCAATCTGTAAACACCTACTACTTTGGGGGCACGCTTTACAATAGAGTCAGAAATAAAATCCTTTCTGGTGCTGTTGGCATGCACAATAGCTTCAATCAAGCTATTAGGAACATTCTGGTAGTTTGCTAATAACTGCTTGGTATCTTTAGGCAGGCAATATCCACCATAACCAAATGAAGGATTGTTATAGTGATTGCCGATACGTGGATCAAGGCAAACACCTTCTATGATTTGGCATGTATCCAGATCATGAGTCTGTGCATAGCTATCCAGCTCATTAAAATAGGCAACACGCATTGCTAGATAGGTATTGGAAAAAAGCTTGATCGCTTCGGCTTCTGTTGAATCAGTAAACAGCACTTGAATATCTTTTTTGTATGCCCCTTCGAGCAACAGATCCGAAAAAACTTTAGCACGTTCCGAGCGCTCACCCATAATAATACGTGAGGGGTAAAGGTTATCGTACAGTGCTTTGCCTTCCCGCAGAAATTCAGGTGAAAAAATGATGTTTTTGCAATTCAACTTTTTCTTGATGTTTTTTGTATACCCCACAGGAACCGTTGATTTAATAATCATTACAGCATTTGAGTTAATCATTTTTACATCGTTAATGACAGCCTCGACTGAGCTGGTATTGAAGTAATTCGTTTCTGGATCATAATCGGTTGGTGTGGCAATAATAACAAAGTCAGCTGATTGGTAAGCTTCTTGCTTATCCAGTGTTGCTTTAAAGTTGAGGGGTTTGTTTGTCAAAAAATCTTCGATCTCGGCATCAACAATAGGAGACTGTCCCTGTTTCAGATTTTCAATTTTTTCCTTTACGATATCTAATGCAATAACTTCATGTTGCTGCGCCAGCAACATTGCATTTGAAAGCCCTACGTAACCTGTTCCTGCTACTGTAATTTTCATAATTTTTTGTGATTTTCCAAATATGTTTCAGGCGTATATTCAATTAAACTTTTCTATTTAGGATGGGTAATGTCAGTGATACCCAAATCCAACTACTGCACAGCAACAAGTGCAATTTGTTCTCTCTCTAAAAATACCCTGTTTTGGCCACCAAGAACATTCAATAAAATAGTGACCCGTTCTTCTGCGTTACTTTTGTGGAATATACCCGACAATCCCATAAACGGTCCATCTATTACTCTCACTTGATCACCTTTTTTGAACTCAGGCATCAATTCAACATAAAGCCCTGATGAATCCTCAGCAGATGACTTTAGCTGCCTGATGATATCATCAGAAACTATTACCAATTCATTGCCAAACCGTACAATTTGCGTAACACCTCTGGTATAACGTATTGAAGTAGCAGAATCATGACCTGATTTAAATTTAACAAATAGATAACGCGGAAACAAAGCTTCAACTACCTTGATTCGTTTTCCTCTTTTTTTTCGTTCAACCTGAATTTTGGGGCAATATACTTCAAAACCTTGTCTAGCAAGGTTTTCTTCTGCGATAGTTTCCTGCCTCGGTTTCGAGTGAACTGCCAGCCACTGTTTCATGAGCCGAGCGCTCCTTAGATTATATTATTGTGTTCCATCAAACCCAACAAGCGAGATATCGATAACTCCATAACAAACTGAATTGATGATAGTAACGTTATCGGGAGAATAAAAAATGTCGCCGAAGCCATCCATGGCTTCAGCGACTGCCCTGATTAAATCAGAGCAACCAACAGCTGCCGCTGCCGGAAAAAACGGTACATCCCTGCACCGCAAATCAGATTTGCTAGGAGCTTGTCCGAGAATGGAGTCGTAGCGAGGGAAAGCCGTTTTGAGGCAGATTTGGTGTAAATTTGAGGCGAATAGTTGTTCTATTTAACGAAAATTTACACCAAATATGGCCGAAATGGATTTTCCGCAGTAGACTTTTCATTCTCGGACAAGCTCCTAGTCAATCAATGATGTTTTACTTTTCAAGCGTGAAACGGACAATAACACCTTGAAATAAAAAAAGATATCACGCCGATAAATGTAGTTTTGTAAAATTTTTTGACAACTTGTTTGAGTGACTTTTAACCATAGGAACAAGATAACCTGCATTACATCAACAATTCTTATGCGACTCTGTTGATACACAAAGAATAAATCATTATTTTTACTACGTAATAAAGCAGCACGTCTCCTATAAAAATAGAATAAATTTGTAAAAGTAATTGACATTTTTTTGAAAGATTTTTTATAAATTTACCTTGGTTTTTTTAAAAGCTATCCCTACGATACAGAACAATGCCGCAAATATCCCGCCAACCACAGCTAAACCTGCAAGGATAAACGATAGAAAAATGAGTGCTGAGCTCGCAATCACACCATTATTTTCCAGATTGATATTTTTTGCTACCCAAATAATCAGTGGAATCAATAAAAGAAAAAACAGCCCATATTTTATGCCAATACTAATCAGATCGTTTTTAATATTTTTTTCTGAATTAAGCGCTCTAAATAACACTTCAAGCTGATCTTTATCTTCCTTTGTAATTTCACCTTTGCTCTTTAGTTCATTATACTTAGCTTCGTACTCTGCTTTTGCAATTGCAGATTGTGGTAACAATAAATCGCTGGAAACCACTGCAACTCCCCACGCTACCAAACCAACCAGTAATACCTTCAAATATTGATTCACAAACAGACCTCCACAACTATTTTGTCTGGTAGTATATTTTAATGCGAATTAAGAGCCAATTCTTAATGTTATTCCAAACAGTATGACGGCTATAATCTGCCCAAAAGCATGAGCGATGACTCTCTGGTTTGAGCGCACTCCAAGTGATTCAATACGCTAAAACCTGGACATCTATCGGCTTTAATTCTGTTCTTGTTTTTTCCTTTAGGGTGAAATCTTCTCTTAAGTTATAATGCTGTGCATTTGAAATGCTACTGGCATCAGGCTGGAAAATCCGAGTCTTTCAAACACTTTTTTTGCAAGAGGGTTAAGTTTGATTCTTTGTACAAACTATAGGATATATAATAATGAGTTCTGGAGAATTCCTGGAACAGGTAAGGTGCAGGCGTACTTTTGCTATCATCTCTCACCCCGATGCGGGTAAGACTACATTAACTGAAAAATTACTTTTGTTCGGTGGTGCTATCCAGATGGCTGGCACGGTAAAGGGACGTAAAGCTGCGCGTCACGCAACATCTGACTGGATGGAGCTTGAAAAAGAGCGTGGTATCTCTGTGACTTCATCCGTCATGCAGTTCATTCATAATGAACGTGTGGTTAACCTCCTGGATACGCCGGGTCATGAAGATTTTTCGGAAGATACCTATCGTACTTTGACCGCTGTGGATTCGGCTCTGATGGTGATTGACTGCGTTAAAGGGGTTGAGCAACGTACGATTAAATTGATGGATGTTTGTCGGTTACGTGATACGCCGATCATGACCTTTATCAACAAACTTGACCGTGAGGGGCGTGATCCGATTGATCTGCTGGATGAAATCGAAGATGTACTGAAAATTAAGTGTGCTCCAATTGTCTGGCCGATGGGAATGGGTAAGGCATTTAAAGGCGTGTTTCATCTTCAAAATGACTGCATTCATCTATTTAGTGCGACACATGGCGGAAAAATTAAAGAGGGTGAGGTGATTCAGGGGCTGGATAATCCACGCCTGAACGAGCTGTTTGGTGATGAGGCGGACGAGTTTCGGGAGGAGGTTGAACTGGTTCGAGGTGCAAGCCACGAATTTGATCTGGGTGCTTATCTCAAAGGTGAACTCACACCTGTATTTTTTGGTTCGGCAGCGAATAATTTTGGTGTTAAAGAGTTACTGGATAAATTTGTAGAGTACGCACCCGCACCTTTGCCTCGCCAAGCCAACGAACGATTAGTTGAAACGACTGAAGAGAAATTTACAGGGTTTGTTTTTAAAATTCAGGCTAATATGGATCCGGCTCACCGTGATCGAATTGCATTTGTACGTATTTGCTCAGGATCCTATCAAAAAGGCATGAAAATACATCAAGTTCGTTTAGGAAAAAATGTACAAATTTCTAATGCGATTACATTTTTAGCAGGTGATCGAGAACATGTGAATGAGGCCTATCCGGGTGATATTATTGGTTTTTTCAATCATGGCACAATTCAGATTGGGGATACCTTTACCCAAGGCGAAAAGTTAAAATTTGCAGGCATTCCCCATTTTGCACCTGAGCTGTTCAGGCGTGCTCGATTACGTGACCCGATGCGCTTGAAGGCGTTGCTTAAAGGGTTGCAGCAACTCTGTGAAGAGGGTGCGACTCAATTGTTTAGACCCCTAAATAATAATGATCTGATTTTGGGGGCAGTGGGTATATTGCAGTTTGATGTCGTGGCTCATCGCTTAAAAAGTGAATATGGTGTTGAATGCTCTTTTGAGACCGTGCAGGTGAATACTGCGCGTTGGATCGTGTGTGAAGACTCTAGGAAGCTGGAAGAGTTTCAGCGTAAAGTCAGTGATAATTTAGCTTTAGATGCCAGTGGGCATCTTAGTTATATCGCACCGACTCGGGTGAATTTACAGATTATGGAGGAGCGTTGGCCTGATATTAAGTTTGTGGCAACGCGAGAGCATTAATCCATTTGTTCAGGTTTATTTCCAGTCTCTGACCAGCCGTCCATAAGCACGGGTGTTGAATTCAGTTTTGTGATTGATTGCGACGGTGCCGCTGTTAAATTGCACCGCCCATGCTTTGTAAGGTGAAAAAAATACAGTTGAGCTGCTCCAGAAAGAGACGCGTGATGTGTTGCTGAAGATATCCAGATTGATGGCGGGGCTCATGCAGCTGTACTCCACGATTGACTCAAGCTCCTTAATATTGGGAACTCGCCAATCATTGTAGTTGCGTGAGTCTCCTGTTTTTCCCTGGTTAAGTTGTTGTGTATATTCCAGCAGGCCTTGCCAGGTATAAACATTGGCATCATCATCACACTGCTCTGTTTTTGCATTGTAGCGTCTGCCTTCGGTACATTGTTTCCACATTAAGCCAGTTTTAGAATCGATCACAACGCCATTATTTTTGGCAAAACGGTCAGTCGGTGTTGAGGGTTTCTGGTTTTCATCACAAAGCTGGGCGAAGCTGTTGTTTGTGGTAAATAGTGTTGCAAGTAGCATAATAGATAGTGGGCGGTATTGCATCTTGTTAAACCTGAGATTATTTAGACGAATATACTAAACGTATAAACTGTTCTGTATCTTTTTTAACTGCTTTAGTGTCACCTCTCATAAAATCGACAATCCAGGCGCTATCTGATGTGGCTATGATACGTTGCCTTGTAAGAAATTCCCTGATAACGGCTTTTGCACTGTCTTCGTTTTCTATCGTAAATTGAAGGCCTTCTTCAGTCGTTATTGTTGTATTGTTATTTACAGGGGTAGCATCAACCAGTTTGGTGACATAAAGATTTAAAGCTTCTTCTTTTATTGTTTCAATAAATTCATTTTCGGCAGGGCTGTTGTCTCTATATTGGGACTCTATGATGATTTCATCTTTAATCAGATTTCTGATTTTTGTTTTATCCTGCTTTAAGGCGACAACTGTTTTGGCGAGCGCTTTATGTTCTTCTTCACTACCCTGGATTCTGACATCATATGCAATGACCTTCTTGGATATAGATGCACTTTGTGTCCAATAATTTAGTGGCGGCTCTCGGCGACCAACGACTGGGTATGGAAAATAATTACGATCAATTGCGGGGTGGCTAGTGCCATAATTGACTATGGAGAGTAGTTCATTGCGTGTTGGAAGCCGCCATTGATTGATGCCACATAAGGGCTGTGTCATTGCATTGATGGCTTCGATATAAGCATAAGTATCACAGCCGTTATAGTTGCACTCATCAAGGCTTTTTTTACCTTCATTGCCACTTCCTGCAGAAGGAGTGTACCAGGTGTATTCTGCTTTATGGTATTGCAGGTCTGCATTGGCACTTTTATTTTCCCAGATCAGTCCTGTGACACTATCTTTTACGCAGTACCATTGTGGTGCTGTTGATGATAACGAGTTGCCTTCCATATCCAGTTTGGTGAAATTGAAACCGGCATGGCCATCACTATCATCATTTTGCGTTGCATCACGGCCATAGAGTGAGTCTTGCGCCGGAAATAGTTCCAGAGTGCTTTCAAGTGTTTCTGCTTCACACGTTGTATCATTCTCTTCGATTTGTTGCTCTGTGCATATCTTGGCAGGGTCAAGCGTATCAAAATATTGAACAATATCTTTGGTTTTGTTGGATGCGATTGTTGTGATGCCAGTATCATTGAGTGTTTTAGAGTCATCATCGGTGATAATGATGCCGGTGGCAGTTAATTGTTTGGATTTGGCAGCTATGTCGCTGTCTGAAATATTACTTAAGCTTAAAGTGAAGGTTTCGTTGACTTCGGATTTAGTGTCGCCATGAATTGGAACGGAGATTACTTTTTCCAATTCTCCCGGATAAAATGAAATTTCACCGGAAACGGGAGAGTAATCATTGTCGGCAGTTGTTGCTGTTCCATCGGTTGTTTGGTAATTAGCCGTGACACGGCTTTCGAATTTGTCATTAAGTGAGGCGGTAAATTGCAGCATCTTTGTACCGTTGTTCCCTTCAGTGATTATTTCATTGCGGGTTTTGATCGCATAGCCATCATCATTGATGATGGTCGCGCGAGCTCTCATCTGGCTGCCTGCTTGCCCCTTGCTGGATGCTGCGATGGTTAACTGTACGTCAAAATATTCGTTGGCTTCGGCTTCATCGTCGCCATAAATAATAATTTTTAGTGGTTTGCTGGTTTTTCCTTCTTGAAAGACTGTGTTACCCGTTTGCGGGTCAACAACATCTCTACCTGGAAAGAAAAAAATCTGCCCTTTACGAGGTTGGTAGTCACCTTCTCCGGCTGTTGCTGTGCCATCAATGGTACTGTAATCAACGACTAAAGACTCTGTTCTTCTGCGAACGGGAAAGTCAATTGTTACAGTAAATTCTGCAATAAATTTGGTGGGTTCATCAGGTTCGGAGCCATCTTCATTCAGTTCGATATTGCCTTCGGTAACAGTGATGTCAGTGATATTTACTGTAGGAGGAATCAGGTTTTCTGCGTTAGGATCGTAATCAATATCAATCTCTTCAATGCATGAAGTTAGTGAAAGAGCGATTATGATAATGCCCATAATTAATGGGATTTTCTTAAATAGAGGAAGTACAGCAGACATCGGTAAAGTTATTTGTGAATTGAAATGAGTACGACAGTATATTTCACGCGAGGTTCCGGTAAAATAGTGGAAACTGGAAAACTGTGGAAATAGGAACCGATGACTAAACAGAGCTTTTTATCTGATAAACCGATCGAAACGAAAGATCGTTTGATTTTTGCACTTGATTTTGAAAGTACCGGCGCAGCGAAGGCCATGGTCGAAACGCTCGATGACGCGGTCACTTTTTATAAAGTAGGTATGGAGTTGTTTATGGCAGGCGGCTACTTTGAGCTGATTGAGTGGTTGATTGCCAAGGATAAAAAAGTGTTTGTTGATCTGAAGTTTTTCGATGTACCACAGACTGTGGCTTCAGCAATAAAGCGTCTAAGTGATAAAGGCGCAACATTTGCGACGATTCATGGTAATGATGCGATGATGAAAGCAGCAGCGGCCACCAAAGGTGACTTGAAGGTTTTGGCGGTAACGGCCTTAACGAGCCTTGATCGTGGTGATCTGGATGATCTGGGGTTTAAGTGTGATGTTGAACCGTTGGTGTTGTCACGTGCAAAACGAGCATTGGAATCGGGCTGTGATGGTGTAGTCTCTTCTGGATTAGAAGCGAAAGGTCTGCGTGAATCACTGGGTTCAAAATTATTGGTTATTACACCGGGGATTCGCCCTGTAGATAACGATGATGATCAAAAACGAGTTGTTAATGTAGAAACAGCTTTTCGAAATGGTGCCGACTATATTGTAGTGGGGCGACCGATTAAATTAGCGGATGACCCCTACAAAATGGCATGTGATATCCAGGATAAAATAGAGAAGGTCTTTAACAAGTCTTTATAGAATCTATGTGACTCAAGGAGCCGGGCGGTGATAAAAAAGATACTCATTGCAAATCGTGGAGAGATTGCCGTACGAATTGTACGAGCCTGTGCTGAGATGGGTATAAAATCAGTTGCGGTATATACCGATGCAGACCGCTATGCACTGCATGTCAAAAAAGCCGATGAAGCTTACAACCTGGGGCCTGAAACGGTTACGGGTTATTTAAGTGTACATCGACTGATAAATCTGGCGGCAGCCACAGGGTGTGATGCCATTCATCCGGGGTATGGGTTTCTTTCGGAAAATCCTGACTTGGCGGCGGGTTGTGAAAAACGTGGAATTCAATTTATTGGCCCGAGTGCAGCGGTTATACGTCGTATGGGGGATAAAATTGAGGCACGTAAAGCGATGATAGGTGCCAATATTCCTGTGACACCGGGTAGTGATGCCAATCTGGGAAGTCTGGATGAGGCTCTGCTTTGTGCCGAGCGAGTGGGTTATCCCATTATGCTTAAAGCGACTTCAGGTGGAGGAGGGCGTGGTATTCGTCGCTGCGAAGATGCTGATGATCTAAAAATCAGTTATGAACGTGTCATTTCAGAGGCCACCAAGGCGTTTGGCAGTGCTGAAGTTTTTCTTGAAAAATGCATTGAAAATCCCAAGCATATCGAAATGCAAATTTTGGCAGATCGTTATGGTCATGTCATTCACCTCTTTGAGCGCGACTGCTCGATACAACGCCGCCACCAAAAACTTATTGAAATTGCACCGTCGCCACAATTAAATGATGAGCAACGAGAACATATTGCTGATCTGGCTGTGCGTGCAGCAGAAGTAGTGGGCTACGAAAATGCTGGAACGGTGGAATTTTTACTCGATGATGAAGAGAATTTCTACTTCATGGAGATGAATACCCGCCTGCAAGTTGAGCATACGATCAGTGAAGAGATTTCGGGTGTTGATATTGTTCAAGAGCAGATCAAAATCGCATCGGGTTTGCCGCTCTCTTATCAACAGGAAAATATCCAGCGTCATGGTTTTGCCATGGAATTTCGCATTAATGCTGAAGATCCCCAAAATGATTTTTTACCCGGTTTTGGACGTATTACACGCTACTTTTCACCGGGCGGCCCTGGCGTTCGAACCGACAGTGCTATTTATAGTGGTTATGAAATTCTTCCTTATTATGATTCGTTGTGTGTCAAATTAACGGTATGGGCTATGACGTGGGATGAGTTGCTGGCCCGTGCAGCGAGGGCGCTGCATGATATGGGAGTATATGGTATCAAAACAACCATTCCATACTATTTGGAAATTTTGAAACACCCGGATTTTCGCAAAGGTGCTTTTGATACCGGTTTTGTAGAAGTAAATACAGAGTTAGTTAACTATTCAGAACGTCGTCCACCCAGCGAATTGGCGGCAGTGATTTCTGCTGCAATTGCAGTTCACAAAGGATTATAAAAACAGGAAGCGACTATGGCACAAGTTCAGATTACCGATACGACACTGCGTGATGCTCATCAATCGCTATTGGCTACCCGCTTTCGCCTTAAAGATATGCTTCCTGTTTGTGAAAAAATGGATCAGGTCGGGTTTTGGTCACTGGAAGTCTGGGGAGGAGCAAACTTTGACTCTTGTATTCGGTTTCTTAAAGAAGACCCTTGGGAACGATTATGTCAATTCAGAAGAGCATTACCGAATACTCGTCTGCAGATGTTACTGCGAGGGCAAAATTTATTAGGCTATCGTCACTACTCTGATGATGTTGTCCGCGCTTTTGTTCAAAAGTCAGCAGATCACGGCATGGATGTTTTTCGTGTATTTGATGCGTTAAATGATTTGCGCAACGTGCGTGTTTCGATTGAATCAGTTAAAGCTGCGGGCAAACATGCACAAGGTACAATCTGTTATACAACCAGCCCGGTACATAATGTATCAGTGTTTGTTGCAATGGCTTGTGAATTAGAGGCAATGGGCTGCGACAGTATTGCAATTAAGGATATGGCGGGTTTGCTGACTCCAGGTGTGACGGCAGAGCTTGTTTCGGCATTGACCCATGCGGTGAATATTCCACTGCACCTGCATAGTCATGCGACTTCAGGATTGGCTGAAATGTGTCAGCTTAAAGCGGTTGAGAATGGTTGTTTCCATATTGATACAGCAACTTCTACCCTTTCCGGAGGAACCAGTCACCCTGCTACTGAAAGTATGGTCGCAGCATTTAAAGATAGTGAATATGATACGGGGTTGAACCTTGAGCTGTTACAAGAGATTGGTGCCTACTTTTATGGTGTTCGAAAAAAATACCACCATTTCGAAAGTGAATTCACCGGCCTTGATACCCGTGTTCAAGTTAATCAGATTCCAGGCGGCATGATCTCCAATCTAGCTCATCAGCTACGAGATCAAAATGCATTGGGGCGTATGAATGAAGTTATGGCAGAGGTGCCTAGAGTTCGAGAGGAGTTGGGCTATCCACCCTTGGTTACACCTTTATCACAAGTTGTGGGTACACAGGCGGTATTAAATGTACTGACTGAAGAACGTTATAAAAGCGTGACCAACGAAGTAAAAAACTATCTGCTGGGGTATTACGGGAAATCTCCCACGGATACAAATGATGTGGTACGGCAACAAGTATGTGGCGATGAAAAAGTAATTACCTGTCGCCCGGCTGATCTGCTTGATGATGAAATGCCCAGGTTACGTAAAGAAATTGGTCATCTGGCAGAGTCAGAAGAAGATGTATTGAGTTATGCAATGTTCCCTGATATTGGACGCGAATTTCTCGAACAGCGTGCTGCCGGAATATTGGTTCCGGAGCCATTGGAGCCAGTAGATTCCGGAAAGAGTGTTTGCGGTGCACCTCCGGTTGAATTTAATGTAGCGTTACATGGTGAGAAATATCATATAAAAGTTGTGGGAAAAGGCCTTGCAAGTCAAAATGGTCGAGCTTTTTATGTTTTGGTTGATGGTATTTCAGAAGAAATTATTGTTGAAACACTGGATGAATTAGGAGCCATTGAGGTCTCAGAATCGACCGGTACAAATGGCAGCACCCGGCCACATGCTGATGCGCCAGGAGATGTGAGTACATCAATGCCAGGGGTGGTCGTTGAGGTTCTTGTTAGTGCAGGTGATGTTGTGAAAGAGGGGGATTCGTTGATCGTGGTGGAAGCGATGAAGATGGAGACTGAAATTCAAGCACCTATTAATGGTAAAGTAATGGCAGTTCATGTCAAAAAGGGTGATCATGTTAACCCTGATGAAATGTTGATTCAGATTGGTTAGAGTTTTAATAGAGGTACCCATTGGCAGTTTTAAAACAGCAAATCGTTTTAGCATCAAGCTCAATTTATCGAAGAGATCTGCTTCGTAAACTGGAGATTAAATTCAGTCGCTATTCACCTGATATTGATGAAACTCCTTTGCTTGATGAGTTACCAGAGGCGATGGTACTTCGTTTGGCAGAAAAAAAAGCTCAGGCAGTTGCTGAAAAATACTCTAATGCCTTGGTGATCGCTTCTGATCAGGCGGCAGTCGTGGATGGTCAGATTTTAGGTAAACCTGGAAATTATGAAAAGGCATTGGAGCAGTTGCTTTTAGTGTCAGGCAAGTCTGTTGTTTTTCATACATCTCTGTGTCTATTTAATAGTGCAACGGGGCATATTCAGTCTGTTGTTGAGCCTTTTACGGTACATTTTCGCTCATTGACGACCGATCAAATCGGTAATTATCTGCGGCGAGATAAACCCTATAACTGTGCAGGCGCATTCAAGTCTGAAGGGTTTGGTGTTGTGTTATTTGAGAAAATGGAAGGGGATGATCCTAATGCTCTTATTGGGTTACCATTGATTCGTTTGCGGCAAATGTTGGAACGTGAGGGTATTTATCTTGTTTGATGTTATAAAGTTTATGACCCTAATACTTCGATTCAAAATTTTTCTGACACTTATTGTAGTGCTATTTAGCTCGAACGCTTTGTCAGCTTCGTCTGAATCGCCTCGTTGGTTTGATATTGAATTGATTGTTTTTGAAAACAGTGATCAGCACTGGATGGCTTCAGAGCAATGGCCTGATGATTTGGAAGCTCCACCTTTTGATAATGCACTGGATCTGGAGCAGCAAACATTGCTGGTAACAAAGAGGTTGGATGGGGTTGCAGGGCGCATTTCACGCTCTTCAAAATATAAACTGCTATTGCATACAGGGTGGAGGCAGTCAGTATTATCACGGGATAAAGCCGTGGGGGTCAGGCTGACAGCAACGGATGGAGACAATAAACTGGATGGAGTAGTAAAAATAAGTGTAGAGCGTTATCTTCATGTTAATTTTAATCTGCTCTATCAAAAATCAGAGGGGTCGGATCTGATTGACTCTCCTGTGAATATGAAGGCTTACAGCATCAAGGGAAAAAGGCGAATTCGCAGTAAAGAGTTGCACTACTTTGACCACCCGTTGGTCTCTATGCTGGTACTGGTGACACCTTATAAAGAGAAAGCTGAAAAAGTATCACAGGAAAAAACAGATTTGCCAACAAAAGTATTAACAAAGCCCGATGCACTTTCCGATAATAGTGGCCAAATTATTCGCTAGAAGGCTGTCGGACTTAGGGAATCGTAGCGAGGCGAGTGGGAAATCAAGGGCAGTTTTTCGGTGTTTTGAGGCGAATAGTGGATCTATTTGACGAAAAAAACCGGAAAAATGGGGTGATTTCCCACCGCCATAGTAGATTCACCCTAAGTTCGACAGCCTCCTAGGATCACTGATTTAATCTCTGTTATTATTCGTCAAATCTGATGGCTCAATTTATAAGGAGATAAGTTGAGTTAGTCAGGTTTTTTACTTTCTATACTTAAATAAAGTAAAAAATAATTATTAAACTATCAAAAGGATTTGAAAACATGACATCTCATTCAGTTGCTGTCCCTGGTCAGGGGAGAAGCATGGCCGACCTTATTGTTGATTACTTACATCAGATTGGTGTGGAGTATGTTTTTGGTGTGCCCGGTAATGCAATGGAGCCACTTTATGATGCACTTGCTCGCAGTGAGCGAACGGGTGGACCTAGAGCTGTTGTCGCACGCCATGAAACAGGTGCTGCATTTATGGCTGAGGGCTACACAAGAGAGACTGGCAAGCTGGGTGTGTGTTGTACAACATCAGGTCCAGGAGCGACTAATATTATTACAGGTGTTGCCTCAGCTTATGAAGAACGTACGCCGATGCTTGTTATTACAGGGCAAACACCACTACCAAAACTTGGTTTAGGAGCCTTTCAAGATTCATCTTGCAGTGGGATCGATATTGTTCAGATGTTTCAGCAATGTACTCGATACAGTACATCAGTGTCGCACAGTGATCAGTTAGAAGGTAAGTTTATACACGCAATTACAACTGCATATGGACCTGTTCCAGGGCCAGTGCATTTAGGTATTTCAAGGGATATAGGTTGGGCATCTGTTCAAAATAATAAACCACTATATGATTTGAAATCCCTGATTGAAACAAGTACGTCGTATTGTACAAATACTGCGGGCATTGAAAATGTTTTCAATGAAATTGTGCACTCAAAAAATAGTACTATTTTAATAGGTAAACGCAGCTCAATAGCCATTGATGTTATTTTTGAATTTGCTAGCTTGACTAATATGACTGTGATTTCGACATCTCAAGGGCGAGGTGTCATAAAAAGTTATCACCCTAAATTTCGAGGAGTAATTGGTAGGGGAGGGCATGCGAGCGCTAAAAGAGTACTGGAAGATAGCTCTATTGATTGCATTATCGCCGTAGGAACAGATTTTAATGAACTTGATACTTGTGGATGGTTTGCCAATATTTTATCTGACAAAGTGATACATATTGATTCAACGACGGAGTATTTCGCTCGTTCATTTATGGCGCGTTTACACGTTTGCGGCGATCTTTTGGAGATTTTTGAAGGGTTGATACAGAGTGTAAAATCAGACAACAGATTTATGAGAATTGAAAGTGAGTTTAATAAACCACTCAATGTTGTAAGTTTTGATCGGCGGCAAGGTAAGGGCAGACGTGTAAATATAAAAAGTGAAAAAAATTCTCAATTGAGTTTTCTGCATAGAGTAAATGAAAGACGTAATGGTAAGGATCGACGTTGTTTGAAAAGTGGAGAGCAATGGGCGGTAAAGCGTTATTTCAGCGTTGAAGATGAAAATGGGTATTTGAATAATAATAATTCACCACTGATAAAACCTCAGCACTTAATGTATGAGTTATCTCGCTTATTTCCCGTTCATACGCGCTTTCTAGCAGATGCAGGGAATAGTTATGAGTGGGCAGTTCACTATTTACACCCATACTCTCCATTTACTACGAAAAATAGAAATTTTGGTAATGAAACCCTTATAACAGGTTTTGCTTTTGCTTCTATGGGGTGGGCTATTGGAGCAGCAGTGGGCACAGCGATGGGAAACTCTGAGAACCCTGTGGTTTGTATTGTTGGCGATGGTAGCTTTTTAATGAGTGGCCAGGAAATTTCTGTTGCGGTTGACGAAAAATTAAGTGTGATTTTTGTTCTACTCAATGATAGCGCGCTTGGGATGATCAAGCATGGGCAAAAACTTTCTGGTCTTGAAGAGACAAGCTGTAAATTGCCTTCAGTAAATTATTGTCAAATTGCTAAAGCAATAGGCGCTCAAGCTTTTGAAGTTTATTCTGCGGGTGATATGGCTGCTTTAGATATTCAGGCAATATGCCGTTATCCTGGCCCGACATTGATTGATGTTCATATTGACCGGAATGAGTTGCCACCTATAATATAAATGCAGTATAGAAAGCTTTCCAGCATTGCTGGAAAGCTTTAGGAGGAGGGAGAATGAAGTGGTATTAGGAATGAAACAGTAGCACCTTTTATTTCATTGTTTTTGGCGTATATTTTTCCATGATGAAGGGAAATTATTTCCTTGCAAATGGCGAGGCCAAGGCCTGTGCCGCCTGTTCCTGTTTTCGTTTTACTGCTTTGCACAAATTGATCAAAAATTGTTTCGGTTTCATCTTCTGGAATGCCTATGCCTTCATCTGAAACAGCAATTTTTATCGCGGGTATAGTTTTGCTATCAATACTCAATGAGGATGAGCTAAATTTAATATTAATTGTTGATCCGTTAGGTGAAAATTTAAATGCGTTGGAGATAAAATTGTGTAACACTTGAGTAATTTTTTCTGCATCACATTGTACTTCTGTTGAAATATTATTTTCATTGTTAACTTTTATTTCTATTTGTCGTTCAGCGAGCAATGTACTGTATTCTTCAATAATGTTAAGTGTGGCCTGATTCAGGTTATTTGTACTTAAATGTAATTGATCCTGGTTTGCTTCAAGTTTTGATAGGTCGAGTAAATTATTCAATAGTGATAGCAGCCTTTTGCCACTGCTGTTTATTTTTGAAAAGTAGTTGCCAAGTTTTTCTGGATCAGCATGTTTGTATTTGTTAATACCAAACTGTGAAAAACTGAGTATGCCATGCATAGGAGTTCGCAATTCATGTGAAATATTGGCTAGAAATTCACTCTTACTGCGGTTGGCTTTTTCGGCAGCATCTTTTGCTTCCTGTAAGCTTTTCGTTTGTCGTTTTACTTCGTTCTGGAGCAAGGTGTTTTTTGCAAATAGTGATGATGAACCATCAGTAACAAGGAAGCTTTGTTTTATACGCTCTTTGAGGGCTTTGTTAATTTTTACTTGTTTTTCAAGCTCTTTTTTGAGGCTTTCAAGTGTGTTGCTGTTCTGTTCATGTATTGTATCCTGGGATAAATTCATAATGGTGCTACCTGTTTACTTGAGGCTACTCAGTTTCAAAAATTTCTAGTTCCGAAAACAATACCTGTGAGTGTCTGATTAATATGAATGGAATTGTATTGTTCGCCATAAGTATTAAAGCCAGCAAAGTTGAGTTGATTAAATATATTTTCTATTTCTTTTTTTACACCGCTCTCTAAAATTTCCAGCTTTCGAAATAGACAATCACAGCCAAGAGTGAGATTTATCGTTGAAAACTCTTGCTTGAAATAGGATACCTTTTCTTTTAGAGATATGCTGATATCTTTAGCATGACCCAAGGTGATAGGCAGGCCATTGTCGATGGCACAAGCAGTTAATAAACTACCATCATCATTAAGCTTTAATATGGAGCGAAGATACCATTCACCACCTATTTTTAGCATGGTAGGGTGCATCGAAAATAATTGTGGCGATAGCTCTTCAATTGATACATTAAGCAATGAGGCGTAATACTCAGCAGCGGGGTCGCCATCAATTTCATAAATAATACGATTTTCAGGGTCTGCCTCAGTAACAATAAATTCAATGTCTGAGGGTTCAAAATGTTGTAACTTGAATATTTCAATATCTAATATTGTCTCTATGACTGTAAAAACAGCGGCATTACTATGAAAAGCTCCATTTGTGTAGACAAATGTTTTTTCAAATTTTAGACCATTACCTGCTGATCCACCAAAAATTTGTAGTGGGGAAAATGCATGATAGATTGTATTTATAACCGACTCTTCTTTACCAGACATACCATCAATCAATAAAAAGCCTACTCTGTTTTTAAAGCTGGGATGATGGCTGTTCTTACTGGCAAGATTCTCAATCTCTGCCTGATCCAATTGGTCAATATTTTCAATAAGCATTGGTGTCAATTTGAATGCTTTGGAAGAAAAGCTGATGCCAACAATACTATCGTCGGTATAACTTGTTCCAATTTCACCGGCTGTTGTACAGCCAATAATTGGGCAATCAAAATGCTTTTCAAGCGCTTTACCGAGTAGACTCAGGTTATAATTTGAAGAACAAAAAAATATAACTCCCGCCATGTTTTTTTGATAAATTTCATCTTTTAATGTGGCAACAGCAGCGGGTGCTGACAAATTAGATACTTGTGCTGTTTTAATATGCTTCCGAGTTTCCATAGAATAAGTTCCTTTTTTCTATAGGTCGGTTAAAAGATCTTTTTTCTTAAATATTGTCGCAAAAATTTGGCTTCATGTGATTTATGGTGGGTAGTGAATGAGTTGTGACTTGCTGGATTGGTGTCATGTCTCTCGTCAATTACTTTGTCGGGTTACGCTGCGCTAACCCGACCTACGTTACTTAAATGTTGTTAAAAAATTTATTGTGTTATTGGTTGTAGTTATGGTAGGGAAAATCCTGTTGCCGATATTTCATCAAACAGCCCATCGCCATTATTATCATTAACAGCCAACAGGTCAGATTTAATCTCTTTTCCTGGATCAGTGTTGGGGGAGTCAGTCATATTCGAATCATAGCTAAAACTGCCTAGACCATCATAGTTACAGCTATTAGTCGGAGCATAGGTAATATGTGAATCACTGGCAGTCACCGAGCCAGTTTCAGCGCTGATTTCAAGTGTCTGGTGTTGAACATAATTGCTGAGTGTGTGGTCATTGCCCGGTCCTGCCCAGTTACAGATAAATCCGGTAATGCTTCCATCGCTACTTGCAATATCATCACCATATCCGTAAAAGGCATCACCTGTATTGCTTGAAAAATCGCTGATGATGTTAAAAACACGGCTATTGCTATCATTGGGGCCGGCTTGCCAAGCGTAAGCGTAGTTTCCACTCAGCGTTAATTGGTTGAAGTTCGCACTGAAAATAGCAAAGTTATTGCCCCAGCCATTGTTAAAACCATTAAATTTTTCTGATGAATCAACTTGGTTTTCACTATCTAAGCCATTGATATTATGTCCACAAAATTGAGCTTCACGGACTTCAGTCTGTATTTGATTATTTGAGTCACGTTTATAATGCAGAGAGTTGTTACGGGTGATATTTGAGTCTGGGCAGTTTCCACCACTGAATGTATCGTTAACTTGTGTGGTGACAAAGCCTGAATAACCATCTGTGCTGCTTTCAGTGCTGTGCTCCATATTAACTATAATAGAGTGATGAGTGCCTGATGGCGCGTAATCAAAATCCATGGAATAGCTATAAATATCATTTCCTGAAAGGTCAGTTGAATGGGTGAGAGTGACATTGTTAAAAGTGGTATCTGTGATACCGAGAGCATTCATTTCATCTGTAATCGGTAAAGTGGATGAGCTGGGAAGTGCAAGACTGTTGCTGTTGATTACACATATCATGGATGAAAGCCCCATCAATGATGCCAATGAGCGGTCACGCATGCCTTCCATTTGCGCTGTAAGCTGTGCTGCGGAGCAAGCTTGTCCATTGCTTTGATCTGTCTCCTGCCAAATTCCCAAATCTCCTGAGGGTAACTGACCATCTGCATCAGTGATAAAAGAAGCGTCAGGGTGACCTACATAGCTGACAGCAGGCCCATAACAAGAAGCATTACGCGACTGTTTTAAAAATAGCTCAGGATCAAATCGGCATATAGAAGGTGTGCTGCCTTTAAGCAATCTTTCAATACGAACGGTTGACCATGCATATTTTGAAATGGTTTTATTTGAGTATTCACGCAATGATCTGTTCTTCGTTTCAGTTTTAAATTCAAATGGCGAAGTGACTGCCAGGTTTTCGGGGAAATATTTTTCTATACTCAAGCTGCTTCGGTTTTCTTGAGCAGGGACTTTTTCTGTTGTTTCTATGGGAGTACAGGCTGCAATAATAAAGCTGCTGAACACTATTAGGGTAATTGACAATTTTTTGCTGAAATATATCATCCCTCATTCTCCATCCGTATTATGAAAGCTACCTGGTTTTAATATCGACTTGTAGAATTGGGTTGTTTAAATGCTTGGTAAGGTGGTATTTTTAAAAAAGTTTTTGTGTAAAACAGCTATTTGTAGTGTTAAAAACATAAAGCTGCTGGCCGAAACAGTGAGCTGCATCACTATTTTTTTGTGAATTTGAAATAATAAAAATGGCATCTTGTGATGGGTGTCGCAGAACAGGGTTCCAATAATGAAAAAAATATTTAAAATTGTCGGCATTGTTGTTGTATTTTTGATTGCCTTAGTGATCGCTATTCCCTTTTTTATTGACCTTAATGATTATAAACCTCAAATAAGCGATGCGGTGCACGAAGCAACAGGAAGAGAGCTTGATATTAAAGGCGACATAGATCTTTCACTGTTTCCATGGATTGGTTTGGAGCTCGGTGTTGTACAGCTCAGTAATGCCAAAGGGTTTGCTGATGTTCCTTTTGCTCAAATGGAGCGTATGGATATCAAACTGAAGTTACTGCCGTTACTTAAAAAATCGGTCGAGATGAAAGCGATCGTCCTGCATGATCTGGGATTGAATCTGGAAGTGAATAAACTGGGTGTGAGCAATTGGGATGATTTAACCCAAAGCTCTACAGCCGTATCAGAAGAGCCTGAAGTCAAAGAGAGCGCTGAAGGGAGTGAAGCATTACCGCTGGAGTCGCTGGTCGTTGAAGGTATTGAGCTTGTTGATGCACGTATTGCCTATACCGATCATCAAACGGGTGCAAAATACACTTTGAATAATTTAACTCTTGAAACAGGCGAGGTGGTACTAAATGAGCCACTGGATTTGAAATTTAATACTGATTTTGAGAGCAATCAACCTGAAGTTCGTGGCCATCTGTCACTGGCATCACATATTATCTACAACCTGGATAACCAGCAGCACCGTTTGGAAAAAACAGCTGTGAAGTTGGTTTTTGATAGTAAAGAGTTCTCTTCTAAAGGGGAGGTTAAGCTCGATTTTGATGCACTGCTTGATCTTGCTGCTCAGCAATATAGTTTGAATGGGGTGATATTACGGATAGAGATTGATCACCCTGATATGCCTAAAGGTAAAGCTATTGTTAATTTATCGACTGAAATGGCTGCAAATCTGGAATCACAAGTGGCGACTTTGAGTGATATAAAACTGGAAAGTTATGGTCTTAATCTCAAAGGTGATGTAAAAGCACAAAAAATTATTGACGCCCCTGAATTTCAAGCAGAATTTAATCTTGCTGAGTTCAATCCACGAGAAATGATGCAAAAACTGGCCATTGAAACTCCTGAAATGGCCGATGCGACCGTGCTGACAAAAGCAGACTTAAACCTGAAGCTTAAAGGTTCAACTGAATTCATTGAGGTGACACAGTTGAAAGTTAATTTTGATGATACGACTCTTACAGGAAAAGCAACAATACACAATTTTGAAAAGCCGGCAATTACTTATGACCTTAATATTACAGGTATTGATGCAGATCGTTATTTGCCTCCGCCGAGTGATGTCGTGGAAGAAAGTCCTCCTGTCGCAGCAGAAACAGATGAGCCTGAGTTACCACTGGATACGTTGCGTGACCTAAATATTGATGGCAAATTTTCAATGGGTAATCTAAAAGTATCTAATTTGAACGTGAATGACATTCGTGCAGACCTAAAAGCGAAAAATGGTGTGATCCGTCTGTATCCGTTAGGGATGAAGCTTTATAGCGGTGAGTATAAAGGTGATATTAAACTGAATGTAACAAAAAATGTTCCCGTGATTTCGTTAAATGAAAAAATAAGTGGTGTTCAGGCAGGCAAATTACTTAAGGATCTAATGGATGATGATCTGATTAGTGGTACAGCCAATATACAAGCTAAAGTGACAGCGCAGGGTTTAACACCTGAAAAAATCACAAAAACACTGAATGGCAATGCAAACTTTCTATTTTCTGATGGTGCGGTCAAAGGCTTGAATCTTGCCCATATGCTACGCAAAGCGAAGGCAAAGCTTAAAGGGAAATCACTGCCGGACAGTGATGTCAAAAAGACTGATTTTGCTAAATTAAGCGGTTCATTCTTGATTAAAAATGGAGTTGTGAGTAACAGTGATCTCAAAGCAGCATTACCCTTTGCTCGTGTCACGGGTGAAGGAACGGTTGATTTGCCTAAAGAGAGTCTGAATTATCTTGTGATGGCTAAAGTCGTAAATACCAGTAAGGGGCAAGGAGGGGCTGAGCTGTCTGACCTAAAAGGCCTGACTGTTCCTGTTAGAATTAAAGGCAGTTTTTCTGATCCATCCATTAAACTGGATATGGATAAGTTGATTGGTGATAAAGCCAAGGCTCAATTAAAAGAAAAAAAAGCAGAGCTAAAAGCCAAAGCAGATAAAGCAAAAGAGAAGCTAAAAGCGGAAGCAGATGCCAAAAAATCAGAATTAAAGGCTAAGGCGGATGCTAAAAAAGCAGAAGCTGAGCAAAAGTTAAAAGAGCAGCAAGAGGCTTTGAAAGAGAAGGCGGCTGATGAGGTCAAAGATAAATTAAAGAGCCTTTTAAATTAGGAACATTCACGAATCAGGAGAGATATATATAGTGGTTTCAGGCCAAATGATTTCAACCATTTGGCCTGAACAAGAAAGTTAGCCAGGTTTTAACGTCCAGACCAACCCCAGGAAGCAAACCAGCTCCATAGAGACCACCAATCGGGACGGCCTGTTTCACAATCAACCGATACTGCGGCATCACCAAAAACACTATTAACCTGGAGATTCCCAATATTGCCTGAGCCACAATCTGCAATAATGTTTGTATCTGTCCAGGATTGAATGTCACACTGCTCTGAACTACTCATGTTAATAATTTCTGTTCCGGACCGGGCTGCATTGAGGTAACTTCCAAAGCCAGTACCGGCAATGGTAATGATGTTGTTTTCACAATCTGTTGAATTAACGTTTACAGAGGGCGTTACCACTAAATTAATCGGTATACTGGCCATGTTTCCGTTGACTGCGCTGACACTGTAATTTCCCGAAGGCTGAGTTGAGGGGATTTGCACGTCCATGGATGAGAACGTGACATTTTCTGGTACGATCTCTATCGGAGGTTTATTGCTATCAGTCGGAGTTAAAACAACTTTGGTCGTAATTTTGTTGTCTGGTGTCTCTACTAAATATCCAGCTCCTTTCAATTTCAAAGTCGAAGCTGTGCCTTCAATGATTCTTGCTGTATTTCTCTCTTCAATTCTGGGAAGTAATGGTCCAAATAACGGAGTTTCTTCCGCAGCAAGAGCTCTTGCTGTAGAGACTGCTGCAGCGGTTCCTCCCATATGGCATCCCATGCAATCGGTAGAAGTTCCAATATGTCCAAAAAATGGCTGTTCCTCATAATCCCCAGCTGTACCATTGCCATCTGAATCAGCCTGAACGCTATGTAGCGAGGTTGGCGCATGGCATCGAACACACCCTTGCAAGGTATGGTTCGGTGGTGTGGCATCATGACACAGACTACAGGTATGTACAGTATCGCTATCTGGCTGAGCGATTCCGGTTCCATGATGAGTCAACATGTTGGCATTGGGTCCTGGCACAACGCGGCCTGTGACATCATCAGTACCACCATTATGACAATAGCGACAACCACCCATTCTATATCCAGTGTCACCAATATCTCCATCACCAAAACCAGGGTTAGGGCTCATAGAAGATATAACTCTCAATACCCATAGTTCACCATTGGGATCATTGATCAAACTACCATGACAAGCATTACAATCTGCAGCTTGTGCTTTTTTGGTGAGATGATGAACGGATGTAATTCCCGGTACCTGTTTATGGCAGCTTAGACAGTCTCGAAATTCTGGTTCGGTTGGTTCAAGTGCAAACTTGAAATATCCACCCAGGGGCCGAGATGGATCTTCAACCCAGTCGAGCAAATGGCAGGTAATACATTTATGTGTTCCATCTGAGGATTTTTCCGGAAAAGGGGAGGCTGAATATTCTTCAATCGGTGTATCTATTCGCAGGTGATGCCTATCTGGTAAATAACCTTGCTTAACAGGAGCGGGCGCTGTGTCAGGATTGAAATGACAGATGCCGCAATCATTAAATGTCATATTGTTTGATATGGCATCAGGCATACCGAGATTTTGATTGACTGGTGGGGGAGGGGTACTGGCCCAGGTTGAAACAGAAATCGCTGATACCAACAGCAACACCAATGTGGTAAATGATTTACGAACCATACAGCTCACTCCGCCAGAAAACGACAAAAAATACAAGGGAATTTATAGTTACTCTCTTGGAGTATCGGCCAGTCGGGCTTAAAAAGTAAACTTTACGCAGATTATTATGACAGTTGCGATTCATTAATGAGCCAGCAGGTGATATGCATTACGCAAACGTAACAAATTATTCTTGATATAAGCTGGGTTTAATCGGCCCTGGTTTTGATAGACATTTTCAGTATTATGGAAAACTGAGGGCACGACAGCGATTTTTGTATCCAATGCATTTGATGTTTTGTTAACGCCTCTGGCAATGGAGGTTTGCAAGCCATAAGTCCAGCGATTTGCACCTTTAACTTGCAACATCGAAGGGCGCATATCTTTGCGTGGAGTTAAGGGGAGACTGACTTTTAAACCGGCTGCGCGTTCATCATTCTCTTTATAAAACAGAGTGATTTTTGTATCACCAAAATAACGTGCAGCTTCTATCAATACTGCTCTGTCATCAAACCAGAACTGTCCAAATGATGCTTCCATAAGCACATCTTTAGGTGCATAAAGGTATCGAATGGAACCGACTGCAATTGATCGGTTATCTACGGTTTTTTTATGATCATAATATCCAATACGTGTACGAACTCGAAATGGAGTGTTGGCGATATGGGCAATAGTATCGTTGAATAGTGCCAGATAGTTTTGCTCATACTGGCCAATACTGGTTAATGAAGTTATATTTTTATGCGGTTTGAATGCTTGGTGAAATAAAATATTGCTCAAGCCATTTTGTATCTTAAAACGTCCAAATGGCTTGCCTTCATTAAAATCTGAGGTATGGTAGAACTCTTTTTGATAAGCAATATTGAATGTCGCGCCTTTCCATAAAGGCAAATACCAATCAGCTTGTAGAGCAATAGATGAATCAATGACACCCAGTTCAGTCCCTACAAAAATTGAAGTTTTAGGGTAGAGAAAGAGTTCTGAGCGAAGCGACTTTTTATTAGGTGTGGAGTGAATGAAATCAATGCCATCGTAATGATATGGAGTCACTGGGTAATTTATTTTTAGTGTGGGATATTTTGTCGATTCGAGCGCGGTTAAAAACTGTTTGTAATGAGTGACTTGTGTATGGATTTCAAGTATTGCAATTCCATGTTTACGCGATAAAACAGTTAATGAAGTGATGTTATCGGGTGCTTTCATTGCGGCAACTCCGAGTGCGATTCCTAAAGCATCCATCTCGTTATGGTTGTAACGATGATTTTCGTATTCAACAAAGAGCTGTTTTTTTTGATGATTAATGCCAATTCGTACCTTTTCTAAACCAAGGTGGTTCAGTGTTTGGTGTAGATCATTCAGGTTGCTTTGATTGTGGTTTTTCTGAATATTGCTCAGTTTTCTTTGGGTGTTACTGGCGGTAGAAGGAGTCTTTGACTTCATTTTTTTTGGGGGGGACAATTTTATGGGGGCAGTGTTGTTTGATTGAGTTCTTCCTGTTAAAGGCATGCTGATTCCAATGCCGTAATAGAAAGAGTTTTGTTTGGATTTGAGTGATTTTTTTGCAGTCAATGAGAGTGCAAAAGGAAGATTCCAGGAGTCACTGGTAATTCGTATTCCATAATTAGTGTCAACGGTATCGTGTTCTGCAAGCAAATAGACCCCTTTTGTTAATTGATGTTCAATTCCACCAAATAAACCTTTAAGACGGTTGGAATTAAAACCGTAGCCCGCGCTCATGCGAGTATTGAATAACTGTTTTGTCGCGACAATATATTGGCTGCGTGAGGTACGTGCTTCACCTGCAAAATCTTGCGAGCCTATTGCAAGTGATGGCCAAAGTTTATGATTAAAAAATTGCCATTTTATATTTCCAGATAAATCCCGCCTTCCTTTAAATTTACTCTCTTGGTTAACCAGGCTTACTAAGCGTCCGCCCAACTCAATATTAGGCCAGATACCAATAGAGAAAAGGTAACTGTCTACTGACTGAGTGTAATCAGGAAAATCATTATCGAAATTATTGGTGTAAAGCAGGTCAATTTTTTTTTCGTGTGTAATAAGTGCATTGGGTGTATTTAACAGGCCGGTATAGCCTTGTAGAGAGAGTCTGTCGCTGAAGTTGGAGGTTGCAGCGTTCGTTGTTGCGATTGAAATAGTGAAAAGCAGAAAGTATCTAAATAAAATCATTAAGCCGTCCTGGCAGTGGGTTCGCTTCTTATAGCGTCATGTGATATTCAGAGTTTGAGTCTATTTGAATGAAACTCTTAAAGTTTTTTCTCTGTGATCCGAAAATTGAGCCTATGGAAGTTTTTATAGCAAGAACTTTTGTATTGTTATTTAAGTAATTTTTTTATTTGGAGGGAGTCAAATGGGTTCAAAAGATTTATGGAAGAAGCAATGCCTGGGTGTGGGTGTGGCACTTCTGGTTACTATGGGGGCGGGGTGTTCTTCATCAAATAACGATGACAATGGCACACCGGTGATTCCACCTGCTGTACCAGGCAGTGAAGAGATCAATATTTCGGGGCGTATTATATTAGGCTCTTCAGCGACTGGGGGCGGTGAAGGTGTCTCTGGTGTGACGGTCAGTATTAAAGGGGATCAAAAAAATAATGTTTTTAATGGTTCTGGCCAGCAAGTGAGTCAGTTTACAACGGATGAAACCGGGCTGATCGGATTTCATATGCGCAACATAGATTCATCAGACTTTCCAGTTAAATTAAAAGTAGTAGCGAGCCATCCTGATTATGAAAGCAGTGGCACAACTGTTGATGTTACTAAAAATGGTGATACTAATTTTAATATTTCACTTGTAGATATGAGTGAGCCGCCAGCAGGTGTTGTGGCGAAGTCAGTTATGGGCTCCTCTTCTGATGATGGAGTTGTCGAAGCCGACATTACCCTGAACTCCGGTATTGATGACAGCAGTGGTGGAAAAGCCACTATGGTTGTGACTCAAGGTACTGTAATGACCGATGCTGCAGGCAAACCTGTGACTGGTGAACTGACCGCAACAACGGTTTACTACAACAATACAGATGAAACTGCATTAGAGACTTTTCCTGGTGGTTTGACGGGTGTGGAGGTGGATAACTATTCTGACAACGCTGTCACCTTTATCTCAGGAAGTTTTGCATCATTTTCAATTAAAAATGATGAAGGCGATCAGGTTAAAAATTTTAGTACACCTGTTACATTTAAAATGCGAGTGCCTAAAGCAACGATCAATCCTACAACTGGTGTTGAGGTTAAGGTAGGTGATTCACTTCCAGTCTGGAGTTATGATCCTGATACCGGAGCGTGGCAAAAAGAAGGGGATGATGGCATCGTTCAGGATGATGGTGATGAAAAAACTTACTATGTTGAAGCTTCAATTGACCATCTATCCTATTGGAATCTGGACTGGCCTGCACAGACATGTGATTTGTCTGCCCAATGGAATGTACCCGGTGGTGAAGGCCATAACATTCGCTTGAAAGTAATAGGCTCAGGTTACACCCAGGACACCTTTACTAATGGTGATAGTTTTATAAGGTACTGGAATGCACCACTAAATGTTCCAGTTAAAATTGTGGCGCATCTGAGTGGTATAAAAGTGGGTGAGCTGGATAATATTGTAGACTTGTGTGCTGGAGGATCTGTTCCGATCAATATACCTGCTGATCAGGCATTCTCTGATATCACTGTCACTGTTAATCAGATGTGTACTGAAGATAACTCTGTGACCACTCCGATTCCTTCTGTTTCTGTCTATTTTGGAGGAGAGCCGATTGGTTCTACGAACTCCAATGGTCAAGTTATAGCGCTTAATCGTTTTGTACCTAAAAACAATGTCAAGGTACAGGCGTATAATCGTATTACGAATAAATGGCTCACCCAGCATGTTGATGTGACACAGGGTAGTAGCGTTACTTTCTCTGTTCCAGTGGCTTGTAATGACGTGACCGGCGGTGGTAGTACAACAGGTGGTGGTGATGTGACCGGTGGCAATGGCGCAGGTTAACTGAATCCATTCAAAAGCTGTAAAAAAGGGCAATATTAATATTGCCCTTTTTTGTGCTTACTTTTAAAAATTTATTGTGCTGTTATGGATTGATCGGGTGCTTCTCCAGAGCCTTCAATTATTTCAGCTTCAACGGCCTCAGTTTCAGGGGTTGTGTCTGTTCCTGTATTTACCACCCATGGAGCAATTGGTTTGAGCCATTCCTGAATGGTTCCGTTTTGCCAAAGCATTGTTCCACTTCCACCCAATAAAGCAAAAATTACAAGCCAGATTTTCCATGGACGTTTTTTCTCGGCAAATGGGTCTTTCATTGAACGATTTGCGCCGACAGGCAGCTCAGCAACTTTAGTAAGTGATTTGCCGAATGGAATGTTTAATTTGGCTCGCGTATTAACGGCCCAGCCATTTGCATCAAGTATGGGAGCAAGATTGCGTTGCCTTAATTTGAGCCATGCAAGAAGCATTGAGGGGCCAGAGATTAATAACATGACACCAATAATGGCCAACGGCATTTGCCACCAGACCAATGTCATAAATCCCGATAATAGTGAGGCTAATGCAGCAGCAATTGCGCCAAGAGCCAAACCAATGGCAGCGAAAATACCGGCAAACTTCCCAATATCAAAAGCTGTTGTCGAAGTTTTGCCTGCACCAGCAACACCGGAGGCCGCTTTCGAATCGATGGCTTTATCACGCGCAGAAGCCATTTTTTCGATTTGATCACCGATCATTTTAGCGATGCGTTTATACGGTGACCAAAATGCCTGGCGAATACTGATCGGTTGCTCAATGATTTTTAAAATTGTGGCATCCCAGTCTTTATTGTCACGGTCATAAAAAATACCATTTCTTCCAACCATCAAATGATCAGCATCACCATCAGTAAAAGCTGCGGCAATGGTTATTTTTTCATCGCTTCCGGGACGTGTGCATTCACAATAAGCGATGTAGGCACGGCTGAGTGAAGCCAGAGTGCTGTGTTTAGTGATCTCTTCAACATGAACACAAAGATCGCAACTGCGACCATCAAGGTAGAGTGTTCCTGCCTGAAAAATTGCTTTTTTATCAGGATTGTAAAAATCAGCAAAAGAGACGTAGTTACGCAGTAGTACATTCAAGTCACGATGATAACGTACCAGTCTGTCAACGGATGCAATTGAATCCAATTCAGGTTTGAGTTCATTATCCTGTTCGATCAGCTCTGTAATACTTTCCTGAGCATTGCTATCCAAAATTTCACGAACCAGCTCAAGACCCAGAGGCTCAACTTCCTCCCCTTTTTTCTCTTTTTTCCAAGCTTCATAAGCGGAAAATTTGCTACTGATTGTTCGCCACTCAGTTGGGCTTAAGTGCATTTTTTCGCCGAATAATGGCGTAACTATTTCACTTTTTAGTTGAGCGATTGCATCTGCCCAGGCAGGGTTAACACCCTCTTTAAGTGGCAGAGGGCCATCAATTTTAATTCGTGCTAGTGGTAGTGTTGCGATCTCTTTCATGGAGGTTTGGAGATCGACTTCAGTGAAAGATTCATACTTTGATAGTGGTGGATTGAGAGGAGCAGTGGCGGTTGCATCAAATTGCGCAAGTTGACAGCGTGTGAAGTAGTCGTCCACTTTATGTTTTATCTTTTCAAAAGAGGTTGCAGCTGCAGCTGTTTTATCACCAAAAGGCAGTATGTTGGATGCATCTCTTTCAGCCATTTCCCACCAATTGGAAAAATTATGAGCAGCCTCAAAAAACGTATCATTCTTTTCTTGTGATATGCCATCTGCGCCACTGATATCTTTTTCAGCGCCCATGCAATCGATAATATTTTGAATGACCGATTGCAGTGTCTCCTCTTTTGCCGCTTCAACGGGAATAATGCCGTCACCATTGAAATGAGTATTTGCAAATATTTTTTCAGTGTTTGAGGTATCTTCAACGGTGATCGACTCTGCATCAGCCTTACCGAGATTGCTTAAAATCTGTTTGGCAGATTCAAAAAGCTGTTGGCCTTCTTCGGTGTCGGTGTTGATCGCTGATAATGGCAGTTCCCTGGCATTATTGATAAGGTCATCAGGATTATTTAATACCGAAGTGGCCCATTGAACTGCTGCAATCACTTCGGGAGCACGGATGTGGCCATCGCCATCGGTGTCGATGAGATCCAGTGTGTTTTCATCAAATTCAATACCACGAGTTGGGCAACTTAAAGCCGCCCAGAGTTTTTGATCAAGTTGGTCGAGTGATTTAAGATCTTGGCCGTCCAGCAGTTGAACCTGATCAAAGCCACCCAAGCGCAAAAAGTTCCAGCGGTGTGTGTTAGAAAAGTTACTCATAAATACGGACTCCCATTATTTGATATTTCAACTCTATCTCAACGGGTAGTTGAAGAGTAATCAGGATTGTTACTTACGGTCTCTTTTGTATTAGATTATTGAGGTTTTCTGTTGTCTGTAAGAGTTCGATTTGATCACTGTCTGTTATTTTTTTGAGCTCATTGAGTAAGTATTCGTGCTCGGTGTTGATACTATTCCATAGGGTTTTTAGGGAGCTGTTTAGCTCTTCTATGCCTGATCGGATGCCTTTTTGTAATCCGCGCTCAGCCGCAGAGGCGAGCGAGGGGCGTAGTTTACGTTGCAAGAGCCAGGGAATTAACCAGGCCAGGCCGATGAGCAGCCCACTGTGAACTGCAAAATCAACCCCTAGAAAAGCGTTGTTTCCTTGAGTGCCGCTGTAAAAGCCAATCACGACGTGATAAATCGCCCATGATGCGGCAGCAAGAGGCAGCAGGCCACTGAGCAATCCTGTGAGTTTGTATAAGATTCGTTGCAGCTGTGTGCCCGGTTTAGCCAGGGCGGTGGTAATGTGTTTTTCTATGGCATCGTTAAGTTTCTGGTGCGCTTCCGCTGTGAAACTGTGCAATTGAGTCTGGAATGGGGTGTCAGGTATGTTCGCCTGGCGCAAATTGTTTTGTAGCTCTATTTTTATATCATTCAGCAAACGGTCGCTACGTGTTGTACGCAGAGCATCGGTGAGTGTTTGTATGGATGGTAAAGGCGGTTTGTTCTGTTTGTTGCTGAACAGGCTTTGCTCTGTGGTTTCCAATAAAAGCGTTTGTTTAACAATACTTGCTTGGATTTTTAATAGCTCTTCCAGTTTGGATAGCTGAGTCTGGGCAGTATTCTGCCACTGTTTTTGATGGGATTTCCAGTGCTCTTTCGAGCCGATGGCTTTTTGAATCTGAGCCGCATGGTTTTTAAAATCATCCACTCTGGCTTGCTGGCTGATCTGTTGTAATACCTCTAAACCATGTGTCTGCAAAGCTTGATTAATGGTATTTTCCAGAAGATGAAAGTCATCTTCAGTTTTATTGCCTGAACAGTTTGTACGCAAAATCGTCGGACTTTTGAAACCTGAACTTTGTAAACGATGATTGAAATCATCAAGCTGCTCGCTTCTTCCTTCATCCCAATGATTCATGACGAACAGCCAGGCATGGCGATGGCCGCGTTGCTGTAAAAAGTTCCAGCCGATATCATCTTGATAGCGTTCAGGGCTGACGACGTATACCAACCAGTCAATATATGGTAACCATGCGAGCACTAAATCACGATTTTGGGTGGCGGTGCTATCAATATCTGGCATATCAAGCCATGCAATTAAGCGGCGACTATCATCCTGGTGATAACTGATGTTGATTTGTTCGGTGGGAAATTCTTCAGGCAGTGGTTTAAGTTGATACTCCTGGTGCAGGTAAAGTGTGACTTCATGAGAAGTGGGGCGTTCTACACCGACTCGTGCAATAGCCGCATTGGCCAGGCGGTTCAGCAAGCTGCTTTTACCGACACCTGTGCCACCAAAAAGGGCAACGATTAATGGGCGTTGATGGCTGGTTTCAAATAACTGCTCGGCATGTTGCTGTTCAATTTTATCCAGTGCTTGAACCTCTTCTTGATTGATCCATCCTGCTTGTTGCGCTGCAATTGCCCAGGTTTTTAATTTGTCTAATGGTGGTTGTTTGCCGGGAGTCATTTAGTTAATTGCTCCATCGCTTGTTCTGCCTTTTCCAGTTCTTCTGCACTGAATTGATATAAGCCATCACTGGGCATACGGGTAGTTAACTCTATAAGTTTGGGTTTGAGTAATTGCTCTATGATGTGGTGCTCTAATGAGACGAGTTGTTTTTGTTTTAACTCTTTTTCCACGGTCTGCATGTAACTGCCAACGGCGCTTTCTGTGAGAAAAGATGTAAAAGAGAGTACGGCCGGTGCAACAGCAAGATCATAAGCATTAATACCGCCACTTTTTACTGCAAATACAACAGCGGCGGCATCTGTGGTAATACGTGTTGCTCGCAGACTGTTGAGTGCAACAGGGTGATCTTGCAGGTAGAGATAGAGCTTTTCAGCAGCAGCGTCTATTTCAGGTTCAAAAGCCGTTTGGTGATTTTTTATTGCATTGTCAGCGGCATGAATGATGGTTGATTTTTCTTGTTGTAATTGCTGGGCCAGCGCACGATTCCATTGTGCACTTTGATCCGTGCCGTGGATATGTTCCATTAAGTTGTTTTGCAGTGTTCGTAGTGTGTGCAGTATGGATTCGTTAATAACAGCCGTTTCATTGTCGGATGTATTATCAGTCGATTTTGACTGGCGTTGTTCTTGCCATAGCGATACCAGCTTTCTGCCAGGCCATGTGACGATTTGTCGTGCCGTTGTGAGGGTGTTGGCAATACCAGGGAGCTCAAGCAGAGCCAATAGCTGTACGATCGCTTTTTGCAGTGTTTCGGAGTAGTGTGGATTTTGCAGATAATCTCGGTTGTAAATTTCCAGAGTGTTATTTGTTGCCAGTTTGATTTCATCTTGCCATGATTTTTTTGCACCCACTTCCTGGCGAACTGGTGTGAGCCAGCTTTCCCAGTCACGTTGCAGGCTATTTTTTAATAGAGAGGGTGATGAAATCTGTGGTGTGTTTGGCAGGGCATCGTGAGCCTGTTGCCTAAAGTTTTGACTGGCATTAGAGAGTAGCAGTTTATCTGTTTCTATATATGGCAGCGTGATAATGGCTTCGTAATTGATCTGTGCTTTTTCTAATCGTTTTCTGACCGATGATGCGAGAATATCAGCTGCATCCTCTGAAGTTTTATTGATGCATATTACGAGTGGTCGATTAATTGGTGCAATTAAATCTAACGTTTGCCAGACGCTCTGGTCGGCATATTTTTCTTTACTGACCACTAAAATAATAAGGTCAGCAATGGCGCAAAGCTGTGGCACGGAGGTGCGGTATTCACGCGAACTGACCGAGTCAAAGTCCGGTGTATCCCAGATAATGCAAGGTTTGTCTGAAAAAACAGCCGTAGTTTCTATTTGGACTAACGAGTAGCTGTCGAGCTGATGATTGCTGAGCTGTTTGAGAGGCAAGCATCTCCATTCTGGAAATAGTTGAGCAATGGCTGAACTCAGTGGTTCGGTCACCTGTTCGGTTGTAAAGCCCTGAGCATGACGTGTAAAACCGGCCAGCGGATTAGCTACAGCGGCCTGTGTGCTTGCCAAAATATTAACGACTGTACTTTTTCCTGATTGTGTAGGGCCAATCACAGCCACTTGCAGGGGTAATGATTTCAGTTGTGGGCGTAACAGGCTATGGCGCAGCAGAGCGTTTGCATAGGCGAGTGATTGTATCGATAAGTCTGCCGTACCTTTGTTTGTGCTGCTTTGCAGTACATGTGAGTGGCGATCTTTCAGCTTGGAAATGAAGTGATAGAGTGTTTCCGTTTGCATGTATTAGAGTATGGCGTATGTTGCGATGGTTGTGCAATGTTTTAAAAATCAGGTTCTCATAAGAAGGTATAAGGCGGCAATCAAATTTCAGTTACTTGTGGTAATGGGGTTTTCATCACGAAATGAATATTGTATTTGTACGATATTTATCCTGAAGCTGATAGGCATTTCTCTGGCTATAGATTGAGGTAAGAGTCATGACAAATAGATTCTTTCCGGGTCAAACAGTAGTGTAGGTCGGGTTAGCGCAGCGTAACCCGACAAAGTAATTGACGAGAAACATGACACCAATCCAGCAAGCCACAACTCATTCACTACCCACATCCGCCGCTAACACCACGAACTTCCTTTCCATCATGTCGGGTTACGCTGCGCTAACCCGACCTACGTTACTCAACCCTATTAAAACCGAGCTTTCAACTGAATTGCCTCTAAAGTTTTCACTTAGAGTCGCTAGCGACTTATTTAAAGGTCAAAACTAAAAAGCCATACTTTAGCCAGGATTTGATTATTAAAAAACTACTAAAAATTAAGCCCGATTGCCCTGGGAGTCTTATGCCTAATCATCTACTAATTTAACAATGCCCATAAAATAAACATAGACTAATATCGATATTAATGTAGACTTTGCCGTGGAGTCAGATCATGGGCGGTTCGTGTTGTGCGGCAGTTCTTGATTCGGCAACCATAGGGGATGTGTGTTGTGTAGTTCGCAACTGCAACCCAGGAGAGTGTTATTTTTAAGTTGGTTACGTTGTTTTTTTAAGGTGTTGACCAAATTAAAACTGTTTGAACTTTAATGGTATTGATGATTGCAAATGGAGATCATTCAAATTATCGATTTGTTTTAGTGGCTCAATCACAATACTCTCCATTCCACAGAATTTTAAAACAACCACGGCAGGAGTGAACTGACTATGGCAAAGAAATATGATGCTGGTGTAAAAGAATATCGTGATCTGTATTGGGCGCCGGACTATGTTCCGCTGGATACGGACTTGTTGGCTTGCTTCAAGGTAACCCCTCAAGAGGGTGTTTCGAATGAGGAGTGTGCGGCGGCAGTTGCGGCTGAGTCTTCAACGGGAACTTGGAGTACTGTGTGGTCAGAGTTGCTGACTGATATGGAGTTTTATAAGGGGCGTGCATATCGTATTGAGGATGTGCCTGGTGATAAAGATTCGTTTTATACCTTTATTGCTTATCCGCTTGACCTTTTTGAGGAGGGTTCTATTGTAAATGTGTTGACCTCTTTGGTTGGTAATGTGTTTGGTTTTAAGGCGTTGAAGCATCTTCGTCTTGAAGATATTCGTTTTCCAATTGCGTTTGTTAAGACTTGTATGGGGCCACCAAGTGGTATTCAGGTGGAGCGTGACAAGTTGAACAAGTATGGCCGTCCAATGCTGGGTTGTACTATTAAGCCTAAGTTGGGTTTATCTGCTAAAAACTACGGTCGCGCTGTATATGAGTGTCTTCGTGGTGGTTTGGATCTGACAAAAGATGACGAAAATGTAAACTCTCAGCCCTTTATGCGCTGGCAGAACCGTTTTGAGTTTGTTGCGATGGCGGTTGAAAAAGCCCAGGCTGAAACGGGTGAGGTGAAAGGTCATTACCTTAATGTAACGGCTAATACTCCAGAAGAGATGTATGAGCGTGCGGAGTTTGCTAAAGAGCTTGGTCAGCCGGTTATTATGCATGACTTCCTGACTGGTGGTTTTACGGCCAATACAGGTCTGGCCAAGTGGTGTCGTAAAAATGGAATTTTGCTTCATATTCACCGCGCTATGCATGCCGTAATCGATCGTCATCCTAAGCACGGTATTCATTTTCGTGTTCTGGCCAAGTGTCTGCGTCTGTCTGGTGGGGATCATCTGCATACAGGTACTGTTGTAGGAAAGCTTGAAGGTGATCGTGCCTCTACATTAGGTTATGTTGATCAGTTGCGAGAGTCTTTCGTTCCTGAAGATCGTCGTCGTGGTGTTTTCTTTGACCAGGATTGGGGTTCAATGCCAGGTGTATTTGCGGTAGCTTCTGGTGGTATTCATGTGTGGCACATGCCTGCATTGCTGAATATTTTTGGTGATGATTCTATTCTTCAGTTTGGTGGTGGTACTCAAGGTCATCCGTGGGGTAATGCTGCTGGTGCAGCTGCTAATCGTGTTGCACTTGAAGCTTGTGTTAAAGCTCGTAATGAGGGTCGTGATCTGGAGCGTGAGTCACGCGATATTTTGGAAGGTGCTGCGCGCCACAGCCCTGAGTTGGCACTTGCAATGGAAACTTGGAAAGAGATCGTTTTTGAATTCGAAACTGTGGATAAGCTGGATATAAACTAAGTAGCTAATAGTGCCACAATTAGATTTAGGAGAGTAAAGATGAATACAACAAATACCGTAGCGGGTGATTACCGTACTGAAAAAACGTTAGAGACTTTTTCGTTTTTGCCGCCTCTAACGCAGCAGGAGGTTTACGATCAGATTAGTTTTATGCTGAGTCAGGGTTTAACTCCAGCGATTGAACACGAAGATCCAGCTCAAGCAACGAACCACTACTGGACCATGTGGAAGCTTCCCTTTTTTGGTGAGAAAGATTTAAGTGCGGTTGTTTCTGAGTTAGAGGCATGTCATCGTGCTTACCCTGATCACCACGTGCGCCTTCTGGGTTACGATAATTATACGCAGAGTCAGGGTGTGTGTTTCGTGGTTTACCGCGGTAAAGTGTGGTAAGGAAGGGTTGGTCGTGGCGTGAAAGCGCCACGAGCGATTAAGGTTTGTCAGTTTAAAGATGGGATAACAGTTATGGCCAATCAAGATTTGTCAGGACGTGGTGCCGCCAGGGCGCGTCGTGATGCCCAGATTAAAGGCAAAGCTGCTCAGTCTGCAAAAACTCCTGTGCGCGTTGCAAGAACTCCGCGTTCAAGGATTGCTGCAGCTACTGCTGCCTCTTCAGCGCCGGTTGAAGCTGTGGTTGCTAGACCTGCTTCTATATCTGCTCCTGTTGCACGAAGCGTTAAAGCCGTTGTTAATAGTGGTCGTGAGGCTTCTCGTAAGCGCCGTTTGGCGATGTCTTCCAGGGGTAAGTCGGGGATATCGTCTAATGATCGTCAGCGCCAGGAGGACGCCCGAAGAAGAGCGCGTGCTGCAGTTCAGAAAAAGGATTGTGGTTGTGGTTGTGAGGGGCGTGGGGATTGTGGTGATGCAGGCAAGGTTCAAGCTGCTTCGGCTACATTTGTTGCGCCAAAAGCAACTTCGGCTGTGCGCAGGAGTGAGGTTAAGGTGGTTTCTGCTGGTAGTGCTGGTCGCATTAATTCTAAGTTGCGTCGTCAAGCAATGTCGTTGCATGGCAAGACCGGTGAGGCTAGTTTTGGCAAAGGCGTGAGCTCTGCACAGATAGCACGTCAACAAAATCCGGGCATTTCTGGGCGTGACTTGGCGCGTACTGTACGTACTCAGCGTAGTAACAGTGGTGCTGCTGCAGAAAGTGCACGACGTTCGGCTCCAGTAGGTCGTCGTCGTCCAGCTAAGCCCGCAGACGAAGTCAGTGGTACGAAAGTTTCTCATAGTGAAAAAACCACAGGTGATGAAACTGGGCTTTGTCGTTCAGTAACAGGTACTGATTACTTCTCAAGCGAAGTGTTTGACAATTTTTGTCAAAATGAAGCGCCAGTTGTTCCTGGTAAAGTGAGAACATCTGAAAACTTAAGTGGTAGTAGCATCACTGCTAGTGGTGAAGTAGGGCGTAGTGCAAAAGTAAGTGGTGATGAGCGTGGTAGTTGCAAGATTGTCACAGGGGTCGAGTATGTTGGGCGTGAGCAGTATGACGATTTTTGTACTACCAAGCCTCCTGAGCCAGGTAATGCAAAGGTAAGTTTTTCACAAACGGCTCGCGGCCTTGTGATTTCAGGTTCTAAGCCTGCGCGTTCGCAACAAGTGAGTGGCAATGAGGCAGGTACCTGCAAATCAGTTACGGGAACACCTTACGCGGGGATGGAGCAATTTCAGGAGTATTGTAAACCTGCTGAAGCCCAGCTTGCTAATGCACGTAGCCAAAAACACACTGGCAATGGCGGTCAGGATGTGACTGGCTTGCAACCAGGTTTTGATGGTTTAACCGGCGCGAGCCAAGGTGCATGCAGTAGTGTGAGTGGTACTGCTTATGTGAGTGCGGAGCAACAACAGAGTGTTTGTGGTGCGATGCCGGCTCAGATGAATGAGCCGGACTTTCCAAAACCGTTGACTGATTCACCATGGGGTTCTTTTAGTGTTATTTCGGCTCCTGTCCATGCCAGCCAGCCACAAGCGAAAGCTGTTGATAATGTGACGGGTTCACGTTATGAACAGGGTCGTGTTAGTGGTGCTTTTTCATTGGGTGAAGGTAAGATAACAGGCACAGAGCAGTTCCGTTTTGGTGGTGGGGTTAAGGAAAATGTAAGGCCTGTAGCCACCACGCCAGTGGATGTTGCATCGGCTGTTCCTGTTAAACGTGTGACAGGCGAAGGTAACGATAGCGGTTTGAAAATAACTGGTAATGACTGGGGTCGAGGTGATCATGTCACTGGTACAGAGGGTACCTCCTCAGTGAAGCGTAATCCAACACGTCGTGGCCCTGTTAGTGCCATGCCATCTTCAGGTTTTAAACGTAATGAAGATGTAGAGCGCGGTATGTCAAATGTTACGGGTGGTACTGGTGGTACTACTGAAAAGGGCGCGCTTGTCACGTTGTCAGGTGGTGCTAGAGGTTAAGGGTAAATTCTACAGGATGATGGTAGGGGAGACCTCTCTGGTTTCGTCTGCTGAATTTGAATAAGTAGATTTTTTGGAGAGCGGTAAAAAGCATGTTCGGGAGCAGGTCAAAAAGCAGGAATCCATTGCAGAGATCGCAGTCTTTGCATCGGAGCGCAAAGCCAAGAGGCTTTCGTGCGCCTGCGAATGGCCGTGAATCGAACTGTGGAATGTCTCATCCATTCACCCGTGTCGATGAAAATAAACAACTGTATGCTTATGAGCAGCAGGTAAAGCAATCCTTTGACGGAATTGAAGCGGTATTGCGAAAAATCTCATCCTTACAGCATGAAGCTGATTTTTCTGTGCGGGCACAAAATATTGCTGTGAATGAGTTGGGCTTTGAGTTACCGGAGGAGCTTTTAACGGATAACTGGATTAAGCCGCTTGACATGAATCGCATCTATGCTTGGTGTGTTTTTGAAACATTTTGCAGTATGTCAGATCGATTTTTTGATCTTAAGCCGTTGGAAGATAATGAAGATCATGGCTTTCAGAAGTTTCTGGAAGAGTGTGGTTTTCATACGATGGACGTGTCTCCTTGTGCTGACGGTAGGCTTGCTCATGTGATTCGCTATGTTTTGAGGTTGCCATATAAAAATGTGAGGCGTAAGTCTTATGCTGGCGCAATGTTTGATGTAGATGATAGCCTGCAAAAGTGGGTTGAAACCGAGATGTTAAGGTATCGAGAAGCGCGCCCTAATTCGGCAGATACGGATACGCGTTATCTGAAGGTGGCAGTGTACCACCATAGTTCGTCGCAGCCTGGTTGTGAAGGTTGTGCTGCTCATGGCAGTGATACTGTAGTTGCAGCAACAGCTGCATTAGAGCGGCTAAAAGATTTTCGCAAAAGCATTGAGAACAGTTTTTGTTGTGGCGCTTCGATTGATCTATTGTTGATTGGTCTTGATACTGATAATGATGTGATTCGTCTTCATCTGCCCAATGGTGAGGGTGAGATGAGTGTGGATCAGTATGTTGATGCTGCAGATTTATATAATGCGACCCGCTCCGTAACAGGTGTTAATGCAGAAGCGGTGGTAAACAGGTATATAGAAAATAAATGCAGTGCGTCTGGTATTTCCCTGCCTATGGCAGGTATGCAGCGGCTTTGTGTACGTCTGCTCTGTGGTAATTTGTCGCAGATTGATTATGTAAGGAAGTATCACGGAGGTTGCTATGATGATATCGGTCATCAAGAGCGTTTTATTGGTATGGGTATTGGGTTTGAAGAGATTCAATTACGGAACCTGACATATTTTGCTTATCTACAGACTGTAGAAGAGGGTGCCAATGATGTCGATGTTGGGGTTAAGATCTTTACGGGTCTAAATGCCAATCGTGGTCTACCGATTCCAGTTGTGATTCGTTATGACTATCATGGTTATGTTCCGGGTGCTAAAGAGCGTGCTGTAGCACGTTGCCATCAACTGAATGGCGCACTGCAAACTCGCTTTCAAAGCTATGTTGAACGTGGTCTGTTGTATACATTGATGATGGTGCGCGATTGCCAGAATGATGGTAAGGCCGAGGTGGTCGGAAGCTCCCTGGAATTGAGTAAGCAGGAGGCACATTAATGAAAATTTGCAAGGTTGAAAAGCCGCTGGTGTCGACTAATCGAATCCCAGGTATGGAGCACAAGCATCTGCAAGTAGTGATTGATGGCAAGTCGCGCTTGGTTGCAGTCGATGCAGTGGGTTGTGCTCCGGGCGACTGGGTGATTTGTGTAGGTAGCTCTGCGGCTCGTGAAGCAGCGGGTAGCAAAGAGTATCCGAGCGATCTGACCATTGTCGGCATTATTGACTACTGGGAGGGGGACGGCGCCTGATGGAGATCTTGAAGGTGGAGGGGTCGCTAGTCTGTACTTTGCGTCATCCAGGGCTATACCAGTCTAGTCTGCGAGTACTGAGTGACAGTAAAGGTAAACTTCAGGTCGCAGTTGACACCTGTGGCTGTCGTCCGGGTAACTGGGTGTTTGTAGTAAGTGGTTCTGCGGGGCGTTATGCTTGTGGTGACCCGACAGTGTTGACCGACCTCACCATCGGGGGAATTATAGATTTCTGGGATGAAGACTTTGGTCAGACTAAAATGTCGGTCGAAAGTGAAAAGTTTAATTAGTAGTACAAGTATTTTTTTAACAGTTTTAGTATTTATCAAGATGGAGATAGAGCAATGAGCGAAAACAATTACGGTATCGCACTAGGTATGATCGAAACACGTGGTCTGGTTCCTGCTATTGAGGCGGCAGATGCAATGACTAAAGCAGCAGAAGTTCGTATGGTTGGTCGTGAATTTGTTGGCGGCGGTTATGTGACTATTTTGGTACGTGGCGAAACAGGCGCAGTAAACGCGGCCGTTCGCGCAGGTGCTGATGCATGTGAGCGTGTTGGTGACGGCCTTGTAGCTGCACACATCATTGCACGTCCACATAAAGAAGTTGAGCCTGTCTTGTCAAAGGGCAGCGATTCAAATCGCTCTTAAGTAATTTAA
>WFXF01000078.1 GCA_015490755.1 Gammaproteobacteria bacterium
GGTTTCAATAATGACAGGTTGGCCATCAGCCAATAACACCATATCAGGGTATGAAACCCAATAAGGGGCAGGGATAATCACTTCGTCACCGGGATCAAGCAGTGCCTGCACCAAATTATAAAAACTCTGCTTGCCACCGCATGAAACCAGAATTTGATTGAGTTCGTAATTCAGATTATTGTCACGTTCGAATTTATTTATGATGGCTTGCTTGAGTTCGGTGATACCATCAACGGCGGTGTATTTGGTGAAACCTTGATTGATTGCTGTAACAGCAGCCTGTTTGATGTGAGTAGGCGTATCAAAATCAGGTTCACCGACACCCAGTGCGATAATATCTTTACCTGTCGCTTTTAGAGCAGCAGCGCGAGCGGTTACAGCAAGAGTAGGAGATGGTTTTATTCTTTTGACACGTTTTGATAGGTGCATTGTTTTTCCGATCAAGTTACAGGAATATATTGTGACAGCCAAATCATATAACAATGGGTCGATAATCAAAATCCTTTTATGAATAAAAAATTTGAGTTAGTTTCAGCTTTTCAACCAGCGGGTGATCAACCGACTGCGATTAATGAGTTAGTCAATGGTCTTAATGACGGCTTGATGTATCAAACACTGCTTGGAGTGACGGGGTCAGGTAAAACATTTACGATCGCTAACGTCATTCAAAATGTGCAGCGACCTACAGTGATCATGGCGCCTAATAAAGTTTTGGCGGCACAGCTTTATGGTGAAATGAAAGAGTTTTTTCCAAAAAATTCGGTTGAATACTTTGTTTCTTATTACGATTATTATCAACCTGAAGCCTATGTGCCCTCTTCGGATACTTTTATTGAAAAAGATGCATCGATTAATGACCATATTGAGCAGATGCGGCTTTCAGCAACAAAAGCACTTCTGGAGCGGCGTGATACCATTTTAGTGGCCTCAGTCTCGGCTATTTATGGCTTGGGTGATCCTAACTCCTATATGAAGATGATCATGCATCTGGATCGAGGGGATATTATTGATCAGCGTGAAATTCTACGTCGCCTTGCCGATTTGCAATACAGCCGTAACGATGTTGATTTACAGCGAGGAACTTATCGTGTGCGTGGTGAAGTTATCGATATTCACCCCGCTGATAGCGAGCATGATGCGGTTCGCATTGAGCTGTTTGATGATGAAATTGAAACGCTCTCCTGGTTTGACCCTTTGACGGGTGAAGTATTACGTCGAGTACCGCGTTTGACGATTTACCCTAAATCTCATTACGTCACGCCACGTGAAACCGTACTGTCGGTAATTGATCATATTAAAGACGAGTTAAAAGAGCGTTTGGTGCAGCTGGGTGATGCAAATAAATTGGTGGAAGCGCAACGCCTGGAGCAACGAATTAAATACGATATTGAGATGATGGTTGAATTGGGTCACTGCTCGGGTATTGAAAACTACTCTCGCTATCTTTCCGGGCGCGAACCTGGTGAAGCACCGCCGACACTGTTTGACTACCTGCCTGATGATGCACTGTTAGTTATTGATGAAAGCCATGTAACGATTCCTCAGATTGGTGCCATGTATAAAGGTGATCGTGCACGTAAAACCAATTTGGTGGAGTATGGTTTTCGTCTGCCTTCTGCGCTGGATAATCGCCCGATGCGTTTTGATGAATTTGAAAAATTGTCACCACAGTCAATCTTTGTTTCGGCAACACCTGGAAAGTATGAGGCGGAGAACGCATCTTCTATTGTGGAGCAGGTGGTACGTCCCACAGGATTAATTGACCCTGAAGTTGAAGTTCGTCCCGTTGCAACGCAAGTGGATGATCTGTTGTCTGAAATTAATAGACGTGCGCCAATTGGTGAACGTGTATTAGTAACAACTCTGACTAAACGTATGGCGGAGGATTTGACTGACTATCTGGATGAGCATGGTGTTAAAGTGCGCTATCTTCATAGCGATATAGACACGGTGGAGCGTGTCGAAATTATCCGTGATTTGCGCCTGGGTAAATTCGATGTGTTGGTTGGTATTAACTTGCTGCGTGAAGGTCTGGATATTCCCGAGGTTTCGCTGGTTGCAATTCTTGATGCAGATAAAGAAGGATTTTTACGTTCAGAGCGATCACTGATTCAAACAATTGGGCGTGCTGCACGAAACCTTGAAGGCAAAGCTATTTTATATGGTGATAAAATAACAGGTTCAATGCGCTATGCCATTGACGAAACGATGCGTCGCCGTGCGAAGCAGCAAACTCATAACAAGCAGCACGGCATCACACCAAAAGGTGTAAAAAAAGCAGTTGCCGATGTTATGGAAGGAGCATATGCCAGCAGCTCTGGATCTTCTTCAAGGCGTTATGCAAATGTTGCAGAAGAGATCATTGAATATGGTAGTCTGTCACCTGCAGCATTACAGAAGAAAATTAAGGCTTTGGAGAAGCAGATGCATCAACATGCACGTGACCTTGAGTTTGAAGA
>WFXF01000079.1 GCA_015490755.1 Gammaproteobacteria bacterium
GGTTTGACCCGCATGCCCTTTCTGCCCACCTGGTTTATTGTCACCCTTGTTGCGCTTCTTGTTTTTATTTCCATCAGGATCGGTTGAAGGGGGCTTACTGCTATTTTTGCTGTTCAGGGTTAACCGCTTAATCAGAATAGACACCAAGAGTAACAACGACTCCAGCGAGGCATTCAGCGCTGGCGAGATATTCTTCTCACTTTGCAGCAGCGCCTTCACTTCACTGACCGTTTTCTCTACATTGATGTTTTCAAAAACCAATGACACACTCTCGACAACCTATTGAATGCATGCATTTTATCATGGCTTTTCAGAGGCGATTTTGAGGCGCTGAGTGCTATTTCAGGGGGATTAAGGATTTAGCCTGCATGGGTGCGTAATTGATTAGAATAGTGGCGCTAACGGGTCTCCAGCGGGTTCCTATGGGCAGGTTTGCCGAGAGGGTTGCATGTTGTGATTTCCTCACACTTTTTCACAAAAACCGTGTCAAGCACTTTTTTGTTTTTTTTGAAAAACTGGCACCTGAATAGTTACCATAAATAAATAGTAAGGCCCGCTCTATTTTAATCTGGCGAGTAAATTGTGTGGAATGCCTACACAGCACGACATTCTATACGATACCCTGGCTAGTTTACAGAGTAAGCCTCTTCCAGACGATCTTAATCCCAGTCATCGATATTGGCACATAGACAGTAGACGCCTGGATGGGTGGACTGGGTGTTGGGTTTTTTCCGTGTCAGGATCGGGGATGGCTTTGATCCCGTAATGCTGTGCAGTCCATGCATATGACAACCGATGCGCTTTAATATCTTTATCATGGCGTTTGGTCGTGCTTTTTTATGTGCTGGCCATCAGACAGACTTTGCAAGGCGGTTTCAAAGCGTTCAGCAAAATGGTCTTGCATCGCCTGTCCTTCTTCTTCCGCACCTCGGAGTGACGGTACAGTTCAACCTCTCCGGTTTGCTCATTCACAACACACTACACCTGGACGCCCTGGTCAGACGCCTCCTTAACCCACAGATTTCCCTGATGAGCCTTAAAAACAGGCAAGAGCGTTATGAGCGCTATCCTATTTCATAACTGACACAATTCCGCCCCATTGATTTTGAGCAATAGAGCGCCTTATCCGCCTTATCAATAAAGGATACTTTTGTATCATCCCCGCTCAGCTCGGAAACGCCTGCACTAATCGTAACCGGAAGACTAACAGTTTCATCACTGTATGGGTTTTTTTCAACCAGTTGACGCAACGACTCGGCTTTTTTATAAGCACTGTCACCGGATGTTTCTGGCAAAATGATTACAAACTCATCTCCACCACAACGACCGTTGATATCACAACTCCTTGATGATTCTTTAATCAAACCTGCCAGCCATTGCAACACACAATCGCCAACCAAATGGCCAAAGCTGTCATTAATCGCTTTAAAATAATCAATATCCAACATTATCAGAGACAAAGAGGCATTGTAACGACGTGCGTGGTTCATCTCCTTTTCAAGCAGCAGATGCATCTCTCCGTGATTATAAAGGGCGGTCAAGCCATCACGAGAGGCAATCTCACGCAACAGTTGGTACTGGGCAGCTATCTCTATGGCATAATCAATCGCAATCGCCAGATGGTCAGGAGTAACTTCACCCTTTTTTAAGTAGTTCAGCGCACCCCATTGTTTAATTTCCTTATATATTTCACGCCCTGTTTCTGAAGACAAAAAGATTATTGGAGCTCGGCACCCATGCTCTTTTGCATAACGCAAAAGGCTAACACCATCATCTTCGCCAAGCCGGTAATCCATAAAGATAACATCATACTGATCGTTTAGAATTTCTTGCTTCCCTGAAGCAAAAGAGCTACACCATTTGACGCTGTAGGTCAGCCCATCTATTTTAGAGAGCATGCGGTTAAATATCTCCTTATCTTCAGGGTCATCCTCAACCAATAGCAATTTTAACTCACCCTGGAACATTTTTGCTTCCCTTGTACAGTGGCAACGTAAAGACAAACTTTGAGCCTTCGCCACACTTGCCATAAGCATGGATAGATCCGCCGTGTCTCTCTACAATTTTTTTGCAAATCGACAAACCTACACCCGTGCCTTCATATTTATCACTTCGTCCATGCAACCTTTCAAACACGCCAAAAATCCTGTCAGCATAACGATCATCAAACCCTATGCCATTATCACTCACAGTGATCTCCAGCATGTCATTTACAACACGGCCTGTTATCTCAACAACAGGTGGTACATTGTCACGGTGATATTTAATCGAATTCCCTATCAGATTCTGAACCAACTGCCTCATTTGCAGCGGATCGGCAAGCACTTCCGGCAGCTCACCTATATTAACCTTGCCTGCTGACTGTTTCAGTGCAATCTCAAGATCAGAAAGCACCTCAAATACTACATTTTTTAAGCTAAGCTGGCAGAAAGGGTTAGGCTTTGTTGTTACTCTGGAATAAGCCAACAGGCCGTCAATTAGACTCTGCATACGCTGGGCGGCACTTGTTATTCGCTCAAGATAGGCGCGCCCACTCTCCCCAAGTGATTCTGAAAAATCTTCCTCAAGGATGCTGCCAAATGATTGGATCTTTCTCATTGGCTCTTTCAGGTCATGAGAGGCAATTCGAGCAAAACTCTCAAGCTCATCATTGCTCCTTTTCAACTCTTCCGTGATCAATTTCAATGGCGTTACATCAGTAATCGTTCCAATATAACCGATGACCCCAGATGAATCATTCCATTCAGGATGCACTTCACCTATTACCCAAACGCTTTCATCATTAGGATGAATAAATCTGAACTCCGAATAAAATGACCTCTGCTGAGCAATGCACCTGTCCCACTGGGATACAACAAACCCTTTATCATCAGGATGTATTCTATCAAGCCAATTGCGCTCTAAAACACCCTCTTCTACTGCATCCAGTATCTCCAGTCCACGCGGGTTTACAAAAATACATTCACCTAATACGGTAAATTGCAAGATACCGACAGGCGCCTTATTTGCAAGCGCCTGAAACCGTAGCTTGCTCTCTCGCAGCTGGCGTTCAACCTCCTCCCTTCTTGCAATATCATCTGCCAGCACAGAGACCATTACCCCGAAGGAGTGCGACAGGTGGCCAATCTCACCAGAAGCTTTATTAGCAACGGTATAACTTAAATCACCTTCTGCTACTTTCTGGGTTGCAGAAACTAACTGTGCCAATGGTTTGGTCAACGCATTTGCAAAATAGTAGCCGATAATAATCGCTATAATTATAACGACCAGGGTTAATTGAAGCGAAAATTTAATAACTTCATTTAGATCGCGTTCCATTCTATCTATACTGAATTCCGCCACAATACTACCAATAACTTCGTGTTTGTCTGTTAGATGCTCATCCTCCAGCATTTGAACCTCATCCATCTGAACCTCATCAACAATAATTTTTTGCTGAATGGCCTTTGTTTTTGAAGATAGATGTTTTTCATTCTCATATTTAGAAAGCAGCACATTCGCTTCATCATATACGGAGACAGAAACAAGGTCAGGTGTATGCGATATGGTTTTCAGTACACGCTCGATCTCATCCACTTGCCTGATCATTACAGAAAGCTCAAGCTTTTTTGCTGCTGTATCAACAACAGACCGAATGCGAATATCAAACTCATCCTGAATCTGGCGCTGAGTATGAGAAGCAAATGCCGTTGCAATGACAGTAACTGACACAATAACAATTAATGACATCAGAAGTATCATTTTCACTTTTAGTGAAAATTCTATAGCTGCTTTCAATGTACCTCCATTTTACATCCGCCTTTAATACGCTTTTACTTAATAAACAGTGCACCACGAGGGGCAACAATGTCCACTCCGGGAGAGAGTCTCTCTGCTACATGTGAATTCATAAGTACATTAACAGTTGATGGATGCTGAAACCCAAATTCACCCTCCTCTATCAGACGTCCAACCAACTCTCCTGCTTGTGCGCCCAGGCTTTGATAACTTGCAAACAGACTGAATAGCGCGCCATTTTGCACAGTCCATTTATTTTCGCCAATAATTGGTATTTTCTTGCGTAGCGCGCGCAACAAAATAACCTGTTTTAGCAGGCGAGCATTGCCTGTAATAACTTTATCTGTACGCAGCCACAAGGCATCAACCTTCTTTAGCAGGTCATCTACGGCAAGCGCAACATCCCGGACATCTTCAACCTTTTCTGCAATAATTTCTATGCCAACTTCATTTGCAATCTCTTTAACCTCATTGATTGTGCTCTCACTATCTTCTCCATATAACACTCCAATTTTTCTAGCCCCAGGAAGGATCTCACGAAACACCTGCATCTTCTGATGCGTGGAAAACCTGATTTTAATACCTGTCCTGCTATCAATCTCATATTTTTTGGGGTTAGATAACATGGAGAACATGACGGGAACATCTTGTCTGTTTTTAGCCACCCAGGCTGCTCTTGACCCCAGTGCAACTATAAGATCGGTTTTATCATCAGCAATCTTTCTATCCAATGCATCGCTTTTGCCAATATTCTCCTCCACATTTACAACTTTGATAGTGGAATCTGGAAGAACATTTTTAAATTCCTTTACAAAGCTACTGTATGGCGCAGCATTTTTACTTGTGAGGATTACAATATTGTACGCCAGTGCAATGGAAGCAAAAGAGAATGAACTCACAAATATAAAAACCAGTGCAAGCATGCCCATAATAAGTCTGGCGCGCTTAAAATGCTTCGGTTTTATTACAAAAAAGGTCATTATCTTACATTGAGTTTGTTGCTTTTTTATCGTGAAAATGGCAATACCGCCATACTGTTTTGCTCACCCTCCCCATGCCGCATGTTTCTTTGGCAACTCAACAACCTCAAACCAATATCTTTTGATTATCCCCATTGTTTCAACCAGCCCTTTAAAACTTGCTGGCTTGGTTATGAAGGAACTTGCCCCAAAAGAGTAGCTATTACAAACATCCTGATCCGCTTTAGATGTTGTCAATACAATCACGGGGATATGGCACAGTGCGGCTTGGGATTTAATGGCTTTTAACGCTTCCAGTCCATTCATTTTTGGCATGTTAAGGTCAAGCAGGATAATGTCCGGCTCAGGGTGTTTTCTTTCATGCCCACCCTCCCTGCAAAGATACTCCAGCAGCTCTTCACCATCCTTCACAAACTCCAACCTCGCATTCAAACTCGACTGGTCAAGCGCTTTTTTTGCCAGCAGACAATCATCTTCATCATCGTCTGCCATTAAAATCACCAGCGGTTTATCATTTGCACACATATTGCCAACCTCTCATACAGCCTAATTATTAAAGGACCCTAAATATTTTCAGCGCAGACCAACACCAGGGCCTCATCAAGCAAATTACAGATTTAATTCAGGCACACCAATAACCATGGAATAGCCTATGGAACTATATAATAGTATCATTTCACAGATTGCCGGGAAGTATTTTAAGTGACTGTTTTTAATAACTATTATTTTTCTCTTTCCAGGAGCCTGTCGGACTTAGGATGAACTGGCTGCGGAAGTGGGAGAGCGGCTCAAATATCCCCGGTTTTTCGTTGCGTAGGCCCACTATGCGCCTCAAAACCGGGAATATTTGCGCTCACTCTCCCACTCCCTCGCTACAATCCACCTAAGCCCGACAGGCTCCTAG
>WFXF01000080.1 GCA_015490755.1 Gammaproteobacteria bacterium
GCCTGTCCGAGAATGAAAAGTCTACTGCGGAAAATCCATTTCGGCCATATTTGGTGTAAATTTTCGTTAAATAGAACAACTATTCGCCTCAAATTTACACCAAATCTGCCTCAAAACGGCTTTCCCTCGCTACGACTTCCATTCTCGGACAAGCTCCCAGGATAGTTCAAGAGCACCCAGGGCCATGTGTCGGTGCATGTGTGTCGTTAAGTGCTTTACTGCACGGGCGCGATTTATACCACAATATATAGCTACCCCGCAAACAAAAACGCCGTACTGGCTAAAATTAGCCAGTACGGCGCGTGCATTAACTACCAAGATTAATCGTAGCTATAAGTCGATAATCCTAAACAGAATTTGCAACTATAACATTTTCACCTACAAGAAAATCCGCAGGTATTTTTCTATTCTGGCGTTGTTTATTCACATAGGACTGTAATTGCCTACGTGCCGCATCAAATGCATCCCTGATTGCAATTTGTAAATCTTCATGCGACTCTCGTTTGACTACAAGCTCCGCACCAGGCACAGTCATATCAATGCGCACATTATGCAACACCCCATGCTGGTGATGACGATGCGGCTTTTCTACCAAAACCCTGCAACCCATAATTTTATCGTAGAAAGTTTCGAGCTTGGCCGCTTTAGCGCGAATAACATCGCCTGCGGCTTTTGATAAAGAAATATTACGAGAAGTAACTTGAAGCGGTATTTTCATAACAACCTCCTGTTATTTTGGGTAAACATGTCACCCGAACAAAACACTTTAAGCCTTTGATCCAAATCAAATATTAAATCATAAAGTCTTCTTGTGAGTAGAAGTGTACTTAAAGAGTAAATTGATATTAAGATACCCAGCCGAAAAGCTGAAGTATTATTAGAATTGATACAATAACGAGAAAGAGTGATTGTTTGGCTAGAGGTCACACACCCCTTTGTTAACACACACCAAGAGTGCAGCAGCATACAATAGTCTAGTCGCTGAAAATCAGGCAAATCCGACACCCTCCTGAAACACACTTCCTATGATATTGAAACAAATAAAAAGCCTCTAAATTCCAAGCTTTCTAACGCTTATTAAAGCACTAATTATTTCTGTCGTCCACTATTTGTAATGGCACCCGAGGCGCAACCCCACATAATAATTCATATGAGATGGTTTCTGCGCACTTTGCAATCTCATCTACTGGCAGGCCGTCCCCCCAAAGCACAACAGAATCACCCACTTTTACATTTTTGACAGAGCGCAAATCAATCATAATCATATCCATGGAAACACGTCCAACCAGTTTGGCTCGACAACCATTCACCAAAACAGGAGTACCAAAAGCAGCATGACGAGGATATCCATCACCATAACCAACTGCTACAACACCAACAGCCATATCTTCAGGGCAAGACCATGCCCCTCCATACCCAATACTCTCTCCTTTTTTATATTGATTTACAGCAATAAGGCGTGAACACAAGGTCATAACAGGTTTTAAACTCAACTGGCCGGCACTCTGATCAATAAAAGGTGACGCACCATACAACATGATACCCGGCCTCACCCAATCCATATGCGTGGATGGCCAGCCAAGTATGCCAGCAGAGTTAGCAATACTTTTTTTTGCTCTAATGCCTTTATTTATTAGATCAAACAATTTCAATTGTTGAATTGTTTTAGTGTTTGCCAAGTCATCAGCACAGGCAAGGTGAGTCATCAACCGAATATCACCATCTACATTTTTACACTGAACCAGTCGTTCCCAGACTGACCGAAACAATTTAGGTGAAAAACCCAAGCGATGCATTCCCGAATCTATTTTCAACCAAACGACCACAGGATGAACCAGAGTTACAGTTTCAAGTATTTCTAACTGTGAAACATGATGAACTACAATTTCAAAACGCTCATAAGCAATGACAGGAAGTTCATCAATCTCAAAAAAACCTTCCAGCAACACAATGGGGCGCACAATGCCTGAACGACGAAGCACTAGCGCTTCTTCAAGCGAAGCCACACCAAAACTATCTGCTTGATCCAAAGCTTTTGCAATATGCAAGGCACCATGACCATAGGCATTGGCCTTAATGATAGCCATAACCTTACATCCTGAAGCAACTTCACGGGCACGGCTTAAATTTGAACGAAGAGCTGAAAGATTGATACGTGCCTGAACTGCGCGTGTCACGCGTAGTCCTCACCGCCATATGAGTCAGGCACAAAATTTTCGAAGCGCGTGTATTTCCCCAGAAAAGTCAATCGTACTTTCCCTACAGGGCCATTACGCTGCTTGCCAATAATGATTTCAGCTGTCCCCTTATCAGGGCTGTCATCATTATAAACTTCATCACGATAAATAAAGATAATCACATCCGCATCCTGCTCAATCGCACCTGACTCACGCAAATCTGACATTACAGGGCGCTTGTTAGGTCGCTGCTCTAAACTGCGATTTAATTGAGAAAGCGCAATAACAGGCACATTCAGCTCTTTGGCTAAACCTTTCAATGAACGGGAAATTTCAGAAATTTCAGCCGTACGGTTATCTGATTTACCATGCACCTGCATCAGCTGCAAATAATCAATAACGATCATTCCAAGATTATGTTCGCGCTTTAAACGACGCGCTTTGGCGCGTAATTCAGTCGGTGTTAATGCAGGAGTGTCGTCAATAAAAATAGGTACTTCGGCCAACATACCAACAGCAGATGTCAGGCGCGGCCAATCATCATCTTCCAGCTTTCCAGAGCGAATTTTATGCTGATCAATACGCCCCAAAGAAGACATCATGCGCATCGCCAACTGCTCACCTGGCATCTCCATACTGAAGACCGCAACCGGAACATTGTGCTTAATCGCTGCATTCTCAGCAAGGTTAACTGCAAATGTTGTTTTACCCATGGATGGTCGGCCTGCAACGATCACCAAATCAGAAGGTTGCAAACCTGAGGTCATTTCATCAAAATCAGAAAATCCTGACGAAATACCTGTAATCGGATTATCTTGCTGAAACAGCAAGTCAATTCGATCAACTGCTTTAACCAATAGATCTTTAATTGCAACAAAACCACGCCCACCACGATTACCCTGATCAGCAATTTCAAAAACCAGTTTTTCAGCATTATCAAGCAGCTCGGTATAGCTTCGCCCTTCAGTATTAAAGGCACTATCACCAATATCTGTTGCAACCCGAATCAATTGCCGAAGAATTGAACGCTCACGAACGATATTTGCATAAGCTTTAATGTTAGCAGCACTTGGGGTGTTTTTTACCAAGGAGCCAAGATAGGACAACCCTCCCACCTCTTCAATCTCACCTAAACTTTCAAGACGTTCGGAGATGGTAATAACATCAAAAGGGGTATTGGATTCACTGAGATTTGCAATACAACTAAAGATCAAGCGATGATCCTGACGATAAAAGTCCTGATCAATCAGCAGATCCGCAATTTGATCCCAGCGACCATTATCCAGCATCAAGCCGCCAATCACTGATTGCTCCGCCTCAATAGAGTGCGGTGGAACCTTTAAAGCCTCGGTAGCGGGATCTGAATACTCAGTGTTCATAGTTACTCAATACCCAAAAAATACACTCGCCAGCCAGCGACATACCCAACAATGCTATATTTTTTATAACTTACGGCATTGCTGAGTACAACACTCCAAGCTTACTCTTCTGAGATAATTTTGATGTTAATGGTTTCATTCAAATCAGCGGCAAGGTGAACAGCAACATCAAACTCACCTAACTCATGCAGTGGCCCTTCAGGCAGACGCACTTCACTTTTCTTAACCGAAATACCCGCCTGAGTCAAAGCCTCAGCAATATCATTTGCACCGACAGAACCAAACAATTTACCACCAACACCTGCCTTAGCAACAATGGTAATAACTCCTATCTCTTTTAATGAATTTGCACGTGCGTTCGCTTTTTCTCTTGCGTCTTTAGCCGCAGCTTCCAACGATGCACGGCGCTCTTCAAAAACCGCCATATTCGCAGCTGTTCCAGGCAAAGCTTTACCCTGGGGAATCAAAAAGTTTCTGGCATAACCAGGTTTCACAGAAACACAATCACCCAAGTCACCTAGTTTTTGTACTTTTTCCAGCAAAATTACTTCCATTTTGCAATACCTCATATCAAATATTTATCAAAATAAATCTATATATTACGCTTTGATTTTTGAGCGAAAATCGAACTGACTATCCAGTAGCCCCGCAATCGCGAGTAGAAAGGCCAGTTGCGGTAAAATCACCATCAAGATATACACCGCCACCAACCAACCACCGCTAATACCTTTTGCGGCAACAATACCGTGCAACAGACCTAACCCATGAATCATGAACAGTGTCATCACAACAACGATCAAATCCTGAACAATCGAACCTGCGCCACTATCAGCAAACAGAGCAATACCCATCAATACCAGAGCACCATACGCTATACGCTTATCTAAACGTAACGCATGAAACTCACGCTGAAAACCACCTTCATTAAATAGTAACGACTGCCACCAGCGCCCGATAAACAGCGCGATCATCATACTGATCACTAATGCACTTCCAATCACACCTGTTATTGAACGCGCCAATATGTCAAAGGTTTCTTCTATTTGTCCTGGTTTGAATGGTACGCCTGACTGCTCCAGTATAGGCCCTAGTCCAGCGTCAAGAACATCACGCCACCAGGCATAAACATCACCCATCGCAACATGCATTGCAGTCACAGCAACCAAGCCGATCACACCAGCAAAACTCAGAGCTATCGGTAATGAAACACTCCATCTAAGCACAATGGATAACAGCCATACAGGCAGCCATAAAACTGCAAACAGTACCCCTGCAGTCACAAATGCGCCAGTTCCATCTTGCTGCATAACGGCAGCAGCAGCAAGCAGCACTGCCGTAGAAAAAAGAACGATCAAGCCCCCTTCTCTTGCGCCGTGCCGCAGCGTTACTAATGCAATTGCTGCCGAGCTAATGGAGCTAAGTAGCGGCAAAATAAGCGATAAAATTGCAGCGGTCACTACAACTAATGTTGCTGACCAGCGCCCTCGTAAGATGTAGTTTGCAAATGCACGCATCTTTGCAGCTAATTAATTTCGGCTTCAAAAATCAGATAATATTTATATTACAAACTAGCCTTTGTGTGCATCGCAATAAGGCAGCAACGCAATAAAGCGAGCCCGGCGAACCGCTTTTGCCAATTGCCGCTGATAGCGAGCTTTAGTTCCGGTAATACGACTTGGAACAATCTTGCCTGTTTCTGAAATTGAAGGTTTCAACAAATTGAGATCTTTGTAATCAATCTCAGTAATACCGTCTTGTGTAAAACGGCAAAATCTTCTACGACGAAAAAAACGTGCCATATCTCTTCCCCTAAATTTAATTTAATGAATAGTTGCTTACGATTCGCTCGGAGCTTCTGAAGCTGATTCAGAGGTTTCTGGAGCTTTAACAGGAGCTGCCGCAGGTCTTGGTGGACGAGACGGTCTCTCATTACGCTCTTCATTAGCTTTAAGCATTGCTGAAGGCTCAGTAATTGCTTTTTTGCAATTGATGATCAGGTTACGAATCACTGCATCATTAAAACGGAATGCACTGTTGATCTCATCTAATGCCTCTTGATCACACTCAATATTCATTAACACATAATGTGCTTTATGAAGTTTATTGATTGGATAAGCAAGCTGACGACGACCCCAGTCTTCCAGACGATGAATACTTCCACCGCGGGTTTCAACACTTGAACGATATCGTTCAATCATAGAAGGTACCTGTTCACTCTGATCAGGGTGGACCAGAAACACGATTTCATAATGTCTCACATTAACTCCCTTCGGTTATGTAAGCCTCCCACTGGCAACATTCAAGTTCAGCCCAGTGATAAAGCAAGGAGAACAACTAAAAATACCCGTGCAAAATACACGGACGCGGCATTCTAGTTGAGCCAACACAATTATGCAATTTATTAAGCACATCATTTAACCGATAAGTATAATAGACCTAAAACCATCAAAATAAACATAAAAGGTAAAAATTTTGGGTATTCAAACAGTTATCACCATCATGGGCTGGCTTGCGGGCATTGTGATGCTTATATTGTTTATTATGTTTATTCAGGATATTTTTCAGGAAAAACATGCCGTTCGACGCAATTACCCCATCATAGGCCGATTACGTTATTTTCTCGAGAAGCAAGGCGAATATTTCCGCCAATATTTTTTCGCCAACGACCGTGAAGAGATGCCCTTCAACCGCGCCACACGCAACTGGGTTTACCGCACTTCAAAAGGTCTGGGCGGCATGATCGGTTTTGGTTCGACCAATGATCTGCGTGAACCGGGCTCTATTATTTTTGTAAACTCACTCTACCCCAAACTGGAAAAAGAGTGCCTTCCCTCTCCTCCTCTTATTATTGGCGAACAGTGTGAAACCCCCTTCATTGCCCAACATATCGCAAACATATCGGGCATGAGTTTTGGTGCACTTTCAGCCCCTGCCATTAAATCACTGTCACAAGGTGCAGCAAAATCAAAAATCTGGCTCAATACTGGTGAAGGTGGTCTATCCAGCCATCATCGAGAAGGTGGCGGTGATCTTATTTTTCAGATCGGTACAGCCAAATACGGTGTAAGTAATGAAGATGGAGAACTATGCGACCATAAACTTAAAGATATCTCAAAACATGTTTGTGCTTTTGAGATCAAACTATCACAAGGCGCCAAGCCCGGGCGAGGCGGCGTTGTTCCTGCCGTAAAGGTTACAGAAGAAGTTGCCAAAATTCGTGGCATTCCTGTTGGAAAAACATCCAGCAGCCCCAATCGCCACACCGATATCCAATCAGCCGCCGACCTCATCAATATGATTCAACACATCAGGGAAGTAACAGGGAAACCAGTCGGCTTCAAAACAGTCATCTCCTCTAAAATTTACCTGGAAGAGTTCTTTGATGTCATACTAAAACAAGGCTTGGATTACGCACCTGACTTCATAACAGTCGATGGAGGTAACGGCGGTTCTGGTGCAGCTCCACAAGTACTTTTTGATCACGTAGGACTACCGCTTAACGAATCATTACCTATTTTAACGGACACACTGATTGAAGCAGGGCTACGTGACCGGACACGAATCATCGCTTCAGGAAAGCTTATCACCTCAGCCAAGGTTGCATGGGCACTGTGTATGGGAGCTGATTTTACCGTCACCGCACGCGGCTTCATGCTTGCTCTCGGCTGCATTCAATCCATGCAGTGTCACCAGGACACTTGCCCCACCGGTATTACTACACACAACAAACGACTACAAAAAGGACTTGTTGTCGATGACAAAGCCAGTCGCATAGCTAATTATGCACATTGGCTTAACCATGAAGTGGATGTACTGGCTCACTCTTGTGGGCTTGTTAACGCTAGAGAGTTCCGTCGCCATCATGCCCGCATTGTAAATGCTGCCGGACTTAGCGTACCGCTTGACCAACTTTACCCATATCCAGCGACTCCTGATTGAATTCCTCTATCATGCCCCCATGTTCTAACTATCAACATCCAAAACATATGGGGGATCTTTTATGAGAATGGATAAATTAACCAGTAAATTTCAACAGGCATTAGCTGATGCGCAAAGCCTGGCGGTTGGCAAAGACCATCAATTTATAGAACCCATCCACTTAATGATCGCCCTGCTCGATCAGCAAGGCGGGAGCACACGTCACTTAATCGGAAAGGCTGAAGTCGATGTCAATGGGCTGCGCTCTGAATTAGGACATGCATTGGATCGCCTGCCCACCGTTGAAGGTGCAGAGGGTGACGTACAAGTATCCAATAGTTTGGGGCGACTTTTAAACGTCACCGACAAACTATCCCAACAATACAAAGACCAGTACATTTCCAGTGAAATGTTTGTGCTCGCTGCAGTAGATGACAAAGAGACACTCGGCACCCTTTTACGCAAGGCCGGTGCGACTAAATCAACACTCAAAAGATCAATCGAAGAGCTGCGTAATGGTGAAAAAGTGACTGACCCCAATGCCGAAGAACAGCGCCAGTCACTGGAAAAGTATACAATTGACCTGACTGAGCGTGCTGAGCAAGGTAAACTAGACCCCGTGATTGGGCGTGACGATGAGATTCGTCGCACCATCCAGGTATTACAGCGCCGCACAAAAAACAACCCGGTGCTCATTGGTGAACCCGGTGTAGGCAAAACAGCTATCGCCGAAGGACTCGCACAACGCATCGTAAACGGCGAAGTTCCTGAAGGGATGAAAAACAAGCGCTTGCTGTCACTCGATTTAGGTGCATTGATTGCAGGTGCAAAATTTCGCGGTGAATTTGAAGAGCGCTTAAAAGCGGTTTTAAACGACCTTGCCAAACAAGAGGGCCAAATCATTCTATTCATCGACGAACTGCATACTATGGTCGGAGCCGGTAAAGCCGAAGGTGCCATGGATGCAGGCAACATGCTCAAACCCGCTTTAGCTCGTGGTGAACTACACTGCGTTGGAGCCACAACATTAGATGAATACCGTCAATACATTGAAAAGGATGCCGCACTGGAGCGTCGCTTCCAAAAAGTGCTGATTGATGAACCTTCTGTTGAAGATACTATTGCTATTTTACGTGGACTGAAAGAGAAATATGAGGTTCATCATGGAGTAGATATCACTGATCCTGCCATTGTCGCCGCAGCAACCCTGTCAAACCGATACATCACTGACCGTCAAATGCCGGATAAAGCCATTGACCTGATTGATGAATCTGCCAGTCGCATTCGTATGGAGATCGACTCCAAACCTGAAGAGATGGATCGACTGGAGCGCCGTTTGATTCAACGAAAAATTGAACGTGAAGCGCTGGCCAAAGAGAGCGATGACGCCTCTCAAAAACGACTCGCCACACTGGAAACAGAAATTAATGAAATCGAACGTGAATTTTCTGACCTTGAAGAGATATGGAAATCAGAAAAGGCTGCACTCCAGGGCACACAGCAGATCAAGGAAAAACTTGATCATGCCCGTATAGAGTTGGAAACTGCTAACCGTGCGGGTGATTTAACACGTATGTCAGAACTTCAATACGGCCTCATTCCTGAGCTTGAAAAACAGCTCGATATGGCGGGTCAGGCTGAAATGATGGAGATGACACTGCTACGCAACAAAGTGACTGATGAAGAGATCGCAGAAGTTGTTTCAAAATGGACTGGTATCCCCGTCACCAAAATGCTGGAAGGTGAACGTGAGAAACTGCTGCAAATGGAAAGTATTATTCAGAAACGTTTTATTGGCCAAAAAGAGGCTCTTGAAGTCGTTTCCAATGCCATCCGTCGCTCTCGTGCAGGGCTTTCTGACCCCGACAAACCCAACGGCTCTTTTCTCTTCCTCGGCCCAACGGGTGTTGGAAAAACAGAATTAAGCAAAGCTCTGGCTGAATTTTTATTTGATACAGAAGATGCAATGACTCGCATCGACATGTCAGAATTCATGGAAAAACATTCGGTTGCAAGACTGGTAGGTGCTCCTCCTGGCTATGTCGGCTATGAAGAGGGAGGCTACCTGACTGAAGCAGTGCGTCGCAAGCCCTACTCCGTTGTTTTATTGGACGAGGTTGAAAAAGCGCATCCCGATGTTTTTAATATTTTACTGCAAGTCTTAGATGATGGTCGCCTCACTGACGGTCATGGACGTACCGTCGATTTCCGCAATACCGTTATTATCATGACCTCAAACCTTGGCTCTGAAATTATTCAAGAGATGGCAGGTGAAGAAAATTACGATAAAATGAAAAGTGCGGTCATAGAGGTCGTTAGTCAGCATTTTCGGCCTGAATTTATTAACCGTATTGATGATATGGTGGTATTTCACCCACTGGCACGTGAACAGATTCGAGCCATTGCGGTGCTACATACTGAAACAATCTGCAAGCGCTTGCATGAACGCGACATCACTCTTGAACTGACAGAAGAAGTGTTCGACAAACTCGGTGAAAGCGGCTATGACCCGGTTTACGGTGCACGACCATTGAAACGCACGGTTCAGCAGATGATCGAAAACCCTTTGGCACAGGAAATTTTATCAGGAAATTTCATGCCCGGAGACACAGTCAAGGCAATCATTGAAGATGGAAAAATCAGCTTCATTAAAAAATAATATGCTGACAGAGAAGGCTGCCTGTTTTTTGCTTGCAGCCTTCCTCTATAGGAGCTGAAATATTGTATCATTACAATCTACTACTGCTCTCGGGAATCTCTGATTAATAATCATCCAAAACCCGACTTCGCAACCTCTTTACCTTACCTCTTAGAGCTTTGCTATCGAGCCGTTTTTTCTGAGCGCTTCGAGTGGCCTTCGTAGGTCGCCGAACTTTCTGTACGATACCTACACCCTTAATTAATTCCTGCAACCGTTCAAGAGCATCTTCTCTATTTTTAATTTGAGTACGGAATTGCTGTGCTTTAATAATGATCACACCATCCTTACTAATACGTCTATCTCGTAAGCTTAACAAACGCTGTTTATAAAAATCGGGAAGCGATGATGCATTGATATCAAAATACAAATGAATGGCTGAAGATACTTTATTAACATTCTGCCCACCAGCCCCCTGCGCACGAATCGCCGAAAGCTCAATTTCATTGGAAGGAATGGAGATATTACTGGATATTTTCAACATATACTCGGCCACGTCATAATGTGATGCTATGACTATAATATCTCTATTGTGACACAATAAACCAGGATACTTAAAACTATAAAAAAACCGCACATACCAATAAATATGATAGGTGCGGTCTCAAAGAGAAAATCACAAAGATGCAAGCGTATTAATCACGCCAGGTCAACGCCTTACCATTTGGACGCGGTAACACAGGATAAGTAATTTGAGGCGATTCACCTGTCAAAGTTTCCAGAAAAGCAACAACATCATTCACCTCATTATCTGAAAGCTCTTTTGCAAGTTGTACTTTCGCCATAATACGTACCGCATCATGCAAAGTTGCAGCTGAACCATCATGAAAATAGGGTGCGGTCATTGCTACATTGCGTAAAGATTGAACACGGAAAAGATGATCGTCTGACTCTTTACCTGTCACCTCTTTTACGCCCATATCACTGCCGTATGAAAATTTCATAAACTGGTTATTTGTAAACAATGGGCCACTGTGACAGGCTGTACAACCAGCTTCAACCAAAGTGTTCATACCACGCTTTGCGGCTTCAGAAATTTCACTTTCACCACGTACATATTGATCAAATGGTGCATTAGGTGTTACGAGTGTGCGCTCGAATGCAGCAATCGCATTTGCCATATTATCGTATGAAAGTGCATTTGCATCATTATTAAACGCCACTTTGAACTCTGCTGTATAACCCGCCTCTTTCAAGCGATTGATGACCTCTTTTTCATCAGCACTGGCCATTTCTACAGGATTCAATGGAGGACCTTTTGCCTGATCTTCCAGCGTTTCCGCACGCCCATCCCAGAACTGTTTACTCCAATAGGCTGAATTAAATGTAGTGGGTGAATTTCTGCCACCACGCTGCCATTTATGACCGACTGAAAACTTTTGATTGTCAACGCCATAAGTTGCTAAATTGTGACAAGAGTTACATGAAAACTGCCCGCTGGCAGATAGCGCAGGTTCAAAGTAGAGCTTTTTACCCAACTCAATTTTAGCAGCTGTTTTTGGATTTGCAGGATTGTCAGGAATTTCAGTCGGTAACGCACCTAAACCCGCAGGTATTTCTGGTTTGGATGACATAGCCATACTGCTGGCACTAAATACAGAAAAAACAGCAATAGCAATACCGCTGGAAATTTGTCGATTTAACAGGTTTTTCATTCTCACCTCAAATAACTATAAAGATTAAAAAACTAATTAGTAATAACTCCTAAATAAGAGTAAACTAAAATTAGTTTATTTGTCAATTTATTAATGAAAAGGGATAATTGGCCCGAATTTAAAACCTGAAATAAAAAGGAGTCATTAATGAGTGAAGAATGGAGTGACACTGAAATTAGTACATTATTAAATGACAATGGGATGCGAGCAACGCCACAGCGAATGGCTATTTGTAAAGAACTACTACTGAAAAAATGTCACAGAACACCCAATGAATTACATGAAGAGCTATGCCAACGTTTCCCGACCATATCTCCAAATACAGTTTATTTGACGTTATCACAACTAGAATCATCAGGATTGATTCGACGCTTTTATGTCGATGGACAAGCTATATATGACAGTAATACAGCAACACATGATCATATTTATTGCCGAGTATGTAAGCTATTGCTGGATGTCGGTACAGAAAACAGTATTCATACACCTAAGTGTACAGAGGAATGGTCTATTGAGTGGGGTACACGAGTGTGGTCAGGAGTTTGTCCTAAATGTCATTAACAGCGAGCGCTATTTACTGGTTCGAGCAGTTGTACAAACTGATCTAATTTTACTGGCCTGGAAAAAAGAAAGCCCTGATATTGGAGGCATGATTTTTTGATTAAATAGTCACGTTGATAGGTATGCTCCACCCCTTCAGCCATCATTTTCAATTTCAGTGTCTTTGCCATTGCAATAATGGTATCGAGTAAAACAACTCTCTCCTCTCTTTCACTGATATGGTCAATAAATGATCGATCAATTTTTAAAGAATCAATCGAAAAACGGTGCAGGTATTTCAGAGACAAATAACCTTTACCAAAATCATCTATACAGATTGATACACCTAACTGCTTTATTTTCTCCAGTTTTTTGATATTGTTTTCAACAAACTCCATCATCAAACGTTCAGTAATTTCTATATGAAATAGCTTTGGATTGACACCATACTTATTAATTGTCTGTTTCAGCAATGAATAGAGATCAGCGTTTTGAAACTGCCGAGGCGAAACATTAATACTGATGTGTACATCTTTATGCCCCAGTTTTTCCAAATAAGCTAATGCACAGCCCGCCTCATCAATCACCCAACGTCCCAACTCCATAATAAACCCGGTACTTTCAGCCAAACCAATAAACTCGGAGGGCTGAATTAAACCACGCTCTGGATGGTTCCAGCGTATCAATGCTTCGGTGCCAATAACTCTCTCACTCCTGGCATCAACTTTAGGTTGATAAAAAAGCTCAAAATCACCGCGCTTTATTGCCAGAGGCATATCCTGTGTCAGTTGCATTTCCTGATGCATTTTATGATCAATCTGTGGCGTAAAGAAACTAAAGCCATTGCGCCCACTGCCTTTGGAGTTATACATGGCAACATCTGCATTGGTCATCAATTCCTTAATACTTTTTGCATCATCAGGATAAATTGCCACACCAATACTACAAGTGATTTTGAGCACATGCTCATCCACTTGCCAGCTCTGTTTGAACAGATTCAGCACCTTTTCAATGAATGCCAGTAGCTTTTCATCGTCGTCAATACCATTGAAGACCAACACGAACTCATCACCGCCCAGGCGTGCTACAAGATCAGAAAAACGTACATGAACCTTCAGACACTCTGCGACCTGTTGAAGCAATCCATCACCAACATCATGCCCAAGTGTGTCATTGATATGTTTAAAGTAATCCAGGTCTATAAAAATAACCGCGAATCGTTCGGAGGATCGAATGGCATCATGAATAAGGCGCTGGAGATAATTATACAAATTGAGCCGATTAGGAAGCCCGGTCAAAACATCATGGTGTGCTATAAACTCCATCTGTTCTTTTTGATTAAGTAGCTCGGTTTTCGCCCGTTTTGTCAATGTAATATCACGAGCAAGACCTTCAATCTCTACGACTTTGCCATCCCCATTTCGAATTGGAACCTCCACCACCTCAAGCGTGATTGTGTAACCTTCTTTATGGAGCATCTCAATTTCATAGGGGGCTTGCGGATTCCCTTTAATGCTCTCTTTTATATTATATGCGGCCTGCTCATTGAGAGGGCTTCTTGTCAAATAGGTATCGCAATGCATTAAAAACTCTGCTGGAGAGTACCCTAATATATTACGCACCGAATCACTGACATAAGTGAAAACCTGATCCGTTCCATATGTATAAAAGAAGTAGTGCGCTTTCAAATTATCTTTGAGGCGCTGGTATTTGTGCTCCATTCTCTTCAGTTTGTGCGCTGAACGAACCTCCAGCTCCTGGTATAGCTCTTTCATCTCTGCCGAAGAGACATCCAGCGAATGCTCCAGAAGTTTACGGTCAGCATCAGTATCGCAATAGGAAGCATCAATCAGATTTAACAATTTGTCGATCTGCTCCACACTCATCGGTGTACTTTGTCCAACAAACCCGACCTTTTTTAATTGTCGCTTAAGCAGACGGTGCATTTGCTTCCCATATCAGTGTCAATGTCATTGTCTGGTTGTGCAATTCACACCCGGCATGACCTGTTGAAGAAATTTCACCATAGGAGTAAAAGCCAATCTGCTCTGTACCTTTGGGCAATACTTCAAGCGTTGCTTCCAGCTCTTCTTCGCTACGCTGCTTGAGTATCAGGCGACGCCCGACACAACTGATGGCAATACACAAGGCTCTGTTGTTATCGTTAAATTTAGAAAGATCAACTCTGCTCGCAGCGCCTGAAGCCCCATCAACCAACCGGTCAAAATTGGCTTTCATCAAGCTGACATAGCTCCCCTCGCGCAGATCCCCTGCAAAGGTAATAGATTGCTCGGTTTCATCAACTGCCAGAATAGTTCGAACCTTGCTTTCCTGTGAGCCATTTTCATGCAGCTCCAGCGGGAAAAGCAGACCACTGGCCGGCAACTCATCCGCACGCTCTCCCAGGTAGCGTTTATAAATCTGTAGTGCCGGTTTGCCATCAAGTTCATAGAGAATATTATTATGCGAACGAGTCACCTGGCGCTCGATACCCAAACGATCCCAACCCCCTTTTGAACCGTATCCAACCTGAATATAATCGCCATAAAAACCTACAGCCGTTATGCAACCTGCTTGTGGTATGCCGTTACAAACAACCCATGTCTTTTCAAACCGATTATCATCCCCTGCAAGACCACCCGTCACTGTAACGGAAGCTGGAAGCACTTCATTGATGCCATCGGTCAACTGCGACCCGTTGGTTTGCAGGCCATCAGTCAGAACAAATACTGCTTTAAGTTCTTCATCATACAGTTTGTGCGCTAGATCCTGGCCCAACTTACGAGAGTGTGTCATATCAGGGATATTCAGAGATATCAGTTGCAACCGAGTCGAAGAAAAACGGGTGACCGCAACAATCAATCCATCATCAAAAATCTGGTCTTGCCGAATTTGCCCTGCTCCCGATGCGCCAATAATTAAGCTTAGAGGAAAGGCATGACGTAAATCATCCAATGCAGCCAGAACGGATTCGTCATCTGATGACCAAAAAACCGTAATCAATGTTTTATCAGAGTCAAGAGCACTGTCGAGCACCTTGTTCCACCCGTTTTTATAACGATACGTCTGAAGTTGCACGGATAATTATCCTGCTTAAATTAGCCTAATTTAGTATTGTTATTATTTTAAGCTAACACTTGATACTGTCAACAAATATCATCATAACCACGTTGACACCTACTTAGCCGAGTATTACTCTTTTACATTAATCCAAATTAAAGTAAGGAATTACCTCATGTCATTAACAACCCTAACAAGCAAGGGGCAGGTCACCATTCCAAAAAATATACGGGATACTCTACAGCTATACGCAGGTGATAAAGTGGAGTTTATTATTAGAGCAGAAAATGAAGCTGTTCTCAGGCCTGTTACAAAAAAAGTAGATGATGTCTTTGGTAAGCTCTCAAAATACAAAAAAAGCGCCCCAGTCTCTATCGATGAAATGAATGAAGCAATAAAAGATAAAGTACGGAATAAACTCTCATGAAAGCCCTCGATACAAATATTCTGATACGATTTCTTGTTGGAGATGATAAAAAACAGGTGCAAACCGTCTACAAAAAATTTAAAAATTCTGAAGAACGTAAAGAAACACTGTTTATACCTACTCTTGTTGTGTTGGAGACTATATGGGTATTAGAGGTTGTATATAAAGTTGAACGAAAAGAGATCGTAAACTCTATTGGTGATTTGATGTTAATGCCAATTCTGGAATTTGAGAAACAAACCACCATACGTAATTTCATTAATACAGCGCAAGATTCAACATACGATCTATCAGATATACTCATTGCCCAATCAGCTAAGGAGTCGGGTTGTGATGTGGTTTTAACCTTTGACAAAAAGGCATCACAATTTGAACTTTTTGAGCGATTGAAAACTTAATATTCAACATGAAAAACAAAAAAACAGTATTAATCTCCGGCTGCTCCAGCGGTATTGGTTTAAAATGCGCATTGGGCTTACACGAAAAAGGCTATCGTGTATTTGCAACAGCACGTCAACAAAAAGATGTGGATTCATTGCAAGCGCAAGGCCTTGAAAGTTTTCGACTGGATCTAGACCAAAGTGACTCGATTAATCACGCGGTCGATAAGGTATTATCTCGCACTGACGGCACCTTGCATGCTCTTTTTAATAATGCAGCGTATGGGCAGCCTGGAGCTGTAGAAGATTTAACTCGCGATGTATTACGTGCACAATTTGAAACTAATTTATTCGGCACGCTTGAATTGACAAACCGTATTATTCCTATCATGCGACAACAAGGGTATGGCCGCATTATCTTTAACAGCTCACTGCTGGGCTATGTCGCGCTAGCCTATCGCGGCGCTTATAATGCCAGCAAATTTGCTTTGGAAGGGTTAGTTGATACATTACGTTTAGAGATTAAAAACAGTGATATTTTTATTTCACTGATTGAACCCGGCCCTATTACCAGCCAATTTCGTGCCAATGGATTCAAAAAATATCAGGAAAATATTGACTCAGAAAGCAGTGTTCATCATGCAATTTACAAGGCAATCGAAAAACGCCTGACAAATCCTGGCCCTGTTGCACCCTTTACGCTGCCTCCCGATGCAGTACTCAAAAAGCTCATTCATGCACTGGAAAGCCCTCGACCAAAGCTACGCTACCCCGTCACTTTTCCTGCGTACCTTTTTGCAACACTGCGACGACTGCTAACCACTCGCGCCCTTGACAAAGTATTACTTAAAATTTCTTCAGGAGAACACAAATAATGGCTCAAACCGAAGGTTATCGTATTGAAAGAGACAGCTTAGGCGAACTTCAAGTACCGACAGATGCCTGGTATGGCATTCAGACCGCCCGTGCCATCGCCAACTTCCCAATCAGTGGCCGGACACCCGATCGTGATTTTGTACAATCTCACGTAAAAATCAAACGTGCAGCGGCACAAGCCAATCATCAGGGTGGATGGCTTGACGACAAACAGGCTAAAGCGATTATTGCCGCCTGTGACCAAATTCTTGAAGGCCACTATATTGATCAATTTGTAGTTGATCGCTTTCAAGCCGGTGCGGGTACCAGTCATAACATGAATAGCAATGAAGTGATCGCCAACCTGGCCAATGTTGCTTTAGGTAGTAAAAAAGGCGAATACAGCCCAATAAACCCCAATGATCATGTCAACATGGGGCAAAGCACCAACGACACGATTCCCACAGCTATTCGTTTGACAGCACTTAAAAAGCTCCCCAGATTAATAACCGCCATAGAAAATATGGCCGCAGAATATGCTCGTATCGGTACACAAGAAGAAGATACTGTTAAAAGTGCTCGTACCCATCTGCAAGATGCAGTGCCTACCACATTGGGTCGCGAGTTCAGCGCCTATTCATGGACCTTAAAGCGCTGTGCAGCACGTTTGAAAAGCTGCCGTGATCCACTTTGTGAGATTGGTTTAGGTGGCAGTGCAGCGGGTACGGGGCTTAATACCTCACCCGGTTACATAGAAAATGTTGCAAAAGCATTGGCTGAACTGACCGGTGAAGCGATTCGACCTGCGGATGATTTGGCAGCACAAATGCAATCGATGAATGATCTGCAACACCTCTCATCGAGCATTCGTGAAGTCACACTGGAATTGACACGAATCTCTAACGATATGCGCCTGCTCGCTTCCGGCCCCAGAACGGGTCTTGGTGAAATCATGCTGCCTGCTGTGCAACCCGGCTCCAGCATCATGCCAGGCAAAGTGAATCCTGTGATGTTTGAAATGCTCAATCAAGTCTGTTTTCAGGTTCTTGGGCAAGATTCTGCCATAAGCTACATGACTCAGGCAGGGCAATTAGAGCTCAACGTCATGATGCCAGCACTCGGTTCAGCGCTGTTCGATATGATGGAGTGGCTCACCAATGCAACCAACTCTGCAACGACAAAAAACCTGAAAGGCCTACAAGTTGATCGTGAGCGCTGTAAAGCTTTTCTGCATAGCAGCGTCGGTCTTGCAACACTTTTAAACACCGACATCGGTTATACCGCAGCGGCTGAAGTAGCCAAAGAATCTGAAAAAACCGGCAAACCGGTCAATGTAATTGTTGCTGAACGTGAGCTCATGGCGGCTGACAAATTTGATACACTCGTGCTCAAAGCAGCCAAAGATGGACAGCTCTAAACGGAAATCACTTTTTCACAGGAAAACAGAAAATTGTTTCAACTATTATTTTTCGAAATTCCCTAAACGATTCTGATGAAATAGTAATTCATACCCCGCAAAACTACCTGTCAAAGGAGAGAGAAACAGGTCAAAAGCAAAACTTGCTGGTAGATCTAAAAGTGGATATTCAGGGGGCGCGACATCAAATTTTTTTAATGCGGCTGTATTATTGTTGATTGCATGTATATCTAAACGTGTGCCACTAAAAAATATGGGACTACCCGCTTTAGAGTTATCTA
>WFXF01000081.1 GCA_015490755.1 Gammaproteobacteria bacterium
AATTTACATCAGAGGTTGGCGAAGAAAAGAGGCAGCACCCACGATGCCGAGCATGCTATGTTGGAGTGTCTGGCTGAAATGATCTGGAAAGCCCAGCGGGATAATGCCGCACCTGATGAAGCTGTTTATATGGAAGGTTTAAAAAGCCTGGTATAAATAGAACTACCAGTAATAGGTAAAGCCAATATCATAAAAAATGATACCGCCAGATATTTCTGAGTAGGTTTGAAATCCTGCCCCGAAATTGAGATCAATTTGTTGAGTAAATGGATAGTTCAAGCTGCCATTGGTCGTTGTTGATTCAGATTGAATGATGGAGGTTGTACTTTTTGTGATGCCAGCAGATATGCTGACCCTGGAAAAGAGGTAGCTGGCAAATAAACTTTTGCGGGAGTGCTCAAGGCCTGATGCAAGAGTTTTGGTTGTTAATGATAAACGTCGAGATAACCGTGTTTGAATTGAGTCTCTGTTTCTATCCAGAAGAAAAGAAGCATTTTTGAAGTGGCTTTCGTAATAGTTGGCGCTGATGAAAAAATGATCCCAGCCGTAATAGCTAACACTATAATTTGTGCTGAATGAATTCAAATCAAATGCATTTACGTCTCTTGAGTTGATATAGAACGTAACAATATTAATTTGTGGGGTGATACTAAAACTCCAGTTTTCAAGATTCAAGGATAACTCTGTAGATAGTGAACGCGTCTCCAGTGCTCCTTTTTTACCCCAATATTGATACTCCCCACTCACAGCCAGTAATTCATAAAGGCTGCTGGATACACCAAAGTTATATTGAATGGTATCAAGGTCTGACTGGTAACTTTGGCTGTTTATGTAAGTGAATCTGAGGTGCTGAAGTTGTGGTAGCTCGTAATCAATTGATAGCTGCTTGTCCATATTGCTGTTGCTGTCAATGCTAACAGCTGCTACCAGTGATGACGTGGTTATTGCCGATTCTGTTTCAAATTCACTCATCTGAATTTCATTGGCAACGGCTACAGCACTTATTGACAATAGCACGAATAAAATTCCAGTAATCGTAGGATATTTAACTATTTTTAGCTCTTTCATTAAATAAATTTAATAGCATATCTACATTTTTTAGTGAGTGATTCTGAAATGCATACTTCTTTGCATTTCCTCCCATAGAGTAGCGAAGTTCTTGATCATGAATTAATATTTTTACTTTTTTTACCAGGTTTTCAGCTGTTTTTGCATGAAAACCGATGGGCTGTTTGTCGAAAATCCGGTCAGGGTTAACATTGAGGCTGACAACGGGCATTTCTCTCATCCAGGCCTGAATAAAGGTGTTGGAAAAACCTTCGTATTGGCTGGTGTTCACAAGGATGTGTGAGCTTGAAAGTATCTCATTGACTTCATCCTGGGTTTTAGGGCCGACATAGTCAAGATTATCAAGGTTACCAATATCACTCAGTAATTTTTGTCGCCACTCTGTGGAGCCTTGCATGGCTCCAATCATGATAAAACGTGCATTTTTTTCATGAATCAAGGCTTGGGCTAATTTAATAAAAGTTTCAGGTTGTTTTAGTGATTTCAGGTTAGCTAACCAAACTATTTTTACAGGGTCTGATTTATTAATGGCTTCTTCAGGAAAAGGGTGAAAGTTTGGGATAACAGCTCGGTATTTACGTCCATAGTTTTGTGTAAGTAGCTGAGCCTGATCTTCTGTTTGCACAACAATATCTTCAATATGTTTAATGCCAAATTCCATAATCTTTTTTTCTATGAAATTTGATACTAAATAGCGCGACAACTTGAATTTAAAAGGGGTCACATCAACTTCACTGGCGACATGCCATATGAGTTTAAATCCCATGGATTGCGCCAGGTAAGCCACACTTCCCGTCAGGCTGCAACCGACCCTCTGATACACAACATCAGGCTTCAGGTTACTTAAGATCTGTTTTAAATTACGGTAATCAGAGATAAATCGTGGCAGGCCACGTCTTTTATCTCGTTCTTCTGCAAGGGGAATAATTTGATAGCCTGCTGGCTGGTATGATCGATCATAGTTGCGTGCTACGAAAGTAATCTCATATTTTTCCTGTTTAAGCGCCTCTTCTACCAGACATTTGATCTGATATTGGGCTCCCCCCATCACTTCAGTCCAATGGCCGGGGATTAAAATACAAACTTTGGTTTTTTTGTGAGCCATCTCTATTTGAAAATTTATTGAAGGGAGTCGTCTGCACTTAAGGTCTCACTCACTTCCAGCCAGCTCTCTTCAGCATCGGTGAGTGCTTCGGTTATTTTGCTTCTGGATAGTAGCAGTTCTTTGAGTTTATGTTTATTTTTTTCTTCGTAAATAGCCGATGAAGAGAGCTGTTGCTCAATATCACTCTTTTGTTGCTCAAGCTCTTCTAATGATTTTTCCAGCTTTTTTAGTTTATTGCGCAGTGGTTGAAGTTGTTTGCGCCTTTCAGCATCTTGCTTGCGCTGTTCTTTTCGGTTAATTGTACTATTGTTTTCAATAAAGTTGTTTTTTGTTTGCTCGGCACGTGTTGTTTTTCGATTAGCAAGCCATTGTCTGTAATCATCAAGATCGCCATCAAAAGGTTCTACACTGGTATCGCAGACGATAAAAAGTTGGTCAGTAACAGTGCGTAGCAGATGGCGATCATGAGAAATGATCACCATTGCTCCTTCGTAAGTTTGCAATGCCAATGTGAGTGCATGACGCATTTCAAGGTCGAGATGGTTGGTGGGCTCATCAAGCAGCAGCAAGTTTGGTTTTTGATAAACCAATAATGCAAGTACAAGCCGTGCCTTTTCACCACCGGAAAAGGGTGCAATGGGAGAGAGTGCTTTTTCGCCACTAAAACCAAACCCTCCGAGAAAGTTTTTTAATGACTGCTCTGTTGCGGCAGGGTTTAGTGGTTGCAAGTGCTCGATAGGGGAGCCATCATCATGCAGTTGTTCGAGTTGGTGCTGTGCAAAATAACCAATTTTTAATTGATCTGCTGCTTTATACTGGCCTGTTGTTGGTTCCATTTCACCCGCTAATATTTTAATCAGGGTTGATTTTCCCGCACCATTGGGGCCAAGCAGGCCGATTCGATCACCAGGAACCAGATTGAAATCAGCATCTTTGATAATGGTTTTATCGCCATACGATGCAGTGGCTTCATGAAGTTGAAGCATTGGATTGGGTGTTTTTTCTGGTTTTAAGAAAGAGAAGTGGAATGGTGAATCAACATGAGCCGGAGCAATCTCTTCCATGCGTTCTAGTGCTTTCAGGCGGCTTTGGGCTTGACGTGCTTTTGTGGCCTGAGCGCGAAAACGATCGACATAACTTCGAATATGAGCAATTTCACGCTGTTGTTTAGTAAAAGCCGCTTGTTGTTGAGCCAGGCTTTCAGCGCGGCGACGTTCAAAGCTTGAATAGTTGCCGCGATAGAGTGTGATTTTTTGATGCTCTATATGGGCAACATGGTTTATGCAACGGTCAAGAAAATCACGATCGTGTGATATTAGAATCATGGTTCCAGGGTAACGCCTGAGCCACTCTTCGAGCCAGAGCACTGCGTCAAGATCCAGATGGTTGGAGGGTTCGTCAAGAAGTAATAAATCTGAGCGGCACATTAATGCCTGGGCCAGATTCAAACGCATTCGCCAACCGCCAGAAAATGATGAAACCGGGCTCTCTTCCTGTTCTGTAGTAAAACCTAAACCGTTCATGAGCTGGGCGGCACGTGTTCGTGCAGTATAACCATCGACGGCTTCAAGCTGGTGAAGCAGTGCTGCCTGACGTGAGCCATCACCGTTTTTCTCTGACTGGTTGATTTCGCGTTGAATATTACGTAGCTCCTGATCACCATCCATCACGTAATCAATGGCTGCGATATCAACGGCAGGGGTTTCCTGGGCAACGTGTGATATGACCCATTTGGGAGGCAGTGAAAAGTTACCCGAGTCAACACTTAATTTTCCCATGATTAATGCAAACAGGCTGGATTTTCCTGTGCCGTTGGCACCGGTTAAGCCTACTTTGTCTGTTGTATGAATACGAAAAGAGGCGTGTTCGAATAAAGGTTCGCTGCTACGGCGCAAGGTGACTTCGTTAAAAGTAAGCATGAATAATGGTTAAGGTATTTTGAAAAAGCCACATCATAACAATTTTTTATAATGGGCTTGACGGGATATTATTGTATCTGTCTATTTTTTGATCATTTTGTATAGAAATGTGTGATAGTAGTGCTTGAAGATTGTTTACCAAAAAGTTTCCACATAGTTATCCACAGATTTTGTGAATAGTGGGTAATGGCTGTCAATGAGGTAGAAACTTTGATCTCGAATCAGCATGGTTTTTGGAACTGTTGTGCTATTGACAGGCAGTTGTTTGGTAGGGCCATCCAATGCACCTGTTTGAGTATCTATTGTATATTTTTCTATCATATCCAGTACTTGATAGCGGATGTAAAGTTGTTCGCCTGATTGGCTGATGAGTGCGGCACTGGGTGTTGCTGTTAATACAGTGTATTGATTGGATGATTCGGTGATCTTTCCTGTTTCATGGTTGATGTTGTAAGTTATAATATTTTGATCAATTAAAAGGTATAAAAAATTACCGCTGGGTGCGATTGTGATAATTTTTGCATGAATTGGCAGGTTGTAAAGAGGTGAATCTGTTTTGTTCCAGGCTCCGGTTTTCTTATTAACTTTATATGCAGTGATGCTGCTTGAATCCTTATTGTTCGATACGATATAGGCAAATTTTCCGGATGGATGGATGGCAATACTGATCGGGGTGTTTTGGGTTTTTAGTTCAAGTATTGGTTGAGTGGATGCTGGCTTTAACTGAAAGCCTGACACTTTGCTGTTTTCAATGTGATATGCAAAATTACCCGAGGGATGAATTGCTGAAAAAGAGGTAGTGGTGTTACCGAGGTTTACTGAATATGTTTCTGCGGCGAGATAGGGGGTTGCAGGAGGTTTGATACTGCGGCTGAGTGCTCTTGCGTTAGTGATTATATAATCTACCGTTTGAGTCTCTTCCTCATTCCCTGCATTATCTACGGAGTAAAACTTCAGGACGATGGTTTCTGAAATTACGATTGAAGTGTCTGCATATTTTGTACGCGTCGGGCTGGTTTTTGGATTACTGCCATCGACTGTATAATACATATCATCGCAACCGGAACCACCCGTATCTGTGCACTCTGCCTGTACTCTAATAAGCCCTTGATAGGTTCCTGGTGGAGGAGTGAGCTTTGTTTTTGGTGCGCTTTCATCGTTAGGAAGAATGATCAATTCTACAGTGCTCGAAGAAGGCTCTTTATTTCCTACGTAATCTACAGAATAATATTTAAGCGTGGTTGTTTCTTCGACTAGAATACTGGTGCTATATTCTATTCGAGTCGGGCTGGTTTTGGGGTCGCTTTTATCTGTTGTGTAATAGGTGATATTGCAACCGGAAGCAAACACTGAAGAGCCTTGTTCCGTACATTTGAGTGTGACTTGTTGAGGGCCTATATATGATATTCCAGTCTCACTTGTGATCTCTCCGTCATTGATGAGTGCGGTTGTTAGAGGAGCTGTCGTATCTTCAATTTTGTTCAGATTTGTGCCATTCTTTAACTCCTCGTAGTTTGATATGTTGTCATCATCATCATCAAGATATAGGTAAGATTCTTCATTGAAAGTAAGGCTCGTTCCACCTTCAATGATTGTGATGGTTCGGGTTGCTTCGAGCAGTGTAACACTACCGTACTCTTCAGTTTGATACCTGAATTCAATGTCAATTGAGTAGGTTGCTGGCGGAAGATCATCAATAGAAAATATTGCTCGGTCATCTTTAATTTCCATTTTGTTAAATTGATCGCCGTTTAATCCGCGAATGCGTATATAGGCAGAAAGCTCCCCTTGCGTCTTGAATGACTTGATTGGTTGGCCGCTGGCTGTACTGCCACCTTTAGGAAATGATGCTTGAATATTTAGCTTTGTACGAACAGGAACATCGTTCCTGCTGCTGCATCCTGCAATAAAAAGCAGGATGATGGTAAGGCTGGTTATGTTTAAAAAAAGTCGATAATGGTGCAATGTGCAATCTCTGAATTATTGTATAGTCTGTTTTTCACTTTTTTTCAGCATGGCAAGTGCCATATTTTCAGGCTGAATAGGCGGCATACGGTCACTGAGCCTGGTTTGAGTATGTCCTAAAAGTTTTTCATAAACTGCAGTATAGGCTAATACCGCACGCATATATTTACGTGTTTCCCGTATAGGTAATGTTTCAAGCCAGATATCGGCTGACAGGGTTTTGTGCTCCGGTATCCAGCTCTTAATTCGATTGGGGCCAGCATTATAAGCCGCAATGGCAAGCACTGTGTTGCCATGAAGTTTATCCAGCACATACCTCATATAAGCTGTGCCCAATCGAATATTAAGATTGGCATTCAGCAGCTCTTTTTTGCTTTTCAGTCGGGTGTTTTGAGCATTGGCTATATATTTTCCCGTTTTTGGCATGAGTTGCATGAGTCCTAATGCACCGCTTCTGGAACGAGCCTTGATATTAAATGCACTTTCTCGGCGGATAATGGCATAAACCCAGGCGCTATCCAGATTATGTTTTTCTGCTTCTTTTGCTACCGTTTTTTCAAAATTGACCGGAAAGCGTAAATTAAGATCATCTGTGTAGTCAGTTCTTGCCAGGGTAAAAATAGCCGTGTGATGCCATCCCCAGTTTTGTGCAATTTTTGCAGCACGCTTTAATAGTTTCTTGTCCATTTTTCTTGCCATGAACCACCAATGGTTACGTGCTTCAGAAAGACGATTGAGTTGATAGTATTCACGGGCTTCTTTAAAGCCCGGAATACTTTCTATAATTTTGTATTCAGATTCCGGGTATTCAAGTGGGTAATCACTGAATTGGTAGGGAATGTCGATTTTATCTGCGGCCAGGAATCCGTAAAAGTCTCGAGAGGTTGCTGCTATTTTATAATATTTTTGTGCCGAATCGTTGTTGCCCGTTGCTTCTAAAGCACGCGCATACCAGTAACGCCATCGTTCACTACTTTTTTCATTGATAGGGAGCTGCTCTATCCAGAAGCGCGCTCCTTCCCAATTTTCATTGTGTAGAGCCATTCTGATTCTCCAGTCACGTATCTCTTTGTCAACATGGGTTTCAGGTATGTTAGCGAGCCATTTTAGAGCATCTGGGTGATGATCTACGACATGTGCCATAGCGATGGCTCGTTTAATCCGTGCTTGTTCATCTGTGCTGAATCGGTAATTTACAGTGAGTTGCTCCCATAATTTTGCCGCATGTTCACCACTTTTTTTACTGGTTTTTTCTATAGCGCTCACAAAAATTGTACTTCTGATTGAATGGTTGCGAAGAAATTTTTTCTTTTCGAGTACAAATTGTGGATTTTTATAAGCCTGCTTCCAGAGTGAGACCCAGTGTTGGTCTGTTTTGTTCAGGTTTTTTGCTAAATGGCTGGCCAGAGAAATATTACCTGCTTTCATAGCCAATTTGATACGCTGCCAGATCAACTCACTGTTAATACCACCACTTTTCTGCCAGGCCGAAAATACTGAATCACATTCTTGATTTTGGGAATGACTGACTAACCAGAGTGGTTTGGCTTCTTCAAATGCTTTTTGCTGCTGGCCTGTATTGAGGAGTGCATTGAGGTAGTTGCATTGCAATGTTATATTTTTTGTGGGTTGCCAGTTATCAAGGTAGGTTTCCCATTGCTTTTTCCGGGCTAAATTTTTGAGCCACTCTTGTTGCAGGCGCATTGTGGCACGCGTTCCGGGGAAAGCTTGTGTAAATGCATCAATATCTGATTGGGAAAGCTGATTAATGCGGCGTTGCATTGATTTGTAGAGCAGATCAGGGTAGAGCGGATAGTTTTGTAACCTTTTTATAAGAGAGTTAAATCTATTGAGGTCGCTTTTTTTTAGAGCATCTTCTGCCTTTAAAAAAGTAGTTTGTTGCTCAGTGTATTGTGATGTAGAAGTATTTGCATGGCTATAGTTCGGCAATAAAAGAGAGACGATAGCAATTACTATTAGGGGTTGATGTAGAGTCAAAGTATTACGCAAATCTCTGTCTCCTGAGTTGTTGATATGAGCAATCTATTTGTAAGTACGTTAGTAGTATATCGACGAAAAAGTGATGAAGCTGAGGCTTTTGGAAATTTTGTGGAAATCTGCTGTTTGCTGTGAAAGTTAGAACATCCACAAGACCATAATTCACGCTATAATGCAGCCATCCTGCTTCAAAAGAGGCGGAACGTTTGAATCATACTTTAAAAGAAGGAAACAATGAAAGAAAAAAATCGCCGATTAGCTGAAATAAGATTAAAAATTCCTGAGATAGCACCATTGAAAGCCTTTGAAATGCAGCAAAGTGGAGCCGTACTAATTGATGTTCGTGAGGCTGATGAAATTGCGCAAGGGAGCCCAGTGGGTGCTGCTCGATTAGGTCGGGGTTTTTTGGAGCTTAGTATTGAAGAGACTGTGCCAGATTTAACGAAGCCACTGCTTGTGATGTGTGCAGGCGGAGTGCGCTCACTGTTTGCGGCAGAATGCCTGAAAAATATGGGGTATGAAAATGTAAGCTCTATTGCTGGTGGCTTTAATGGGTGGAAAAATGAAGGGCTGGATTTTGAAGTGCCTCGTTCACTCGATAAAGAGGCTCGTGAACGTTATGCACGGCACCTGTTAGTACCTGAAATTGGTGAAGCAGGCCAGCTGAAATTGATGGATAGCAAAGTGCTATTGATTGGTGCGGGCGGAATTGGCTCTCCCGCTTCGCTCTATCTGGCTGCGGCGGGTGTCGGTACGCTGGGTATTATTGATCACGATGTGGTTGATCGCAGTAATTTGCAACGTCAGGTAGTGCATGCAGAAGCGCGTATTGGAACGCCTAAAGTTCTCTCAGCAAAAGAGACGCTGGAAGGGCTGAATCCTGCGGTTAACGTAATCACCTATGAGACTCGATTAGATAGCAGTAATGTCGAAGATATTTTTTCACAGTATGATGTCGTGATTGACGGTTCGGACAATCTGGCAACACGCTATCTGGTTAGTGATGCCTGTGCCTATCTGAAAATTCCAAATGTTCATGGCGCTGTCTACCGTTTCGAAGGGCAGGTGACCGTGTTTTGGCCAGCTCATGAGTCGGGTGACGGGCCTTGTTATCGTTGCCTGTTTCCAGTGATGCCGTCGGATGATCTGGCACCTTCATGTGCTCAATCAGGGGTGCTCGGTGTATTGCCTGGAACGGTTGGATTGCTTGAAGCCACGGAAGCACTCAAAATTTTATTGGATATGGGTTCGCCACTGGTTGGAAAAATGCTGTATTACGATGCACTTGAAAGCAGTTTTATGACACTGAAACTCAAACGTAACCCTGATTGTAAGGTTTGCGGTGAACATGCTGAGTTTAATGGCTTTGAAGATGTTGAGGAAATTTGCTCTATTGGTGGTAGTTAAAATTAACTAAGGAACGTGCACGGAATAACTTCTGCAACTATGGCGTAGAAATTTTGCTCCGGCTCAAACGATCTCAAGAGGCGCATAGCTGGCCTATGTAACGATTGAGATCGTTTGAGCCGGAGTAAAAGAGCAAGTCAGAGTGCAGAAGTTATTGCGTGAATGTTCCTAAGGAACGGCACGGAATAATACTTGTACCTCATAATGTTAGCGCGCCGCGCAAAGCGTGGCGCATCTGGTCGGGTGAAAGTCCCGGCATGGAAAGGGTTAACCACCCACCATTATCGAGTGTTGCGCCTCTGGCGGAACGGTGCATTGGTTAAGAAGACTGTTGCATACGTGAACAAGAGAGGTGAAGCGTACACAGAGAATGTTATAGGCCGTTTGGTTACGTAGGACCTTAGAGATGGTATCGCTTCGAAATGAACAGTTCCGGTTGGCCAGCGTTGTAACGTCCGTGAAGCCAATACAAAGCAGACGGATTGGTGAGTCTGTGGAGAACCGGCGGAGTTCTCAAGCTACGGCATGTAACAAGAGATGCGTCATGAACGCGGGAGATCCCATTGGCTCCAAGGGAAGGGTAAGGCATGCAGAACCGCCAGAAACGGGAATGCTGTCTGAAGGCCATTGGGAAGTCGGATCACTTCATAGTACTCGGAGACGGTAGGGCCGATCACATGGGGAAGGGAGTGACAGACATACGCAGTTCGCAAAGGCAACTCGCGCCGGACAATGCAGGGCCGGATCACGTCGAGCCAACCTTCTTGCGGGCACTATCCACCAAGGCGAGCACATTGAGCGCTCACCGATTCCAAAATCTCTACGGCTGTCTGAACGAAGCGCTGCTGCACACCGCATGGCGAAAGCTCAACAAGCGAGGTGCGGCGGGCGTAGACAAGGAGACGGTGGCCCAGTATGGGAAACAACTGGACACCAACATAAGGCAACTTGTAGAGCGTCTGAAACGGGGAGAGTATCGAAGTCGGCTGGTTCGGCGAAAGTATATCCCCAAGGGAAACGGCAAAGAACGCCCACTGGGCATACCGGTGGTCGAAGACCGGCTACTGCAAAGTGCCGCACGACTGCTGCTCGAAGCGATCTTTGAAGCAGACTTCCAGCCAGTCAGCTATGCCTACCGGCAAAAGAAGGGCGCGAAAGATGCAGTCAAAGACCTCACCTACGAGCTTCAGTTTGGCCGCTATGGTTACGTCGTCGAGGCTGACATCAAAGGCTTCTTCGACACCATCGACCATGACTGGCTATTGCGGATGCTGCGCGAACGGATCGACGACAAACCGTTTCTCGGCCTGATCGACACCTGGCTCAAAGCCGGGATACTGGAAACCGACGGCACGGTATTGCACCCCCACACAGGCACCCCGCAAGGGGGCGTGATCTCGCCGACGCTGGCGAACATCTACCTGCACTACGTGCTGGACCTGTGGTTTACAAAGGTGGCTAAGCCGCACTGTCAGGGGCAGGCGCACATCATCCGCTATGCGGATGACTTCGTCTGCACCTTCCAGTACCGACGTGAGGCGCAAGCCTTCTACAGAGTCCTGCCCAAGCGATTGAAGAAGTTTGCCTTGGCTGTGGCACCAGAGAAGACCTGCATCCATCGTTTCAGTCGATTCCACCCGGGCCGTGACCGACGGTTCACCTTTCTGGGCTTTGAGTTTTACTGGGAAGCCGACAGCAAGGGAACCCCAAGGGTATGGCGACGGACAGCGAAGAAGAAACTGCGCGGCAGTGTGCGAGCGTGCAAAGAGTGGCTAAAAGCCAATCGGCACAAACGCCTGCCGGTCTTGCTCAAGACCCTGAAGCGGAAAGTACGTGGACATTACAACTACTTCCGTGTAGTGGGCAACAGCCGAGGCCTGTGGATATTCTACAAGGAGGTGGTGAAATTGCTGTACAAGTGGTTAAATAGACGGAGTCAAAGGCGAAGTCTGACATGGCCGAAGTTGAAACGGGTGCTGGAGCGCTTTGCGTTTCCGACGCCAGCCCAGCAGTCATGCCAGACAGTGAATCGGGGGCTTGCGTGAGAATTTGTCTTACTACGCGAGTGAGTATGTTTGAAGAGCCCTGTGCGGGAAAATCGCACGCAGGGATCTGGGCAGGGGACGCCGGGTAACCGGCGTTCCTACTGCGACGAGGTTATTTTGTAAACGTTCCTCAGCCTAAGTTTCAGTTAATTTAATCTCTTGGAGTCTAATTCTCCGTGGCTTGCCACGTTATAAAAAAGTTGTTGCGATGAAATTCCAAAGAATTTCGGAAAACTCTTCAGCAATACCCCGTCAGCTTGCTGCGGGGTGGTTTATTCAGAAAACATCCCGGAAATTGAACGAACCAAGCCATCTTCAAGTGCAGGCAGGGCTTCTTCAAATTTCAAGTTGGCTTTATTTGCAGTGCTTACAATGCGAGTACGGTAAGTCTTCCAGTTAATTTGGCCGCCGCTGACATTTTGTGTCATTGTCGTTGCTGTGCCCTGGCTGGCTGCGGTGCGCTGGCTCTGTGTGATAACTTCGCCGGCAAGAGGGCGTTCACGTACTTGCAGGTCAGTAATCATACTGAATAGTGTATCATCAACCAGAGCATCTCCCGCCAAAGATAGTGCGCCCATCAATAGTCCGGAACCCATCATGTTTCGGCTGCTGCCTCCGGTCGCTCCAGCAATTGCTGCACCAGTAACCATGCCGCCCCAACCCGAAGCCAAGGCGTCTCTTGCAGCGCGCAGATCGCTTTTTCCTACCTGTAAAATATTGCCTTGCAGCATGAATTTGGCTTCATCAGGATCTTGTGTAATGGTAAAGCCGCTCTCGGTTAAGAGGTTTTTGATCTTGTTCTTGATCTCCAGTGGTTTATCTGATGTATTTCTGATCGAAACATAAATAATTTTATTGGCAGGCTTGGTGGGTTCCAGAAAAATTGTTTCACTCATTTTGGTTTGCACATCCAAATTACGCTTTTTTATCATCGTATGTGCAGCGCTACAGCCTGTTAACACAATAACCATAACAATCACTAAAACCGGAAGGTAAAGTGATGAGATATATTGATGAATTTTTAATTTGTTATGCATCGTATTCTCCTGTGAGAAAGGGTGATTTGGTTTATGAGTATCTACCAACATAGCTAATTTAGCTTTTTATAGTCAAGAAATTTTACAATGAAGTCTTTTGTGGTTGCACTGTCTTGGACGTTTATTGCTGTGTTTTGGTGCGATCTATTGGTATGCAGGGTATGTCAAGGTAGTTTGAAAGCCAGGTAAACCATCTATTTAATTAACTGAATTACAAATTCTAATTTACTGGCATACAAATTGCCCTTTTCATGTAAAATAGCGACCCATTAAGATGTTGTAATTTAAGTAACGGAGATCTCGCGTGAAAGAAAAGTTGGTCATGGTCGGTAATGGTATGGCGGGGATGAAAACGATTGAGGAGCTGTTGAAGCTGGCTCCTGATGCCTACGATATTACGGTGTTTGGTGCGGAACCTTTCGGTAACTACAATCGAATTATGCTATCCCCTGTGTTGGCGGGCGAAAAAACCATTGATGAGATCATGATCAATGATCTGCAATGGTATAAAGATAACAATATTACACTGCACACCAATAAAACCGTGGTTGAAATCGACCGTACTGAAAAAAAGGTTGTCGCAGAAGATGGGACTTGTGAATTCTATGATCGTCTGTTGATTGCCACCGGCTCAAATCCTTTTATACTTCCTGTGCCAGGGAGGCAATTGCCGGGTGTGATCGGTTTTCGTGATATTCATGATGTTGATACGATGCTCGATAGTGCCAAAACCAAGAAAAAAGCGGTCGTCATTGGGGCAGGCTTGTTGGGGTTGGAAGCCGCTAATGGTCTGAAACTTCAAGGTATGGATGTCACTGTTGTGCATCTTCTGGATTGTTTGATGGAGCGCCAGCTGGATCAACCCGCAGCAGCACTATTGCAAACCGAGCTGGAATCACGCGGCATCCACTTTTTGATGGAAGCTCAGACGCAAGAAATTTTAGGGGATGATTATGTGACGGGGTTGCGTTTCACCGATGGGGTCGAAATCGAAGCGGATCTCGTGGTGATGGCGGTCGGAATTCGCCCTAATGTTGAGCTGGCTCAAAAAGCGGGCATTCATTGTGATCGTGGAATTGTTGTAAGCGAGACAATGTTGACGAGCGACCCTGCAATTTATTCAGTAGGTGAGTGTGTTCAGTTTGGAGAGCATACATATGGATTGGTAGCTCCCTTGTTTGATATGGCTAAAGTCTGTGCCAGTCAACTGGCTGACATTGACCATAAGCATTATGCGCATACCGAAACTTCAACCAAACTGAAAGTCTCTGGTGTGGATCTGTTCTCTGCTGGAGTCATTAATGGTGATGAAACAACGGATGATATTGTTTTTCAAGATCCCGCAAATGGTGTCTACAAAAAGATAGTTCTGAAAGATCAGAAAATTGTCGGTGTTGTTCTCTATGGCGATACATTTGATGGCAGTTGGTATTTTGAGTTGTTGCGTGAAGGCACGGATGTCAGCGAAATGCGCACTCACTTGTTGTTTGGGCAGGCTCATTTAGGGGACTCTGGGCATGGCGGTGTTAATGATGCTGTTGCTGCCATGAGTGATGATGCAGAAATTTGCGGTTGTAATGGGGTTTGTAAAGGTGATGTCGTTAAAGCGATCACCGAAAAGGGGTTGCAGACTCTGGATGAAGTGCGAGCGCATACCAAAGCTTCAGCATCGTGTGGTTCGTGTACGGGGTTGGTTGAACAGGTAATTGCACATACCTTGGGCGCTGATTATTCTGACACTCCATCTGAAAAACCTGTCTGTAAATGTACTGACTATACGCACGATGATGTTCGCAAGGCGATTACTGAACAGAAACTGACTTCACTGAAAGCTTTGATGAATGCAATGGAGTGGCGGACGGTTGATGGTTGCGCCAGTTGTCGTCCTGCGCTCAACTATTATTTGATTGCCGCATGGCCCGGAAAAGCACAGGATGATTATCGTTCCCGCTTTATCAACGAACGTGTTCACGCCAATATTCAAAAAGATGGTACTTATTCAGTTGTACCCCGAATCTGGGGTGGGTTAACGACTGCCGATGAGTTGCGTACCATTGCTGATGTGGCGGATAAGTATGAAATTTCAACGGTTAAAATTACTGGTGGTCAGCGTATTGATCTGCTTGGTGTGAAAAAAGAGGATTTGCCTGCGGTTTGGGGGGATTTGAATAAGGGTGGAATGATCTCGGGTCATGCCTATTCCAAAGGATTGCGTACGGTTAAGACCTGTGTCGGACAAGAGTGGTGTCGCTTTGGGACTCAGAAATCGATGCAGATGGGAATCGAGCTGGAAAAAATGACCTGGGGTTCATGGACACCAGCCAAATTCAAAATTGCAGTCAGTGGTTGTCCGCGTAACTGCGCTGAAGCAACGATCAAGGATTTTGGAGTCGTTGCGGTTGATTCCGGTTGGGAGCTGCATGTTGCAGGAAATGGCGGTATAAAAGTTCGTGTGACTGACTTGCTATGTAAAGTTCAGACGGCAGAGGAAGTGCGAGAGTATTGCGGTGCTTTCATGCAGGTTTATCGTGAAGAGGCGCACTATCTGGAGCGTACCGCTCACTGGGTTGAACGCATCGGTCTCTCTTATATAAAACAGCGTGTCGTTGAAGATGCTGAAGGGCGTAAAGCACTGAATGAGCGCTTTTTGGAGTCGCAGGTTTATGCGCAGGTTGATCCTTGGGCGCAGCGTGCCAGCGAAGGTGTGGATGCACATGAATTTGCACCGTTAACTCAAATTAACAAGTCGTAGTGGATGAAATAGTCATGAGTGATTGGATTGAAGTTGGAAAGTTAAGTGATATTCCCCGTCAAGGTTCGCGAATTATTAATAGTGATGATGGTGATATTGCACTGTTTCGTACGATTGATGATGAGGTCTTTGCGCTGCGTGATGAGTGTCCGCATGAAAAAGGGCCGCTGTCACAAGGCATTATTCACGGAAAGAGAGTCACTTGCCCACTGCATAACTGGGTAATTTCTTTGGAGGATGGCTGCGCTTTACCTCCTGATGAAGGTTGTGCGACACACTTTCCTGTAAAGCTGGAAGGTGAGTCTCTCTTTTTGAAGTATTAATACCATGAAAAATTTCTGGTTCCCATGCTCCTGCGTGGGAACCCATACCGCAACATAATGATAGCTCCGTATGCATTCCCACGCAGGAGCATGGGAACGAGAAAGTATTAGTTTAATAAACGTTTATACCGGACTTTAAATATGCTATTTGGTCGCCAGAAAAAAAATCCTGTTAAGTTGCCTGATAAAGGTGTTGTTGAATGGAAGTACACTACGTGTGGTTACTGCTCAACCGGCTGCTCAATCGAAGTGGGTTTAAATGCGGATGGCACTCCCGTTTCATGTCGTGGATCGAGTGATGCGGATGTGAATCGTGGCAAGCTTTGCATTAAAGGCATTTTTGAGTACGAACTGTTTAAAAGCGCGGGTCGTGGCACTGTGCCACTGGTTCGCGACAAGACCATTGATGCTTATAAAGAGGTCAGTTGGGATCATGCTCTGGATCGGTCGGCCTCGGAAATCAAACGTATTCAGGAGACCTATGGTCGTGACAGTTTTGCTATTGTTTCAACCGGTCAATTACTGACGGAAGAGTTCTATACATTAGGCAAGCTGACGCGCGGAGCGATTGGCACGAATAACTATGATGGTAACACAACGCTCTGCATGGCTTCAGCGGTATCGGGTTATAAACGCTCGTTTGGCTCTGATGGGCCGCCAGGTTGTTATGATGATTTTGAACATACTGAATGTTTGATGGCTTTTGGCTCGAATCTTCCAGAGCAGCACCCCATTATCTACTGGCGATTACGCCAGGTGTTAGAAAAAAGATCCTTTCCAGTGATCGTCGTTGATCCACGCGTCACAATGTTTTCCCAGATGGCCGACATGCACTTGGCGATTACCCCGGGAACAGATGTTGTCTTGTTGAATTCACTGGCGCACGTCATTTTGAAAGAAGGGCTGGAAGATCAAGCCTATATTAAAGCGAATACTTCAGGTTTTGATGAATTTTCAGAGCTGGTGGCGCAGTATGACCCTGTATCGGCATCAAAGATTTGTGGCATTGATGAAGATACGATTCGTAATGTTGCACGGCTTTATGCCAAGGCCGATTCTGCAATGTCGATCTGGACGATGGGTATCAATCAAAGTACGCATGGTTCAGATGGTGTTGTTGGAATTAATAGCCTGAATCTGATCACAGGTAATATCGGAGTCGAAGGGGGAACAAGTCTTTCGATTACCGGGCAATGTAACGCGATGGGAACGCGTGAATGGTCATCCTGCTCTGGGCTTCCGGGCTATCGCGTTCTGGAGAAAGAAGAAGATCGGCAATATATCGCAGACTATTGGGGCATTGATCCTGAATTTTTCCCCAAAAAACGTGGCATGGCGCAAACAGATATTTTCCCCGCCATTGAAACCGGAGAGATTAAAGGGCTCTGGTTAATTGCAACCAATCCTATGACCTCAATGCCGAATACAGCGCGTATTCGAAAAACGCTGGAGAAGCTGGAGTGCCTGATTGTTCAGGATGCTTATCAGGATGTTGAGACGACCGAATATGGACATATTTTTCTACCGAGTGGACTTTGGGCGGAAAAAGAGGGGGTATTCACTAATACCGAACGCCGGGTGAACCTAGTGAATAACGTTATTGATCCGCCGGGGCTTGCCAAACCGGATCTCTGGATTTTCAATCAGATGGCCAAACGTTTTGATAACGGCCAAAAAATCAGATTTCCAGAAACAGCGGAGGGTGTTTTCAAAGAGTTGGGCGAGCTTTCAAAAGGACGAATGCTGGACTATTCCGGCATGACATATCAAATGCTTGAAGAGCAGTGTGGAGTTCAATGGCCATGCACTGAAGGTGCTGTTATTGGCGCTCCTCGTCTGTACACGGATGGCAAGTTTCAGTACCCCGATGGTAAAGCCAAACTTATTCCTCTGGATTTTATCGATAATAATGAAAAACCTGATGATGAATACCCTTTCTGGCTCAGCAGTGGTCGTGTTGTCGAGCATTTTCATACACGTACACGAACAGGCAAAGTGGGTAATCAAAATAAATTTAGCCCAACCCCTTACATGGAAATGAATCCGGATGCGGCTAAAGCACTTGGCATAGAGCATATGAGTTATGCACGATTAGTCAGTCGGCGGGGTGATGCTGTTGTATTGGTGCAGTTAACCCAGCGCGTTGCTCCGAATACAGTCTTTATCCCTTTTCACTTTCACGACTGCGTTAATCGCTTGACGCTCGGATTGCTTGATCCCTATTCAAGGCAGCCCGCATTCAAACAAAATGCAGTGAGAATTGAAGCCGTTGAAGATCAAGATGCGGCGGCTGTGCGTAATGTTGCAGCACGAACTTATTAATATCGGGTTTTTAAGGTAGAAAAATGTTTAAAGTACGTGACAATGAACCGGATTATGCGATTATTCCCAATGTAGAAGTTCCTGAAAAAAGCCAGCACGGCACTCCAATTCAACTTGCAGATGAGAACAGTGAGTTGTTTGGCAAAAGCCTGAATATTAATGGCGATGCTGAAATAGGGTATAATCCGAATCGCTACAAACAGCATGGTTTTCACTTTACCGCAGATAACTGCATTGCATGCCATGCATGTGAATCTGCATGCAGTGAAAAAAATGATCTGCCTGCGCATATCAGTTTTCGTTCCGTAGGTTATGTCGAAGGGGGAACGTATCCGGCCTATCAGCGCATGAATATTTCAATGGCCTGCAATCACTGTGAAGATCCGGTTTGTCTGAAAGGTTGCCCGACACGCGCTTATACCAAATATGCTGAATATGGTGCCGTTCTGCAAGACCCTGATATCTGCTTTGGTTGTGGTTATTGCACATGGGTGTGCCCTTATAATGCACCGCAACTGGATCTGGAAAAAGGTCAGGTTTCAAAATGTAATATGTGTGTGGATCGTCTGGAAGTCGGCTTGAAGCCCGCCTGTGCTTCGGCCTGTCTGGGTGGGGCGCTGGATTTTGGAATCATTGAATCAAAGCCTGAAAATCGTATACAGGCAAAGATGGAAATTCCAGGTTTTCCAACGCCCGGGATTACCCGTCCAAATATTCGTTTTCAGCAAACGCGCAGTTTGCCAAAAGAGATGACGCGTCCTGATACGATGCCGATTCGTTATACGAAAGAAGAAGCGGGACAAGCCGATTTCAAAGTAAGGGTTCGTCATAAAGGGAGTGAATCTGGAAAAATCAAACGTGGCTGGAATTTTAAGAAACTGAGCTCCAGGGAAGATCCATTGGTATTTTTTACATTGATCTCTCAAGGGGTCATAGGTGCTTTTCTATTGTTGTTTCTTGGCCCGATGTTTGGCCTGGATATGTTATCAGTTGAAAGCCACCCGGTTACGAATAAATTGATGTTGGTTACGTTGCTGGTATTGGAAGGTTTTGCTTTGGGTATTTCAACGATGCACCTAGGAAAGCCGCATCGTTTTTACCGTGCCTTTAATAATTTACGCTATTCTCCTGTGAGTCGTGAAGTCGCTTCTCTGGCCGTTTTTTATACCATGTTAGGCGGTTATACAGTCACGACGATCGGGCTGTTTAACTGGTTGCCTCATGGAGTGGTCTCTTTCCTGTCAGGGTTGTTTGGTTGGTTGGCGGTTATTTCTGGCCCTGTCGCACTGTATGCCATGCATAAAATCTATCGGATTAAAGCACGTCCTTTCTGGAATCATTGGCAGGTATTAACCAGTTTTTATGGCACTATGTTCACGCTGGGTGCATTGTGGGTGGGTTTGGTATTTTCTGCTGTTTTATTATATGAAGGGTCGGGAATATCTGAGCTGATGATGCCTATGGCATGGTTAATGGTATTTGGTCTGGTTTTGGAAGGCATCGGCCTATTTTTTCATGCACGTTATCTGGAAAAATGTGGCAATGAAGCCGCGGCTTCTCACTGGGTTCAGCGCACAACCTTTGGGTATACCTACGTTGTACGTAATATCGGTTTAGGTGTAAGTCTGTTTGCGGCTCTTGCGGGGGCTGTAGTCTGTAGTGGTGAAGGCATTGCCGGTTTTTCTGCCTGGCTTTTGTTGGGGTTTGTGATTATGGCCACTATGCTGGTCGGGCGGGCACTGTTTTATGTATTGGTTATTCCGACGACGATGCCAGGTGCTTTTTTCTGGCGTAATACAGGGTTTCAGGAACAGGCACGGGAATCTGGACTGGCTGAAATGCCACAGGTTGGAGTTTTGCCGCATGAACATTACCAGGAAGAAGCTTTGGCTCGTGCTGCAAAAGAGTTGAAAGAGGATTTACAAACGATAAAGAAGCAAGGCTTGGTTAAGAGTTTGGAGCAGTTAAAAGAAAATATGCAATTGGTTATAAAAAACTGTTTTTCTTGACAGGTGAATGGTTCATAACTTTCAAGGTTAATATTTTCTGAAATTGCTAAAAAATGGATGGCCTTAGAAAAATGAAATGCCAGTATGCATATGTGAAAAATGGGGATGTCATAAAGCAAATTAAAATATTGGTAAATCAAAAAAATCAGTTTCATGGTGGAGCCAATGAGTTTGTTGGTGATTTTTTAAGGGCGGTTGAAGGACAATCAATTTGTTTATCATCACGTTTTTACCAACGTGATGATTATCAAGATGACCATTTGATAGCTAAAGTGTTTCCCAAAGCGATAGGTTCATCAGGGGTATTTGGAAAACTACTCGGTTCAATAGCAGGTTTTTTTGGTTTGTTGAAATTCTTAATAGCTCATAAACCTGAAAGGATTTTGTGTGGCAGTCTTGGTAGCCAGTTATGGGCTTGCTTTTTAATCTCGAAAATTTATTCAATTCCTTTGGTGCATTCACGCCACAGTTGTGGTGGTACAATGGGTTTATCACGATTTAAAACATATTTTGATAATTGGTGCATCAGGCGTATAAGAGGCGTTGTTTGTCACGGTCCTTATTTGAAAACACTTATTCAGTCTATTGGCGTTCCGGTGGGTAGAATTTATGAGTTTGATGTGAATCTTTTGCATGTTCAAAAAAATTTGAAACAAACTTCACTCTCCTTACCCCAACCATTATTAAATAAAACGGATTCAGAGGTATTTAAAAAAATTCTTTATGTGGGTCGTATCGAAGCAGGTAAGGGTGTTTTTGATCTATTTAATGCTTGTGTCGAATTGTTGCATAAAGATTCAAATTTAAGATTGATCTATGTTGGGACGGGTTCAAACATAGATCAATTGAAAGAAAAAATAGAAGCTGAAAATTTACAGAATCAGGTTGTCTTGTTGGGCTCTAAACCACATGATGAAATACCTGTCATTATGCAGGAGTGTGATATTCTTGTCGCTGCAACCCGGACCTTTATTGGCGAAGGAAGGTGCATGTCTGTCATGGAATCAATGGTTGCAGGAACTCCTGTGATCGCACCTAACCACACAGCATTTCCATTTTTGATAAAAGATGGTGTGAATGGTTTGTTGTATGAGCCTGATTCTGCAAATGATCTTAATAAAAAAATTTCTAAAGTCCTTTATGATGATTCATTTCATTTTCGTTTGAAAGAAGGTGCAGCGCAGTACGGTTTGACTTTGCTTGAGCCACCTATGACATTCTCTCAAGCAGTATTTAAGGCATTCAAAAATAAACATTGAAATAGTTGAGAGTTTTGGTAGGATTTGGGTTTTTTAATATTCAGGAAAATGATAGTGAAAAAAATATTACTAGTGATTGCTGGTGTTGCGGTATTAGCAGGTTGTTCTAAAACAAATGACTATAAGCCTGAGGTTGGTGCAAGTGGTGAAGATATTTTCAAGGCGGCTTGTGCATCATGTCATGAAGTTAATGATAAGGGGGAGGGGGTTGAGCCGCTGAATAGTGGATATGTTACAGATAAAATATCCAAAGGAAGCATGGGAATGCCTGCTTTTCCAAATATTACTGGCGCTGAGCTTGAAAGCTTGAGTGCATATGTTTTGACAAAGAGTCTGTCAAATAAGTGATCTGTGTTTGAAGGTGGCCGCTGTATTGGTGGCGGCCACTTTTTACTGTTTTTTTAAACCATCACTTTCAAGTACCAGGACTCGATCCATTTTTTCTGCAAGTTTCAGGTCATGTGTGACGATCAGAAAGCTTGTGCCCATCTCCTGATTAAGTTGTAACATAAGCTCGTAGACTTGCCCGGCAATTTTTGTATCCAGATTTCCCGTAGGTTCATCGGCCAATACGCATTGTGGCTTCGTCACAAGTGCGCGAGCAAAGGCTGCTCGCTGACGTTCCCCTCCGGAGAGTTCGCCCGGTTTGTGTTTGAGTCTGTGACTTAATCCAACTTTTTCCAATAATGATTGTGCAGCTTCAGTTGCTTTGCGGGTTGATGTGCCTCTGATAAGAAGCGGCATAGAGACATTTTCAAGAGCAGTAAATTCGGGCAGAAGGTGGTGGAATTGGTAAACAAAGCCCAGAAACTGATTTCGAAGATGGCCACGCTGTGTTGTATTCAGTTTTGTCAGACTCTCTCCGTTCAGCCAGACTTCACCTTGTGTAGGGGTGTCCAGCCCTCCCAGAAGATGAAGCAATGTGCTCTTTCCCGAACCCGATGCACCAATGATTGCAACACGTTCACCCGGGTGAATGGTGAGATTGATATTGTGCAGTACATCTGTTTTCAGAGAGCCTTCGTTAAAGGTTTTGCCTAAGCTTTGGCAATGTAAAACAGATTGATCTATATTGCGATCACTCATAACGAAGCGCCTCCGCGGGTTGGGTTCGTGAGGCTCTCCAGGCTGGGTAGAGTGTGGCGATGATGCTTAGGAGAAAAGAGAGTGTTCCAATCAGGTAGACATCATTCCAGTTCAGATCTGATGGAAGTTTACTAATGTAGTAGACATCCGCTGCGAGGAACTCAATACCCAGCAAGCGCTCAAGTGCAGGCACAAGTGTTTCAACATTGAGTGCTAATGATACACCGCCCAATATACCAAGAGCCGTTCCGACTAATCCAATAAGTATACCTTGTACCATAAAAATCCCCATAATAGAGCTGGGAGAGGCACCTAATGTACGCAAAATTGCAATATCACTCTCTTTATCTGTCACAACCATAACGAGTGTTGAAACAATATTGAATGCAGCGACGGCAACAATCAGCAGTAAAATAACAAACATGACCAGTTTTTCTGTTTGTACCGCACGAAAAAAATTGGCGTGACGGTATGTCCAGTCACTTACAAAATAGTGTGCAGGTAACTCTTCCGAGAGTGCTCTATTGAATTGAGGTGCTTCAAACATTTCATCAAGTTTCAATCGCAAACCACTGACGCGATCCTGCATCTTTAAAAGTTTGGCTGCATCGTTAATATGCAAGATGGCTAAGCCATGGTCAAACTCATACATACCAACTTTGAAAATACCAACAACAGTAAAGCGTTTCATACGTGGCATAATACCAACAGGTGTTACATTGGCTTGAGGAGTCACTATGGCTATTTTGTCACCTAAAGTCACGCGCAAGGCTGTTGCCAGTTCAATGCCCAGCACAATACCAAATTTACCTGCTTTTAGATCGTTGAGTGAGCCTGCCAACATTTTTGAGGAGACTTCAGATACTTCATCTTCTCGCGAGGGTAAAACTCCACGAATCATCGCACCTTCAACATGGCGGCTATGAGTGAGCATCCCTTCACCGTTGATATAGGGTGCTGTACCAATAATTTGGGGGTAGGATTTCAATTGTTGGTCGAGCTCCTGCCATTGACTGAGCTCGCCATCGTAACTGGTGATTGTCATGTGTGATGCAACACCTAAAATGCGTTCCCTTAACTCTTTTTCAAAGCCGTTCATGACTGAGAGCACGGTAATCAATGCAGTCACGCCAACAGCAATACCGAGCATGGAAAGCAGTGAAATAAAAGAGATAAAATGGTTTCGGCGCTTGGCGCGGGTATAGCGAAGGCCGATAAATAGTTCGATTGGTTTAAACATAGCGCGGCATTATAGCTGAACTATTGTCAATAAAATACGCTGCCCGGTTTTTATCGGGTAGCGTATTTTATTTCGTGATCGCTCTTAATCAAGACTTCCCCCGAAGCTGCAACAAAATAGCCTCATTTTCTAATGTGGATACATCCTGAGTGATCTCCTCGTCACTGGCAATCGTTCTAAGCAAGCGACGCATAATTTTGCCAGAACGGGTTTTAGGTAAATTATCGGCATAACGAATTTCTGCGGGTTTGGCAATGGGGCCAATCTGTTTGGCGACCCATTTGCGTAGTTCTTGAGTGAGAGCTTCATCAATTCCACCTTCAGGGCGCTCTCCGCGTAAAACAACAAAAGCAAAAATGGCTTCGCCGGTGGTTTCATCCGGTTTGCCAATGACGGCAGCCTCGGCAACCCTTGGATGAGCAACCAGTGCCGACTCAATCTCCATGGTTCCTAAACGATGCCCAGATACATTCAGTACATCATCAATGCGTCCCATGATCCAGAAGTAGCCATCTTCATCACGGCGGGCGCTGTCACCGGCGAGGTAATATTTTCCGTCAAAATAACTCCAGTAGGTATCGATGTAGCGTTGATCATCACCCCAGACGGTACGCAGCATGGAGGGCCAGGGTTTTTTGATTGCAAGATAACCGCCTTTATTCGGCGCTGTTATGCTATTGCCTTTTTCATCTAGAATATCGGCATCAATGCCGGGCAGTGCTAAAGTACATGAACCCGGCTTGGTGGCGACTGCCCCCGGGATAGGTGCCATCATGATGGCACCCGTCTCTGTTTGCCACCAGGTGTCAACAATAGGGCATTGCTCTTTGCCAATAACGCTGCGATACCACATCCATGCTTCCGGGTTGATGGGTTCACCGACGGTGCCGAGCAGACGAATGCTGGAAAGGTCATGTTTGTTGGGCAGTTCATCACCCAGCTTCATGAGGGTTCGGATTGCAGTCGGAGCGGTATAAAAAATAGTCACCTTATGGCGTTCGCACATTTCCCAGAAGCGATCCCCGTTGGGTGTGGTAGGTGCGCCTTCGTACATTACGATTGTTGCACCTGCGGCTAATGGGCCATAGGCAACGTAGGAGTGGCCGGTGATCCAGCCCACGTCAGCCGTGCACCAGAAAATATCGTCCTCACGAATATCAAAAACCCACTTTGTGCTCATGAGTGCGCCCAGCAGGTAACCTGCGCTGGAGTGTTGAATGCCTTTGGGTTTTCCTGTGGAACCTGAGGTGTAGAGTAGAAAGAGTGGGTGTTCGCTATTCACCCAGGTGGGTATGCATTCATCAGCGACATTTTTTAAGGCATCATGCCACCAGATATCGCGTGTTTGAGTCATGCTGATGTCGTGGCCACTGCGTTTAAGTACGATGACTGTTTGCACCGAATTGCCGCCTATCTCCAAAGCTTTGTCACACGTCGCTTTGAGTTCGATAATTTTTCCACCACGATAACAGCCGTCTGCGGTCACAACGGCTTTGGCTCCTGTATCTTCAATGCGATCTTTCAGTGATTGCGCTGAAAAGCCACCAAATACAACCGAGTGAATGGCGCCAATACGTGCGCAGGCTTGCATGGTAATGACGGCTTGTGGGCACATCGGCATATAGAGGATGACACGATCGCCTTTCTCTATGCCTTGCTCTTTGAGGGCATTGGCAAAGCGGCAAACATCACGGTGCAACGCTTTGTAGCTGATATGGCGGTTGTTGCCTTTTTCATCTTCAAAAATAATTGCAGTTTTATCACCGTTGTTTGCCAGGTGTCGATCCAGGCAGTTATATGAAATGTTGAGTTCGCCCTCTTCGAACCAGCGATAGTGAGGGGCATGATTACTGTTTAGTGTTGTTTGAAAAGGTTTATGCCAGGTGAGCTCCTTACGGGCAAGGTCAGCCCAAAAACCTTCATAATCATCTTCGGCTTTTTGATATAGCTCTTGTAGCGTTGCCATATCTGGAATGCGGGCTTGCTCTGAAAATGTCTGGCTGGGTTGGAACAGGCGCTCTTCGTGAAGAGTGGATTCTATTTCGTGGCTCATGGCTCAGCTCTCTATTTTGGGGTTGTTTAAATAGTTTTCTGGACGTAATACAGTATTGTGCGGTGGTTGAGTGTTGTCGAGTGTTGGATAATCACGGTTATAATGGAGCCCGCGGCTCTCTTTGCGCATGGTTGCGCAGCGAATAATCAGTTCAGCAACCAGAGCTAAATTACGGAGTTCGATTAAGTTGGAGTTGATACGAAAACGACTATAATAGTCGTTGATCTCTTTTTGAAGCAGATCAATACGATTTTTTGCACGTTGAAGGCGTTTATTGCTGCGCTCTATACCAACGTAATTCCACATAAAACGTCTTAATTCATGCCAGTCATGAGCAATCACAACCTGCTCATCAGATTCGGATACCTGGCTTTCATCCCAGTGGGGGAGTGTATTGGAGTACGGTGTATTTTTGAGTGTTGCCATAATTTTCTCACTGGCTGTGCGTGCGAATACTATACACTCTAACAAAGAGTTGCTGGCCATGCGGTTGGCGCCGTGCATGCCGGTAAATGCAGTCTCTCCAAGTGCATAAAGCCCTTCTATGTCAGTGCGGCCACATGAATCAGTCATGATGCCACCACAGAGGTAATGAGCTGCGGGAACAACAGGTATGGGTTGCCGGGTGATATCAAAACCAAACTTCAGGCAGCGAGCATGGACAGTCGGGAAATGTTTCAAAATGAAGTCAGTGGGTTTATGGCTGATATCAAGATAGACAAAGTCAGAACCTAAACGTTTCATCTCATGGTCAATCGCTCGCGCCACAATATCACGAGGTGCCAGTTCGGCACGGCTATCGAAGTTGTGCATAAAGGGTGTGTAATCAGGCAGGAGTAATTTACCTCCTTCACCACGCATCGCTTCAGTAATTAAAAAAGATTTAGCGTCAGGATGGAACAGGCATGTCGGATGGAACTGGATAAATTCCATGTTTCCAACACGGCAACCTGCCCGCCATGCCATTGCGATGCCGTCTCCTGTAGCAATATCCGGGTTGCTGGTGTAAAGGTAAACCTTACCTGCTCCTCCAGTGGCCAGGGCGGTAGATTTGGCACTAAAGGTAAGTACTTGACTGTTTTTTGTGTTGAGTATGTAGACACCTAAACACCGGTTCTCTTTCATGCCAAGCTTTTTAGCTGTAATTAAATCAATAGCAATATGATTTTCGAAAATATCGATATTGGGTTCTTTGCGGGCTAGTTGTGCGAGTGTTGTTTCGAGCTCGCGGCCTGTTGCATCAGCAGAGTGGATGACACGACGACGACTGTGTCCACCTTCACGAGTCAGATGGTAACGGCTGTTGTTTGGAGTGTCGCGTGTAAAGGCGATTCCTTGATCAATGAGCCACTGAATACTGGATGGGCCTTGTTCAACGGCAAAGCGAACAATCTCTTCATCACACAAACCTACGCCTGCATTTAAAGTATCCTGTGCATGAAGTTCAGAAGAGTCGCCCGGATTCAGGACGGCGGCAACTCCCCCTTGTGCCTGGAAAGTTGCTGTGTTCGTCAGCACCTTTTTTGCAACCAGTGCGACGCGAGTTTCAGATGAGAGAGTCAGTGCGAGAGTCAAGCCAGCAGCACCACTGCCGATGACGATGACATCATATTGGTAATTGTTGCAGTTATTGTTCACAATTGGCAGTTGGTAATAATTGAAAGTATGAATAATAGCGTTTACTGAGGGGTTGCTCCACCTCGGGAATAAAAATTATTAATGACATACATTTTATATGAACTTTTTTTGAAAGGTTCGCTCTATCATATGAAACGGCAGGAAGTAATATTTTGCAAAAGGGGATAGCCCGGACGGGTGAATATAGTGTAGATAAAGAGCTTGTAACACGAGTTCAAAATGGTGATAAAAAAGCTTTTGATATTCTGGTTTTGAAGTACCAGCATAAAGTTGCCAAGTTGGTTTCACGCTATATTCGTGATAGCGACGAAGTGCAGGATGTTACGCAAGAGGCATTTATCAAGGCTTATCGGGCGTTGCCTGGATTTCGTGGTGATAGTGCTTTTTATACGTGGCTCTATCGGATTTCGGTTAATACGGCTAAAAATTATCTGATTTCACGAAGCAGGCGGCCACCGGGGGTTGATGTTGATGCTGAAGATGCAGAACAGTTTGAGTCAGCGACTGCACTTAAAGAGTTTGCAACGCCAGAGCGCTTGTTGTTCAAAGATGAAATTGAGAAGACAGTGTTTGACGCAATTGATCAGTTGCCCAGTGATTTACGTACCGCGATTACATTGCGGGAGCTGGAAGGCTTGAGTTATGAAGAGATTGCTCAATCAATGGATTGTCCCGTTGGAACGGTGCGCTCTCGAATTTTCAGGGCGCGAGATGCAATTCAGAAAAAACTGGAACCTTTAATTTAACTATGAAGAGATATATGTTGGGGATGTTGTTATGATGGAACAGGCTGCGATGAAAGTTTCAATGCTGATGGATGGCGAGTTAGATCAACGTAAAACAGTTCAGTTATTGCGTGATTTGCAAGAGGACGAATCGCTAAGAGAACACTGGCGATGTTACCATTTAATAGGTGATGCTATGCGGAGTAACCTCCCTGATAATAACAGTCAGGCACTGACCACAAGTATTTTCAAAGCATTGGAGGACGAACCCGCATTAACCCCTTCATCGAATGTTGTTTATCCCTCATTTATAAAGCCTGTTGCAGGATTGGCTTTGGCCGCTTCAGTGGCTGCTGTGACGGTTATCGGTTTTCAATGGGGAGATTCCAGCAACATAAACAGCATAGATGGTGTGTCACCACAGATTGCCAATATGGCTCCAGAAACAACAGATGAAACGTTTGATCTGAATGATCCAGCCTGGATTGTTGAACAATCTGAATTTGATTATAGCTTAAACGATCCTGTTAATGAATATGGTAATGATGTGTATGTGGTACCCCGGAAACCTCATTCGGTAAATCTGGTTGACTTTGAATCTAACTAAGTAAGATTTATTCCAGATTATGAATGATTGTAATGAACTGCTGGAAGAGCAGGGGCAAATTGTCCAGGTTGAAGGTGATTATGCCTGGATAGAAGTTGCTCGTAAGCCAGGGTGCAGTAGTTGTGCAACGAGAAGTGAATGCGGCACAGCTGTTTTGGCGAAAGCGATGAGTTCAAAACCTGTTCTAATTAAAGCTGTCAATATGATCGCTGCCAATGTGGGTGATGAGGTGGTTGTTGGTATTGAACAAAAAGCTCTGATGGCAGGTTCATTTTCTGTCTATGCTGCTCCTCTGTTGTTAATGTTGTTTGCAGCTCTTCTAGGTGACTTTTTGGGGCAAAAATTCTATGTTGAATACCATGATGTTATCTCCATGGTGTTTGCTTTGCTGGGATTGCTTCTAGGATTTTTTTGGTTAAAAAATTACTCAAAAAAAGCATCACACAATCAATCTTACCAGCCATCATTAATACGATTGGTATCATCCTGATTTTTAAAATTATTTCGAGGTAGTTATGACTTCACCTGTTTTATGGAAATATTCTTCTATGGTTCAACTGGCAACGGCTCTGTTTTTTTTGAGCATATTGACTGTGACTACGGTAGAAGCTCGGGGCAGCTTGCCCGATTTTACAGCGCTTGCTGAAGAGTCAAGTCCTGCTGTAGTCAATATTAGTACTGTTCAAAAAGTACGAAAAAGCTCTGATGTATTACGCCATCATTTGCCCCAAATGCCTGAAGGGACTCCCTTTGATGAGTTTTTTCGCCGCTTTTTTGGTGAAGGGGGGAGGCCGGATTTTGGTTATGAAAATCCTGAAGCCAGGTCGTTGGGGTCCGGTTTTATCATCTCGAAAGACGGTTATATATTAACGAATCATCACGTTGTCGAAAATGCACAGGAAATTATAGTACGCCTTAATGATCGCAGGGAGCTGATTGCCAAATTAATTGGCTCAGATAAAAAAAGTGACGTTGCATTATTGAAGGTAGAGAGTGATAGCGATCTTCCTGTCATTAAAACCGGAGATTCATATGATTTGAAAGTTGGTGAGTGGGTGCTGGCTATTGGCTCTCCTTTTGGCTTTGATTATTCAATTACGGCAGGAATTGTCAGCGCCAAAGGCCGCAGTTTACCCAGTGAAAATTATGTCCCTTTTATACAGACAGATGTTGCAATTAATCCAGGAAACTCTGGTGGGCCATTGATTAATCTGGACGGTGAAGTTGTGGGCATCAATTCTCAAATTTATAGTCGTACAGGTGGTTTTATGGGGCTCTCTTTTGCCATTCCAATTGATATGGCAATGGATATTGTTGAGCAATTAAAAGAGAGTGGTGAAGTGAGCCGGGGCTGGCTGGGTGTCTTGATTCAGGATGTGACCCGTGATCTGGCTGAATCTTTTGATATGAAAAAGCCAATGGGTGCATTGATTGCCCAGGTATTACCTGATAGCCCCTCTGAAAAAGCGGGCCTTAAAGTAGGTGATATCATTGTCAGGTTTAATGGTCATGAGGTGGGTGACTCTTCTTCTTTGCCACCCATCGTTGGGCGTACTCGAATGAATACCAGAGTACCGGTTGAAATTATTCGCAATGGTAAAAAACGAACTTTAAATGTGGTTATTGGTGAGTTGCCTGCAGATGATGTGGTGGCTGCTGGAGCGTCAGGTGATACCTTAAATGTGAAAGAGTTGGCTTTGGTTGTTCGTGAACTGAACGTTGAACAGAAAAAACGGCTTGAAGAGGGTCAACAAGGTATTTATGTTGAAACTGTAAAAGAAGGAGCTGCTGCTAAAAGTGGTATACGCAAAGGTGATATTATTTTAAGAGTTAATAATATAGCGATTGAGAGTGTTGCACAGTTCAAAAAAATAGTTGAAGAGCTTCCTGCAGGAAAATCAGTGCCGCTATTAGTGCAGCGCGGTTCAGGGCCTCACTTCTTGGCACTAAAAATTCCTGAAAAAGAGTAAACTTCTTATGTACTTTTGAAATTTTTTGTTTTCTAGGAGCTTGTCCGAGAATGGAAGTCGTAGCGAGGGAAAGCCATTTTGAGGCAGATTTGGTGTAAATTTGAGGCGAATAGTTGTTCTATTTAACGAAAATTTACACCAAATATGGCCGAAATGGATTTTCCGCAGTAGACTTTTCATTCTCGGACAGGCTCCTAG
>WFXF01000082.1 GCA_015490755.1 Gammaproteobacteria bacterium
CACCATCTTTGACCAGCATGGAGTATCGCCATGAACGCTTGCCGAAGCCAAGGTCATTTTTATCAACCAGCAAACCCATGCCTTCGGTGAATTCACCATTACCATCAGGAATAAATGTAATGTGCTCTGCGTGCTGGTCTTTTTTCCATTCGTTCATTACAAAAGTGTCGTTGACTGACATGCAGATGATTTCATCAACACCATTTTCTTTGAATGTCGGTGCCAGTTCATTAAAGCGAGGCACATGGCTGCTGGAACAGGTCGGTGTAAATGCACCTGGCAATGAAAATACAATGACCGTTTTTCCTTTAAACAACTCATCACTGGTGATATTGAGCCAGTCGTTATTCTGGCGAATAGGGAATGTAACTTGAGGGATTTTTTGGCCTTCTCTGTTTTCGAACATGGTTTGCTTCTCTCTGTTGCTTAAGTAGGTAAAGAGTATGTTAGAAGAAAATAGTTTATTTGTTAAATTGATTGTTTTTATTGGAGTGATAGAAAATAACTATCTATGGCCATTCAGAATATACGATGTTTATTATGTATCGAATAAACAGGTTAAGTATTGAGTTGATGGATGCAGTCAGGGGTGGCGGCTAAAATAGATTGTCGAATGACTTCAATGGCTTCAGGGCGTGGGAACTGTTTGCGCCATGCGATAGCAATACGGCGTGAAGGTGCGGGAGGGGTGAGTGGGCGATAGCTCACCAGTTTGTTGAGGGTTTGGCAGCTATCCATGACGGCGGTGCAAGGAAATATTGAAACTCCTGCTCCTGTCGCTACCATCTGGCGAATCGTCTCTAATGAACTGCCTTCAAGAGTGCGTTGCAGAGCGTTGGTATTGATGACTTGGCCTAGAGCCGGGAAGTGTTGTAAAACCTGATCACGAAAACAGTGACCCGCACCTAGTAAAAACAGGTTCTCTTCAGTCAGTTGGCTGCCATCAATCGTGCTGTTTTTATTCCATGGATGCTCGGCAGGAAGTGCGACTACAAAGGGCTCGTCATAGAGGTCTTGAGTCTGGATGCCAGGCTCATCAAAAGGGAGAGATATGATGATGACATCTTTTTGCCCCAGTTTGAGCTGTTCGCTGAGAACAGCTGTATAGTTCTCTTCAAGCAGCAGCGGCATGTCAGGTGCACGTTTGTGAGCTTCGGGGATAAAACGGGGTAGTAGATAAGGTGCGATGGAGTAGATAGCTCCTACGCGAAGTGGTTTGGCGAGTGGGTCTTGAGTTTGTTGAGCGATAACGTTGATCTGCTCGGTTTCTTCCAATACACGTTGCGCCTGAATAACGATGCGTTCACCGATTGGCGTTAAACTGATATCACCTGTTTTGCGTTCAAAAATTTTCAGGTTAAGTTGATCTTCAAGTTTGCGAATAGCGACACTGAGTGTGGGTTGGCTGACAAAGCACTGCTGTGCTGCCTGCCCGAAATGGCGTGTACGCGCAACGGCAACAATGTAACGGAGTTCGGTGAGTGTCATGAGTTGTTTGAAGCTTCTTTTTCCATTTTGGCCTTGAGTGTTTTCCAATGGCTAATATAGTTGGTTTCACTGATTTTAATACTGACTTGCTTGCTTTTTTCAATCCAGATTCCATGGTTGTTGAAAGAGTAAACAGGAAACAGATCATCACGTTCTGATAATGGCTTTATATCGTCCATCAGGTTATCAAGTATTAATGGATCACTATTTTGAGTTGGATAGTAGGCTAATACCATATGGGGCTCTTCTGCTAAAGTGGATTCGACATAGATCATTCGCATCTGATTTTCGTCAATCCCCATTTTTCTGAGCGTGAAAAATTTTGCGATGGAGAAATCTTCACAATCTCCACCGTTTGTTGTCAGCATTTCAATCGGTGTCGCCCAATAATCTTCAAGATTCCAGTGTTTGTTATCACTCCTGAACCGGAGCTGGTTAAAAAAGAGGTTCGTACGTTCCATTTGCTCTTTTTTGTCTATGTCTTGATTTTTATAGGTTTCAATAAGCGCATACCATTTTTTTACACGTTCTTTGGTTTGGGAGCGAAAAATATTGCTTATCAATGAGGAGAAAAAACCTTTTTCAGGAGGTTTGGGTAGGGTTGAGGGTTCAGTCTGAGTGACTTCAGAAAAATAGACGGGTAAGACAGGAGGTTCATTGTTTGTGACTACAGTGACCTGCTTGCTCTCATCTGGAAGGGGTTGTGCATCATGCATGGCAACGGTGACGACTGTACTGCTGTCCTGAATCTCTTCTTTATTGTCGTGAGTGGAATCGGCCGGTGGTTGGCTCTGGCTTGATAAATCTTCAGCAATTTCTGGAATGTCATCATCAATAATGGTGCCTGTCGCAAAATCAGTTCCTATTATTGCATCGCCAGAGATGTGAGTTAAAGTAATTCTGAATGTCTCATCGGGTTCAACTTTTCTATCGCCTATGATTGTAACTGTAATGGTTTGGCTGGTTTCGCCCGGGAGGAATGTGATCGTGCCATGAGTGGCAGAATAATCCTGGTGAGAAGTTGCTGAGCCATCTTCGATAATATAGTCAACACTGACTGTTTGTTCGGTGGCATGGCTTAAGGTCGCCCTGAAAACAGCTTCGTCAGTATTCTTGTCGCTTTCAAGAACAGAAACACCAGTGATATCAACTTCTGCTGCAAAACAGCCTGAAGCATAGTAGCTGCAAAAAACCACAAGAAGTAGCGCAGTGTATCGAAGAGTTTTTTTTCGCTTGCGATATTGGGCGCTACTTATGTGGCTATCCATAAATTTTACAGTAAATTAATAGGTCTATTCAGTCGATTCTATTGGATCACGAACCAGACGTACAGAATATTTATCTGTTTTTTCACCTATTGAATTTGCTCCTTTTTCAAAAGCAATAAACCAGGCTTTATTTGTTCCATCTGGGTTTGCTGGATCAAGGTAAGGTGATGCTGTCCATATGTTTTGGTTTTGTGATGTGTTAGGAAAAACAGCTGTGTTGATCGCAGGACTATTGCATGTAAGGTCTGTGATCGAAGCCAGCTCTTTAATGTTTGGTAAGCGCCATTTTGTGTTGTTACCTTCGTTGAGATTTTTTGCATGTTGTAAAGCAGCTTCCCACGAGAGAGCATCGGCTGTGCCTGTTGTACACTGGTTATCGCTGAGTCCCTCAACACACTGTTTCCAGATCAGTCCAGTCTGGTTGTCCGTAACAGTGTTATTACTATCATTTATAGTAAAGCGAAATCCTGATGCTGTATTTTCAGAGCAGGCCTGTTCTTGTGCCAGGTATGACCCTCGAACCAGCCGTACCATGCGGTTAGAGGTTTTAGGGGATGTTTCATCGTTGCTACCAAGCTCAAAGTTGATGCTCCATACTGTACCCTGATTTTTACTATCATCAGAGGAAGACCAGTAATTAAGATTAAACGGATCTATATTTGGAAAAAAGGCAGTATCGACTGTTGCTTTATAAAGTGCCGGGCTGTAATTAACAATTGAGCGTAACTCTTCTCGTGTTGGAAGTCGCCAGTCACTGTATCCACAAAGAGTTGTGTCAGGAGTTTCCTGATCGTCATCATGGTCATAAGCAGTATTCGCGTTATCAATAAGTGAGTTTGCACCATCAAATGTTGTAGGAATATAACTTTCAAGTGGTTTTTTTACTTCCCAGGTCAGGCCAGTAACCTGATCCTCAATGCATGACCATAATGCGTTAGAGTTCAAGTCGGTTGTGAATGCGTCTCCATATGAATCTAATTTTTTAAAGCTAAAGCCAGCAAGGCCATCAATATCTGTATTGATGAAAGTAAAGTCTCTGCCATGTCTGGCATCTTCCTCATCGATCAGGTTAGCAGTCACAGAGGTCGTAATTCCTGTGTCATTGAGTCGCACAAGATCATCATTGATGATTGTCGCAGTGGCAATCTTTTCATCAGTGCTCAGTGTTGCATTTGTTGGGGCGGATAACGTGAGCTTGAACGTTTCATTGAGCTCAGTGATGCTGTCATTGATAAGATCAACAGTAATGTTTTGAGTGAGTGTGGTGGTATTGGCAGCGAATGTCAGCTTGCCATTTTTTGCAGTGTAATCTTCACCGGCAATGGCTGAAATATCAGTGGTACTGAAATCAACGGTGACAGCTTGGTCAGAGCCATTACTCAAAGAGACACTGAAAGTCATGGTGCCATCTTCCGGTGCACTGCTAACGGGTGCGATACTGATCACGGGAGCATCATCATCGTTAGTAATTGTCGCGGTTGCTACTTTTTTATCAGTATCAAGCGTGGCGTTTGTTTCACCGGATAGCGTGAGATTAAATGTTTCATCGGCCTCGGTAATATTGTCATTGGTGAGATCAACGGTGATGTTTTGAGAGAGCGTGGTGGTGTTGGCGGCAAATGTCAGCTTGCCATTTTTTGCAGTGTAATCTTCACCGGCAATGGCTGAAATATCAGTGGTGCTGAAATCAACCGTGACAGCTTGGTCAGAGCCGTTACTTAAAGTGACACTGAAAGTCATCGTGCCATCTCCTTCTTTTGCACTGCTGTTCGTGGGTGCGATACTGATCACGGGAGCAGCATCATCGTTAGTAATTGTCGCGGTTGCTACTTTTTTATCAGTATCAAGCGTGGCGTTTGTTTCACCGGATAGCGTGAGACTAAATGTTTCATCGGCCTCGGTAATGTTGTCATTGGTGAGATCAACGGTGATGCTTTGAGAGAGCGTGGTGGTGTTGGCGGCGAATGTCAGCTTGCCGTTGTTTGCGGTGTAATCTTCACCAGCAATGGCTGAAATATCAGCGGTACTGAAATCAATCGTGACAGCTTGGTCAGAGCCGTTACTTAAAGTGACACTGAAAGTCATCGTGCCATCTTCTTCTTTTGCACTGCTGTTCGTAGGTGCAATACTGATCACAGGAGCAGCATCATCATTAGTAATTGTGATAACCACTTCTGTCTGTTTGATCGTAGCGTCAGGACTATCGCTGCTTAGAATGATTGAAAATGTTTCATCTTTCTCAGTCAGATCGTCACTTTTGATAATAAGAGGAATGTTGAAGGTATGGTTTTTTTTGTTTGCTGGAAGGGTAAGATCACCCGAAGTTGCTGTGTAATCACTGCCTGATTTGGCGGTGCCATCTTTCGTTTCATAGTTCAGAGTGATTGCTTCATTGAGCGCTTTATCGAGTGTGATGGTGATTGCTACTGTTGTGGAGTCTGTACCATCTTTTTTTTGCGCCGCATCTTCTACGATTGAAACAGCTTTGTTATCTATATCAATATTTGCTGGTGAGGTATCAATTGATTCACTGACACTACATGCTGTAGTACCAAAAATAATCAGTGCGGCTGCAAGCAATTCTTTAAGGCAGTCAGTTTTTCTGCATTGTTTTTGATGGGGGTTGGATGGATTTTTTTTAATCACAGTAAAATCACTCCTGTTTAATTTAAAATTGGTGGAAGTAATTGCTGGGTGGCAAAAGGTGGTAAGCATATTTCAGTGAAGAGGTGTAAATAACCACAACCAAAGCTAGAAATGCCAAGCTGTCATTTCGTGAATTATCTATGGAAACTTATAAATCCACGACTTATCGTAGTATTAAAATCAAGATAGGTCAAATTTGAAAAAATATGTCAGCAATTTTTACATTTGTTGATATTTTATGTGTTCGAATTATTGTTTGGTTTTTAATTTATTGATTTTTTTGTATTTTTGTTGACTGGCACGGGATGTGCATTGATCTGTTGTGTGGGTTGTCTCCGTCTTGAAACGAATGTTTTAATACTGAGTAAGCTGCTTGAAAATTTGTTATTATATAAGGAGTTATTGTCATGATGAGGCAATTAAAAGTTAAAACTTTTGCTGCGCAGTGTGCGTTAGTTGTAGGTATGATGGGTGCTGTAAATGTAGCGGTTGGGGCGGTCTCGTCTTCACGGGCTGTTATTGATTGGAGTAGCTTGAGCTGGACTGCAACAAATGGTGCTACGTTAATCTGGACTGGATCTGATGATTATGTTTCAGCAGAGTATTGGAATGCAGGTGTATCGACTGATTTTAATAGCGCCGGTCCTGCCTCTAATCCTGTGGTGAGTGCTAGTAGTGTTGGCAGCGGTGGTAGCGGGGCTGCGTATGCTTTCGGTTTGACAACAGATAGTCTTGTAAGGTCGGGTGCATTTACAGGCGACCCTGGTGAGGAAACTCAGGGTGCGGCGGATCGTTATAATGATTTTTTGGTCGATGGTGCTGGTGGTATCGGTAATACTGATATAACTTTTACAGTTAACTATGTAATGGTAGCGGATGTAACCAGTGGTATCGGCGAGTCAAACTCTATGGTTGGGTTCGAGTTGTTTAATAATTTCATCGGTGGGGGTGTTTATGATGATGATTTTGTTTCGCAGATTGGTACTGGTACGACTGGTAACGTTTACGGCTCATTTTCACTGACTGAAACATTCTTTAATGGTGAAACCGGTTACATTTACGGTGGTACCAGTTCGTATGCTTTTGAAAACAATTTGCCACCAGCTGGTGTGCCTGAGCCTGGTGTGCTTCCACTGTTAGGTATTGGTTTGCTGGGTTTGTGGGGGGCATCACGTCGCCGCACTGCGTAGCCTGAAAGAATCAATCGTTACTATGGGGAAACGGCCGATACATTGTTGATGTGCAGATGTATAATCGTGTACAATGAGGAAGCTGTTTTTTAAGCTATTAAAGTTAAGGATATGATGATGAAAAATAAATTGGCGGGTTTGTTGTTGGCATCCAGTGTTATGGTGCCTACAGCATTTGCTGGTGTAGCAGACGATTTGAGTAACGGTTTGTCTCTGGATGTAGTATTGCAAAATGCAATTGCTGCAGGTGGAACTGTTGAGTCAGCTACTTTTGAGATGGTGCAGTTAGCGCCAGAGCGTGCAGGTGATGTTGTTGTTATGGCTATCGCAGCTTGTGCTGATGCTGTATGTGAGCGTTCTGTAGCTCAGTCAGCAATCTCTGCTGGAGCTGACCCAGTTGCAGTGACTGCTGCAACTGCAGCACCAAGACGCTTTTCTCGTCCTAGTGGGATGAGCCGTCGTGATTTGCAACGAGCAAGGCATGCGCAGCGTGTTACGGAACGTAGAACTCGTCCTTCTGCACGTACTACTCCGTTAGCAAGCTATTACTAACTATTTGTTTGCTGTTGAGTGATTAAGTTACTTTTCATGGCTTAATAACCAGCTTGTCTGTGCTGCTTAAAGTATAGAGCTTTTAATGCCGGTTATAAGTCTATTTTAGAGATGCCGAGTGTCAAGTTATTTGACACTCGGTTCCCTTCCTGTTTGTTCCCGATCAAATTATTTTATTGAGAGTTATTGCCAATGAAAGTTAATCCTTTTCCTGTAGCTGCAGGGGTTCTGGTTTTTGGTTTGCTGACAGCGTCTGGTTCTGTTTCTGCATACGAAAAAGAGTTGGCTCCTGGCTTGTACCCTTCAATTTCTGCAGGTGTTTTGAGCGACGACAATATTTGGCGTACATCATCTGATCAAAAAAGTGATAGTGCACTGTTATTTGAGCCATCAGTCTTGTATAAATTTCTATTCAGCAAACATTCATTTGATGCTGACTACTATGGCCAATATGCAAAATATATAGATTATTCAGATGAAAGCTATGTTGATCATAATGTACGGGGACGTTTGAAGTTAGATTTGGCTCCCGAGATGAAGCTGAATTTAACGGGTAGATACCTTAAGTCGCATGATTCACGAGGTGGCTCAACGGCAAGAAAAGTAAATGTTTCTCAAGAGCCTGATTTATGGAATCAGGCCGGATTTTTAGGGGAGTTTGTTTATGGGCGGCGTGAAAGTACTGCTCAGTTGGGAGTCTCTCTAGGAACTCAGGGGATAGATTATACTAATAATGGACAAGACTTGCGTGACCGAACAACCAATACATTTAAAAGTACTTTTTATTATAATGTAACTTCCAAGTCAGCATGGTTGTTGGAGTTAGATCGTCGGGATATCGGCTATGTGGATAATCTTACGGTTAATCGTGATAGTGTTGAAATGCGTTATCTTGTCGGTGCAAAATGGAGTGCGACTGCACAAACTGAAGGTGAAATACGTTTGGGTGTGTTGAATAAAAGTGTTGAAGCGCAGGGTAAAGAAGATTTTAACGGCCTGACAGTTAAAGGTGAGCTTTCATGGGAACCGTTGGCAACAGATCGTATTGCCGTTGCAGTTTTACGTGCGACTCGGGAGAGCCCTGAAGCGACTGCAGACTATTTTGTTACAAATAGTCTGAATGTTACATGGGACCATGTTTTGACTGATCTTGTGACTTTCACAGTTGGTTCGTTAATGCAGCGAGATAATCATTCAGGTTCCATTGCCCGGGAAGATGCTTTGTTCGCTTTGGATGTTGGCCTGAATGTTAGTTTGTTGACATGGCTGGATTTTGAAGGCAGTTATGGTTATTCAACGCGTGATTCTAATATTGACGAGTTGGATTATAATAGTAATGTTTTTAAACTGGCACTCGTAGCTTCTCCGCCAGAGAAGTTTTAACTTAAAATGGTAATATAACCTATGTTTTTTAAAGAGAATTTTGTTAAGGTTTGTATGGTTTTATTTTTGTTTGCCCTGTTTTTTGCAGGTCAAACCTTTGCTGATTCTCGGGAATACAAAATTGGGGCAGGTGAGCTTTTATCTGTCACAGTGTTTGATGAGCCTGATTTGAGTCTGAAAGAGATACGAGTCGCTACGGATGGAACAATCTCCATTCCTTTGCTGGGTCAAATCAATGTGAGTGGCTTGACTATTGAAGATGCAGAAAAAAAGCTGGCTTCTTTTTTGGCGGATGGTTACTTGAAAAATCCGAGAGTTGCGATGTCAATACTAAAATATCGTGTATTGTATGTTACAGGCCAGGTGAGAAAGCCCGGTGCGTATGACTATAGCGAAGGGTTGACTGTAGAAAAGGCAATTGTACTAGCGGGTGGATTAACACCTAGAGGTAGTAAAAACAAAATTACACTGGCACGTGAAAATGACCCTGAGACAATGCATTCAGTTGATGGCAGTGTTATTGTAGGTCCAGGTGATGTGATCACGGTTGGAGAGAGTTTTTTCTGACTTTTCTGTTTTTGTACTCTTTATTTGTATTGATTAAATTGTAATTATTACTATCGCGTCTCTGTTAATAACCGATGCGGCGATGCTTGTATATAATCCTTTAAAAGTAAGGTAAATTTCTAGGGATGAATAGTTCACCAAAAAACTCTTCTGCTGCAATAGCGCAGGAGCCTTTGTTGCTTGCGGATGACATGCAGGATGAAGGTCCCGGGTTATTAGATTATTGGCGCATTGTTATGCGTTATAAATGGAGTATTATCTTCTTGGCGTTGCTGGGTGCTTTGGTGGGGGGGATTACAGCATATTCTGCAACACCAATTTTTCAGGCTAATAGCACACTTCTGATCGAACCAAACCAGCCAAAAATAACAAATATTTCTCAGCTTGAAGGGAGTTCCCCCATCAGGTTGTTCTATGAAACCCAGTATGAAATTATTCGTAGTCGTAGCATTACTGAAAAAGTTATTGATAAACTCCGGCTTGAAGATCGCCCTGAACTTTTTGAAGGTTCGAAAGAAACTGTCGAAGGTGGTAAAAGCAACTGGTTTGCTGAAATGGGTGAGCAGCTTTTTGGTGCACCAAAAGATCTGACTCATCAAGATAAAAAAGAGGCTTTGGTTAAACTGATTCAGGAAAATCTGTCTGTTAAAGGTGGAAAACTGAGTCAAATTGTGAGTATCAGTTACGAATCTGACGACCCTCAGTTTGCGGCAGAAATCGTTAATGCAATTACAACCGCTTATATAGAACAAGGTCTGGAGGCACGTCTGTCAACCGTCAAACAAGCAACATCCTGGTTGAGTGGCCGCTTGGGTGAATTGCGGGATCAACTTGAGGCCTCAGAAGATGCGTTGCGTAACTATCAGCTAAAAGAGGAGATGATTGCAACGACGAACCGTACTAATATCATTAATGCAAAATCAGCAAGTGCGACAGCCGCGTTGGTCAAAGCGCAAACAGAGCGCTCTGAAGCTGAAATTCACTATAATCAAATTCGTCGAGTATTACAAAGTGGTGGTGATTCTGAAGAGCTGGTTCACATGTTGGATAGTCCTACAGTATTAAAGCTTTCAGATGAAGTGGCTAACCTGAATCGAAAAATCTCAGAGCTTTCAGAGCGATATGGTGTAAAACACCCTAAAATGATTGCGGTTAAGTCTGACCAAAAGGAGGTACAGCAAAGATTGAAAGCTGAAATTGATAAAGCAGTTTCAGGTATTCGCGCTGCCTATGAAGGGGCTGTAGATAAAGAACGGGAAATGGAGCGCTCACTTGATAGACTGCAGCATGGAATGCGAGAAATTACAGGAAAAGCATTTCAGTTGGCAAAGCTTGAAAGAGAAGTTGAATCTAATCGCCAGCTCTATGAAACTTTTCTTGCACGCTTTAAAGAAATTGGTGTGGAAAAAGAGAATGATCTGAGTAATGCACGTGTTATTGATGTCGCACAAGTTCCAGTGTTGCCTTATAAACCCAATAAAAAACGAATTATGCTGGTGTCACTGATTTTGGGTCTGTTTGCAGGTATTGCTTTAGCATTTATACGCGAGAGAATTGATAATACATTCAATACTTCAGAGCAGGTTGAAGAGAAATTGATGCTGCCCGTATTCTCTATGATTCCGAAGCTGAATAAGTCGGATGGTAATCCTGACCGTCAAAGTATCACCAATCCGCGAAGCACCTTTGCAGAAGCTATGAATGCTGTTCGAACGGGTATTATCTACTCAAGGATTGATGATCCGATCAGAACGATTATGGTGACCTCTGCCGTACCTGGAGAAGGTAAAACGACACTCTCAATCAATCTGGCCACCTCATTTTCCAAACTGGGCCGCACTTTATTGATCGATCTTGATCTGCGAAAGGGTCGTTTAGGTCAAGCGTTTGGAGTTACTGAAAATATTGGTTTGATGGAGTGGTTGATGAAAAAAGGCGACCTTGAAAAGAACCTTGTTCAGGATGAAGAGCAGAAAGCACTTTATGTGATGCCTTGTGTAACCAAACCACGCAATCCACTGGAGCTGGTTTCATCACAAACTTTTCAGTCAGCATTTGCCGAATTAAAAGAAAAGTTTGACTATATTGTGATTGATACGCCCCCCGTGCTTGCTGTGAGTGATGCAATTGTTATCAGCCATTTGGCTGATGGTGTTGTATTATCTCTGAAAGCCAGTGCAACCACGCAGCATATGGCACAAGATGCCCTTAAACGTCTGAGTTCAGGTGGGCATGGAGCGATGGGTGTTGCAATGGCAATGGTTGATTTTCGCAAATTGAGTAGTTACTACGGAAGTTATTATGGCTCTTATTATGGTTCATACCACGAGCCAATTAAAAATAAAGCCTAAATAATTACCGAACCTACCTTGTTTCGATTGTTTTTCCATAGGGGCGAGTCTTGTGTTCGCCTTTAGATCACGCATTAAAAATATTACAGCATTATGATGCCAAAAATACTTTTATCAATCGCTATTATTGCAAGTTTGCTTGTTTCTGTGTGGGTTTTTTTGTGGGGCTATACCGATTTAAATGCACTGACTGCTCGCAATGCCATGGCAATCTGGGAGAAGCAGGAGTCAGGCTTTGATGACGTAGCCTGGCAGCGTGCAGTCAAAAACATGCAAAAGGCGTACAGACTTGACTCTGCTAATGCGAGCCTGAGTGCCGACCTTGGTCGACTGTATGCATGGCAGGCGTTACAAAAACCGGAGTGGTCAAAGCATGCGCATGAAAATCGTGAAAAAGCGATTAAATACTATCAGAAAGCGATCGCAGCACGCCCTTCATGGGCGCTCGCATGGATGATGTTTGCAGAAGCTAAATTCATGAATCAAGAGCTTGACCAGGTTGCTTTTGATGCGTTGGAAAAAGCGATGGTGCTCGGCCCATGGGAAAGAGATATTCAGCAAAAATCGTTATGGCTGGGTATGGTGTTATGGGCACATCTTTCTGATGATTTGCAAGCACAGCTGGTACGAATGATTGATCGGGCTTTGATTCAGCAACCACACTATGTAATGGAAACAGCCTCTGTTTTTGGAGGAGTCTGGATTGTTGAACCATTGCTTGAAAGCAGGTTTCTGTTAGATGAAAAGCAACAGAAGTATTTTAATAAAGAGATGATTCGTTTGTCGGCCTATCACTGGGATCAAATCTCTAATGAATCACAGCAACAAATAAAAGAGATCACTTCAAAAGCCATTCGTATTAATCCGGCTGTTGTTGCAAAGATTGCAGTGGAAACAAGTGCTCACGGACTCATTTCAGTCTTGTTAGATGCCGTGGCGTACCTTGATGATGAAAAGGCGGCAATACGTCTGGAAAAAAGTGTTGTGCAAATAGGGTTTAGTGAGTGGAAGTATCTCACTAAAAGTGAGCGCAATATGGTGAAACGAGTGGTTAAAAAACTTTTTAATACTCAACCAAGGAGTGTGCCGGATATTGCGGTTAAAGTGGACGCACCATGGCTCATTACACCTCTTTTGAAAAGCAAGCCCTTGTTAGCCAATAAAGCAGATGTGAATCATTTACAAAGGCAGGTGATTCGTCTGGGGCTTAGGCATTGGGAAACTTTATCAAACAATAGACGTAAAGAGATAAAACGAACGATCAGTCAGGCAGTAAAAAGTAATGCACGAGGCGTGATTAATATTGCGGTAGAAAATGACTGGGGTGAAAAAATCACTCCCTATCTGACAAATCGGGGTGATTTGAATTATCTGTTTGATCAATTGATTGCGCTTGAAAAAAAGAGAGAGGGGTCATAATAAATGGGTCATAGTTCAGATCAACCTGACCAGCTTGAATCTTACCGTTCAAACAGGGCTCTTTTTATTGCTCTGTTAATATTGTTAGCATGGTTACCTTTCCCGTTAGGCAGTGCACGCCCTTGGGCATGGGCGTTAATGGAAGGAGCGACAATGTTGCTTCTGGCTGCTTTTTTTATCACAAGGTTTCGTCATCAGAGGGTTTTACCCAAAATTGTTTATGAAGTTCGCTGGCCACTCTACTTATTGGGGTTATGGTTGCTTTACTTCCTGGTTCAGGTGATTCCGTTACCCATGTCAATACTGGAGGTGGTCAGCCCTTCTGCTCATGCACTCTATAGTTATGCATCAATTGGGGAAGTACGGGAGATGGCTCCTTTAAGTCTTGATGTGCATGCAACACTGGTTCAGTTTTTGAAGATATCGACTTATATTGCTCTGTTTTTTCTGGTGCTCTGTTTGACTGATAGCCAGAAGCGCCTTATTTTACTTGCAACTGTTCTCTTTTATGTGGGATTTGTACAGGCTGTATATGGTATTTTTTCACATTTTTCTTTTGGACTGTTGTGGGATCCCAGCCCTTCTAATCTTGGTGTTGCGGGTACTTATGGAAATCCGAATCATTTTGCAGGTTTGATGGAGATGACCATTTCGATCGGGATTGGTCTATTATTCTCAAAAATGATGACAAAAGCTTATTATCCCAATTGGCGTATGCGGCTAAGGTCTTTGGCCAGTGCAGCACTGGATCGAAAAAACAGCATCTATATCTTTATCATCATTATGGTGGGTGCTCTATTTTTTAGTGCGGCGCGAGGCGGTAATATTGCGTTTTTTACTGCTCTGTTTTGCATTCTGTTTGTGGGTGTTTTTCGTAAAGGCAAACAGTCTCATGAATGGCAGTTACTTTTATGGGTTGCTGTGTTTGCCGGTATTGCTATTTTATGGATGGGCCTGGGTGGGTTGCAGGAAAAATTGATACGATCCGGTTTGCATGTTGATCGTATTCCTGTATGGCAGGATACATTGGGGTTAATTGGTGATTATTGGGTTTTTGGGGCAGGAGGGGGAATTTTTGAGTGGCTATATCCGATGTATCGGGAGAATTACACAGGAGGTGCATTTTTTGATCATACCCATAACGATTATTTAGAACTGTTATCCAATCAAGGGATTGTTGGTTTTCTGCTTTTGATGGGAGCGCTGGTTTTACTGTTTGTTAAAATACTGAAAGGCTATTTGAAGCGACGAGATCATGCCATGCGTGGCATCATGTTTGCGGCATTGGTGGGTGGTTTATCAATGCTGATTCATAGTACGATTGATTTTAATATGCAAATCCCAGCCAATGCGGCCTATTTTTATGTTTTGTTGGCAATGGGAGTTGCTGCGACTCACCTTAAGTATAAAAAAACCAGAATGAAAAAGAGGAGGCAGCAGGCTGTAGAGCAATCTGCATTGCCAGACTTTTAGTAATAGAATAGGTGGCCAAACCTGCGTATTTTTTGAACATGGAGGTTCATAATGAACGTAGCAATTAGTGAGAAGACGTTGCAATCGATGCAACTGACTGAGAAGCAGCTGAAAAGGGAGCTTGCAGTTTTGCTTTATAGTATGGAGAAGATGACATTGATGCAGGCTTGCGAACTCGCAGAATTGAGTAATGCTCAGTTTGAAGAGATATTAGTGAGTCGCAATATGCTTGTCTATTATGACGTAAAAGATTTTGATGAGTTTTAGTATTGGAATGTAAGGCTTGTCATTTATAAATAGGGGGAGGGAAATATGTCTGCTGATATTGGATTTTATTTAATAAGCTTGTTATTCACAGCTGTTTTAATATTTATATTCAAAACACAGGCCGTTCGTGTTGGTTTGGTTGACCGGCCCGATGCACGGAAGCAGCATCAAAGTGCGACACCATTGGTTGGTGGTGTGGGTATTTTTTGCGGATTTTTTATTTCATTTATTACCTTGGAACTTTCTGTCCATACTCTTTGGAGCTTCTTCGTTGCTGCTTTGATTATGATTGTTGTTGGGGTTTTGGATGACTATTATACCTTGCCTTTTAAACCTCGCTTGGTTGCACAGGTTGTTTCTGCGGGTGTCATGGCTTTTGGTGGCGGCATTGTGCTTAATGATTTAGGCGCACTTTCATTTTCAGGTGGTTTTCTTGTTATGGGAATTTTTGCGATTCCTCTCACTGTATTTGCAACGGTGGGAATGATTAATGCGCTTAATATGTCCGATGGAGTGGATGGTCTGCTGGGTAGTCTGGTTTTCATTGCGCTGGTGGGGCTTGCTGTTGTTGCTTACGTTGGGGAGGCTTATGCGCAATTGCAAATAGTGCTGTTATTGGCAAGTTGTATGCTTGCTTTTTTGTTATTTAATCTACGCACACCTTTGCGAAGTCGCGCTTCTGTTTTTCTGGGAGATGCTGGAAGTATGTTTCTGGGGTTAGCGTTAACATGGTTGGTGATCTCTTTGTCTCAAGGTGAAAATCGGGCAATGTCACCCGTAACGGCGTTATGGTTGGTTGCTTTGCCATTGATCGATACGGTTAGTATTATGTTTCGGCGTATTTTAAAAGGTAACTCTCCTTTTCTGCCTGATCGAGAACACTTTCATCATGTTTTACTTTTAGCAGGTTTTTCTGTGAGTCAATCTGTTGTTATTATGGCAGGCGTAGCAGCTTTATGTGTTGCTTTTGGTTTGGCTGGATATTATCTTGGAATTCCGGAGCTGCTGATGTTTTTTCTATTTTTAGGTCTGTTTGCCTTACACTTTTGGGGCATGAAGCGAGCCTGGACAGTCATGCGTTTTTTGAATCGTTCGATTTGTCGACGACATAAGGTGCTTGATAAGGATAAACTGGATTTTCCTGAGCGCCGTGCAAGATAGGTTGGGTGTAGTTACTCTTTAGCTGCAAAAATTTGTGGAATTTTATCTTCTGTAAATCTTTGGAATTGCTGTGATGGTTGTTCTTCTAATTCATCAATACGGATAATTGAACTTACCGGAATATAACTGCATTTAATTGAGCGCGTTAAACTATCGGTCGCTCTTCTTTCGCTCCAGCCTATGCGTTTTTCTAAAGCTCTTCGCTCTCCTGAACGCAACCCTTCTACTTTCAAAAAACCTGGAAGTTCTGAATGGGAGACTTTTTTAGCAAATATCTCAAATACTTTCACTTGGCTATGAAATGTGATTTTGTATAAACAGTTTTCTTTTTCCATGTCGTAATCCTTTAATAACTAGGCAGTTTTCAAAATATTGTCATAAATCTTAACATGCTTTTTGCTTGTTTTTTTGTGCTTAGTCACACTTCTGAGTTCGACTTGGCGTTGCATCTGGGTAAAAAGTAATAATGCTTTTGTTCTGTACAACTAATAGCGCTTTAAATTCTGGTGTATTTTCTTCAGGTGGTACAGTATATAAACAGCTCTGCTTACTTTTAGAGCGTCCAGGGTTTAGCTGTGCATAGGCGCGAGTTGTATGAATCAGTAAGTCAGCTGCGTTTAGCGAATAAGCATAGCCTTTTATTCTGGTCTCTACAGTTTTTCCTTTCCATTGGTGTTGCACACCCAATGAATAGATCGTATTGGGAATAATCTCTTCAATCCCTTTCTTGACAGGTAAAGGCCCTCCCCATGCTTTTTGCTGCATTTCCAGATAGCGCCCAACGTAATGCAACCCTCCCATTTTGTTTGATTTGGGGTCACCACAAAAAATATGGGCGAATCCACGGCGTTTAAACCAGATTGTTGTTAGGGTATCAATGATGTTCTGTTTGCTACATGCGCCAAACAGTTCACATCCGACCTCCTTACGGATACGTTTAATAACAGGGGATGATGTTTTTTTAGATAACAATTTTTTGAAGTCGGATGACTTTACTTTGGCTCCAAAATTGCCACATAGCTCAAGAATACTTTTGTCAAAGGCATTTAGTTTGGGTGGGGGGGGTGTAATATCTCTTTTTTGGTACTTAGGGAAATCAACTTTAACCGGATTGTGTTTGTTATCAAAAAAAGGTGTAAATTTGCTGGGGGGTGTTGATGCTTCAGGAACGACAGACATCGCAGATAAAGGGCTGAATATTGTAACCAAAAAGAGAGTTATTATGATTCTTTTCATTTCAGGTTTTATCCGTTGATTAAAAAACTGAGGCTTGAGTTATTTATGAAATAGATGATAATGCAAAACCTATGAAAATACTCGCAATTGATACAGCGTCTGATGCTTGTTCTGCCGCACTCTGGCTGGATGGTGATGTTCATGAACGCTATGAACTGGCTCCTCGTCAGCATACTTCTCTGATTTTACCTATGGTTGAATCATTGCTCATTGAGACTGAAATGGCTTTAACACAGCTGGATGCGCTTGCTTTTGGCCGTGGCCCTGGTGCTTTTACAGGAGTGCGCATTGCCACTGGTGTGATTCAAGGGTTGGCTTTCGGTGCTGATTTGCCTGTGATTCCTGTTTCATCACTGGCTGCGTTAGCACAAGGTGCATACCGAATTCATCAACAAAAAAATATTCTGGCCGCATTTGATGCGCGAATGGGTGAGGTGTATTGGGGGCAATATAGTGTGGAGGGTAGCGGTTTAGTTGAATTGGTGAATGATGAGCTTGTCTGTACTCCACAGTCTGTACCTAAACCCGGCAAGAAAATGGAGGAGTGGCTGGGTGTGGGTAACGGCTGGAAGGCTTATGCTGATGAGCTCAATTGTGCTTGTCAGGATATTAATATTTCAGCACGGGATGTTGATTATTTACCTCATGCACAAGATGTCGCACAGCTTTCAGTAGATTATTTTAAAAAGGGGTTGGTAGTATCAGCAGAGCAAGCGTTGCCGCTTTATCTGCGCGACAATGTTGTTAGAACATAATCGTTGCCCAATAGATAAACTGTAATCCAGCGCAGGCAAATATACCTGCCAGCACATCATCAAGCATAATGCCCAAACCTCCATGAACGTGCCGATCAAGCAGATTGATTGGCCAAGGCTTCCAGATATCAAATAGTCTGAACAGTAGAAAGCCAATGATGATCCAGAGCCACCCGGTGGGAGCGGCAATCATGGTGATCCAGAATCCGACAAATTCATCCCATACGATGCCTGGGTGGTCATGCACTTGCATCGCTTTGGAGGTGACGTGGCAGAGCCATATTCCAAATAGTGCTGCTACGGTTATAAACAACAGGTAACTGCCAAGGGGTAAATATTGAATGATCAGGTAGATGGGAATCGCTGCAAGTGTACCGTAAGTGCCAGGTGCTTTTGGCAGTAAGCCGCTACCAAAACCAAAGGCTAAAAAATGTGCAGGTGTTTTTAAAAAACTGGCTGGAACGTGTTTATGTTTCAAAGTGATCAAAGCCGTGTTGTTTAAGATTGATGGTTTGATTATTGCTATTGATGCAGCGTAACCCCGATTGCTTTTCTATGTTTCCAATGCAGGTGAGGCCGCATTCAAAAGAGTTCATGATATGCTGAGCTCTATTTTGGTGTATTTGAGGAATTGTTAAAATCAGTTCGTAATCATCACCCGCAGTCAATGGTACTGTTAAATCGTCTGTTTTTGATATGGATGATTTAAAAGGGGGCGATAGTGGAAGTTTATCTGTGTGCAAGGTTGCACCAACCTGGCTCTGATCTAAAATATGTGAGAGATCAGCGAGCAATCCATCAGAAATATCAATTGCCGCATGAACCAGGCCCTGTAAAGCAAGTGCTTCTGTGACACGCGGTTTGGGGTAATCTAATCGCTGCCGTAAAAATTGAGTATCACTTGTTGTTGGTTTTAATTCTGCCTGCCAATGTTTCAGCGCCAGCCCCGCATCACCCAAAGTGCCGGTGACATAGATTAAATCACCCGGCTGGGCCGCACTTCTTAAATAACCCTGGTTATTTTTAATCAATCCAAAAATTTGTACTGTGATGCTTAATACTGAGCCGCGAGTGGTGTCACCACCGATGAGTTGCAGGCCGAACTGGTGGGCTAATTCTGAAAACCCCTGAGAGAATTTTTTAAGCCATAAAGAGTCATTGTCAGGCAAAGTGAGAGCGAGAGTTGCCCAGGCAGGTTTTGCGCCCATCGCGGCCATATCACTGAGGTTTACGGCCAAAGCTTTGTAACCGATGGCTTCAGGAGCGGTCTCTTTGGGAAAATGAACGGATGATATGAGTGTATCAACCGCAATTGCCAATGAATGCCCTGAAGGTACATCGACGATCGCAGCATCATCACCAATGCCCAGCGTAACATCGTCACGCTCCGCTGTCGCATGGGTGAAAAACTTTTCTATCAGGTTGAATTCAGGGCTGGACATGACCTGTTTCAGTTCAAGTAGGCTATTTTTTAGGTGAACGCTTCATTGCCACTTCTTCAGGGCGAATCTGGTGAGCGAGTTTATCTAAAACACCATTAATAAACTTATGCCCTTTATCCGCGCCGAATACCTTGGCGAGTTCCACACCTTCATTGATAATGACTCGATAAGGCAATTCCGGGTGATAGATCAATTCATAAGTGCTCATGCGAATAATAGAGCATTCAACGGGGTTGACATCTTTAAGCGGGCGATCAAGAGTCGGGGTGATTTTTTCATCCAGCTCTTCAACGTGTTTAATCGTTTGACTCAACAGTTCGTTGAAATATTTTTTATTTACCTTGTCTACGGGGCGTATTTCAAGGAACTGTTTTTCTATGTCAGCTGCAGATTGGTTCGTTAGTTGCCATTGATATAATGCTTGAATGGCACTGCGCCGTGCGAGGCTTTTTGAACGGCTCATAACTTTTTCAACAAACTGATCATTTCAATGGCTGAAAGTGCAGCATCGACACCCTTGTTGCCTGCTTTGGTGCCGGCTCTTTCAATGGCTTGCTCAATCGTATCAACAGTTAATACACCAAAAATAATCGGCAAATCATGTTGCATCGATACGGTAGCGACTCCTTTTGAACATTCGCCCGCCACATAATCAAAATGGGGGGTGCTGCCGCGAATGACTGCACCAAGCGTAATAATTGCATCGTATTTTTTGCTGGCTGCCAAGCGCTGTGTGGCAATTGGGATTTCAAAAGCGCCTGGTACGTAGATGAGATCAATGTCTTGCGTATTGATGCTGTGGCGCTTTAATGTATCAACCGCACCGCTGAGTAAAGGCTCCACAACAAAACTGTTGAAACGACCTGCGACGATAGCAATTTTGGCCTGGCCAATATTGAAGTTACCTTCGATGATGTTAATCTCTTTCATTGTTTGCCTTTCGTTTTAATAATATTAAGTTAGAGTATGGGATGTTATTTGATATATTCAGTGACTTCCAGCCCGAAACCGGATAAGCCATGGAGTTTTTTCTGTGAGCCCAGTATACGCATTTTACCGATGCCTAGGTCATTGAGTATTTGAGCGCCTAAACCGTAGAGGCGCAAATCTTCACCGACAGGAGGAACCGGTAGATTAATGCCTTGGTGATCCAGCTGAATATTTTGAATGCGTTTGATCAGCTCGTTCTCATCTTCGTGAAGCCTGAGTAGAACCAGTGCACCTTGTCCTTCATCAGCAATACGCTGTAGTGCGGTACGCAGTGCTAATTTTTTATTATGAAGCTCGCCTAAAATATCGGTGAGGCTGTCTTGAATGTGAACCCGAACCAAAGTGGGCTGTTGCTTCGTGATATCACCGAGAGTTAATGCAAAGTGTAGTGCTTGATGCAGATTGTCACGGTAGGCGGTGAGTTTGAATGTAGCAAACTCTGTTTCAAATGGGCATTCAGCAACTTTTTCAACTGTTTTTTCATGCTGGGTGCGATAATGAATCAAGTCGGCAATCGTTCCCATTTTCAAGTTGTGTCGTTTTGCAAACAGCTCTAAATCCGGGCGGCGTGCCATTGTGCCATCGTCATTAAGTATTTCGACGATGACCGCTGCAGGCTCTAAACCTGCCAGCCGGGCAAAGTCACAGCCACCTTCAGTATGGCCTGCACGGGCGAGTACACCACCGGGTTGTGCCATGACTGGAAATATATGGCCGGGTTGACTGATGTCTGAAGGTTTTGCGTCAGCGGCAATTGCGGCTTGTACCGTTGTTGCCCGATCAGCAGCAGATATGCCGGTGGTGATTCCCTTGGTTGCTTCGATAGAGAGCGTGAAGTTGGTGGCATGTTTCGCATCGGTACCGCTGACCATAAGTGGCAGGTTCAGCTGTTCACAGCGCTGCCGGGTCAGTGTCAAACAGACCAGACCACGCCCATAACGAGTCATGAAATTGATATCTTCAGGGCGCACACAACTTGCTGCCATGACCAGATCGCCTTCATTTTCGCGGTCTTCATCATCCAGAATAATGACCATTTTCCCCTGGCGGATCTCATCGATAATTTCTTCTGTGCTGTTCATGAGGTGAATCCATGCTCTTGCAGGAATGCAGTTGTGATGCCCGCACCATTTGCAATGGCAGCTTTTTCACCCAGCATTAAACGTTCGAGGTAGCGGGCGATCAAGTCAACTTCCAGATTCACCGGAGTACCAACTTTGTGACTACCCATAATCGTTTCCTGCAATGTATGGGGAACGATATTGAGTTCAAATTCAGCGCCGTTGACGGCGTTGACTGTCAGACTGATACCATCAAGGCAGATGGATCCTTTTGTGGCTATATATTTTGCGAGCTCAGCGGGTGCATTGATGGTAAAGCGTACGGATTGACCATCTTGCCAGCGTGCGGTGACTGTACCGATGCCATCAACATGGCCGCTGACCAAATGTCCACCTAAATGGGTTGTTGGGGTCAATGCTTTTTCCAGATTGACGGAGCTTCCTGGTGAAAGTCGTGACAACGTGGTGCAAGCGATGGTTTCATTGGAAACGTCGGCACTAAAGCTTTGCCCGGTGAGTGTGATTGCAGTCAAGCAAACACCGTTAACAGCAATACTGTCACCCAGTTGGGTATTAGTAAGATCCAGACTGCCGGTATTTACCGTGAGGCGCTGGCTGCTGGGCGTTTTTTCGATGCTCGTGATTTTGCCAATGGCTTGTATGATTCCGGTAAACATAATTAATCCGAAGCGTTATTGACTTTTGCGGTAATTCGCCACTCTTTTCCGACTGCGCGCATATCCGTAATGTTAAGCTCAATGCGATCAACCATTTCCGATAAACCAGGCAGTTGAAACAAAGGCTGTGCTGTGCTGCCCATTAAATGAGGAGCCATATAGATGACAAGTTCATCAATGAGCCCAGCAGTTAGCATACCACTACTTAGTGTGGGGCCAGCCTCTACAAGCACTTCGTTGACTTGTTGTATCGTCAGTGCATCCATGAGCGCAGTTAAATCGACATGACGACCTTTTAGTGGAAATTGAAAAACGTCAACATCATCGTGCTGAACAATCTGACTGGTGACTTCGGTGTCGTGTGATCCTGTGGCAATAATCGTTTTGCCATCCTGAGTGAGTATTTTGGCTGTTTCAGGGATTCGTAAGCGCGTGTCAACCACAATGCGTAATGGCTGCATGTATTCATCAATATCAACATCTCTGACGGTTAATAGTGGATCATCCGACAGGATAGTATTGATTGCGGTAATAATTGCCGAGCTGCGTGCACGCAGCAGGTGTACATCTCGCCTGGCAGCCGGTGAGGTAATCCAGCGACTCTCTCCGCTGGCCATTGCTGTTCGTCCATCCAGACTCATGGCAAGTTTGCAACGCACAAAAGGGCGGCCTTTGCGCATGCGTGAGATAAAACCTGGATTAAGTGCTTCCGCAGAGCTTTGTAAAACACCACTTTCAACCTTGATGCCTGCTTGAATAAGTTCTTGTATCCCATTGCCTGAAACAACAGGATTTGGGTCTTTCATCGCAATCACAACACGCCGGACTCCCACACGAATCAGCGCATCAGTGCAAGGTGGTGTCAGACCATAATGACAGCAAGGCTCCAGAGTGACATAAACAGTTGCACCATGAGCGAGTTTTCCTGCTACTTTAAGTGCATGAATTTCGGCGTGGGGCTGGCCAACATATTGATGCCAGCCTTCGCCTACAATTTTATCATCACGCACAATTACGCAACCCACACGCGGGTTTGGATCGGTGGTGTATAAACCACGCTCGGCCAGTTTTAATGCATGAGCCATATATCGAAAGTCGCAACTGTAAGCCATGGTTTTTATGTAGGTTACTACTTAATTTATTTAGTGGGTATATGGTTTTCTAAACGTTCAACCTCTTCACGAAAAGCATTGACATTTTCAAAGCAAAGGTAGACGGAAGCAAAACGTACGTATGCAACTTCATCCAGCTCTCGCAGTTCATTCATAACCCATTCGCCGAGTGTGCGTGATTTGACTTCTCGTTCGCCACTGCCGCGCAGCTGATGTTTGATACGATTAAGCGCTGCATCAATATTTTCTGTGCTGACGGGACGTTTTTCCAGTGCTCTTAATATACCTGCACGTAATTTTTCATCGTTAAACGGTTCACGACAGCCATCACTTTTGATGATGCGAGGCATGACAAGTTCCGCAGTTTCATACGTTGTGAAACGCTCACTACAGGAAAGACACTCCCGTCGCCGTCGCACCATGTCACCTTCACTCGTTAAACGTGAATCAATGACCTTGGTGTCGGCAGCGAAACAGAACGGACAGCGCATCAGGGTACTTTGTGTTTAGTCGCAGTAAACTGGAAAACGTTGGCACAACTCCAGCACTTGTTGTTTAACACGAGCAATGGTTTCCTGGTTGTTGACATCATCCAGCAGGTCACAAATCCAGCCCGCTAATAATTTAGCCTCTTCTTCTTTGAAACCACGGGTTGTCATGGCGGGTGTGCCGATGCGAATACCGCTGGTGACAAAAGGAGATTGAGGGTCATTAGGTACGCTATTTTTGTTGACGGTGATATTAGCTGCGCCCAATGTGGCATCGGCTTCTTTCCCTGTTATTCCCTGTTTAATGAGGTCAATCAAAAACAGGTGATTATCTGTTCCTTTCGACACAATATTGTAACCACGTTCGATCAGCGTATTGGCCATTGTCTGTGCGTTAATAATGACCTGTTTTTGGTATGTTTTAAATTCAGGTGACAAAGCTTCTTTGAACGCAATCGCTTTACCCGCAATAACGTGCATTAGTGGGCCGCCCTGGGTGCCAGGGAAAACCATTGAATTGAGTTTTTTTTCAATTTCAGGATTAGCTTTGGCGAGGATAATCCCACCGCGTGGACCACGTAAGGTTTTATGAGTAGTGCTGGTGGTGATATCAGCAATATTAACAGGGCTGGGATAATGGCCTGCGGCAATCAGACCGGCAACATGAGCCATGTCAACAAACAGATAAGCCCCCACTTTATCGGCAATATCACGAAAGCGCTGCCAATCAACAATACGAGAATAGGCACTGAAACCCGCAACGATCATTTTAGGTTTGTGTTCTAATGCCAGAGCTTCAACTTCTTCGTAATCAATCTCACCCGTATCACTGTTTAAACCATACTGAATGGCATGAAATATTTTTCCTGAAAAGTTGACTTTGGAACCATGTGTTAAATGGCCGCCATGAGCCAGACTCATGCCCAGAATGGTATCGCCAGGTTGTAATAATGCGAGGTAAACGGCAGCATTTGCCTGGGAGCCTGAGTGAGGTTGAACGTTTGCGTAATCAGCAGCAAACAGCTCTTTCAGGCGATCAATTGCAAGCTGTTCGATCACATCTACATTTTCACAACCACCGTAATAGCGTTTGTATGGATAACCTTCGGCGTATTTGTTAGTCAGTACTGAACCTTGTGCTTCCATTACACATGGGCTAGTGTAATTTTCTGATGCAATAAGTTCGATATGCTCTTCTTGTCGAGTAGTTTCACTCTCCATTGCCGCCCAAACTGCTGGATCAAAATCGGAAATCTGTACCTTACGGGAAAACATCGGCCACCTGCACTTGCTTCAAATCAAAAAAGGGCGTAATGATAACTGATTGACTGAAAATATCCTACCTGCGGTGAGTTAGATATAATGATCTTTGAGTATGGTTATAAGCAAAAGTAAAAGAGCCGATAAAGCAGAATGACCTGATTGAGATGATTTTATGCAGATAAAACGGCAACTATTTAATATAAAAAACAGTTCGTTTGTGGCTGTGTTGCTACTCTGTCTGGCGATATTACTTTTGTCTGTTTTTACATCGTCAAAAGAGCCACAACAAGAAATATTCCCATCAGGTTCACAAATGGATTTGCCGTGCTTTACTCCTGAAACAGGTGATTTGGGCGCTATTATGAAGCGGGGAGAACTGCGCATTTTAATGAGTGCTGAAGAGGGTCCATATTTGCCGCGCAAGGGTTCACCGATCGATTTTGAAGTTGAAGTCGCAACCAAATTTGCTCAAACATTAGGTTTGAAAGTTAAAACAGTTTATGTAAAGCGGTTTGAAAAACTGTTGCCTGCTTTATTGGCAGGAGAAGGTGATTTGATTGCTGCAAACCTGACCATTACGGAGCCCCGTAAAGAGTTGATCGATTTTACGGTGCCGCTGGCACATGTCAAAGAGCAGTTAGTCTATCGTGCCACTGACCCACCTATGGATAATGTGTCTCAAATTGTTGGGCGTACGATTGCAGTACGTAAGTCGACCTCTTTTTGGCAGAGTCTCATGACTTTGAAGGAGTTATACCCCGGCTTCAATATTGAAGCACTGCCTGAAAGCTATAGTAATGAAAAAATTATGGAGTTATTGGTCAGTGGAAAAATAGATCTGACAATTGAAGATAGCAACACATTGGAAACCTATAGGAGTTATAGAGATGATGTGCGAGTTGCTTTTGATGTTACGCAAGATCGAGCTGTTGGCTGGGGGGTCAGAAAAAGTAATCCATTATTGCTGGAAGCTTTGAATCGTTTTTTAAATATGGAGCAACTTACCCGGCGTCAAACCATACCTTATTGGGATGACCTGCCTGGCATAGAGGCGCGGAATACACTGCGCGTATTGACAAAAAATGATGCTGCCAGTTATTTCTTGTGGCAAGGCGAATTGATGGGTTTTGATTATGAGTTAATTCGCAAATATGCAAATCAAAAAAAACTGTGGCTGGAGGTTATTGAAGTACCTGACCACAAGCAGATGACAGAAATGCTAATTGATGGGCAGGCTGATGTGATGACGGGTTTCCTTATGCCTTCGGATGCGATTGAAAAAAAAGGGGTCGCTTTTAGTGAACCCTATCATTTTACAGCGAACGTTATTGTGGCACGCGAAAACGGTTCTGCATTAATGACCACTGATGATCTTTCCGGAAGAGTTATTTATGGTTTTGCAAATAGCCCTGGCTGGACGAATTTGCAACTATTGCAAAAAGAGAAGGGTGGCTTTACGTTGATTCCTATTGGTGAAGATTTGTCGGTTGAAGATGTTCTGGATCGTGTTAATGAGGGTGTGTTTGATTTGGCGGTGCTTTATCGGCATGAGGTGGAAGCTGAATTAAAGTGGCGGCGTGGTATTAAAATGGTTTTAACTCTGGATGATAATATTCCTCACGTCTGGGGAGTGCGTGCAAGCAATAAAGAGCTGTTAAGTAGTCTTAATAAGTTTATCCGTAAGGAGTATAAGGGTTTGTTTTATAATGTTGTTTACCGCCGATACTTTGAGTGGGAGTCAGATAAAGGTTCGAAAGGAGTAGGTCGTTCGAGGGATAAAAATGATCAGGGCTTAACGCCTTATGATGATTTAATAAAAAAATATGCCAGCATCTACGGGGTGGATTGGCGTTTGGTGGCCGCTCAAATGTATCAGGAAAGCCGTTTTAACCCGTCGGTCGTCTCTTGGGCCGGGGCGAGAGGTTTGATGCAGGTATTGCCGCGTACGGCTAAGTCAATGGGGATTGAAAATCTGACTGACCCTGAATCGGGAATTGAAGCCGGAGTCAAATACCTTGGCTGGTTACGTGAGCGCTTTGAACAAGAGCTTTCAGTGAAAGATCGGCAGTGGTTTGTTTTGGCATCTTACAATGCAGGTCTTGGTCATGTTCGTGATGCACGTCGTTTGGCTCGTCAAAAGGGGTGGAATGCGGATCGCTGGTTCGATAATGTAGAGCGAGCCATGCTGTTGTTATCAAAACAAAAATATGCCAGAAAATCCCGTCATGGTTATGTACGTGGTCGAGAGCCTGTTCAATATGTACGTAAAATAAAGCAGCGCTACGAAGCTTATATTCAGCAGGTCAAAGTAGAGCCTGCAGTCTTGCCAAATAATATTAAGCTGTAAAGTTAAGTAACGGTGGTGGTGACCGTATTTATCGATCTCATCATGGCTGTGGCAGTAGGCGTGGTTATAGCGAGTTTTGTGTTTATGTTACGCATAACGATGCATTAGTGATCAATCCAAACCCCATGTAGGAGAGAAAAAACAGTGCCGTCGCATAGAGCGTACCCTTGGCTTGTTCAGGTGCAAAACCAGGCGTAAGCCATTCGAGATGAATAGTCCACAGCCCCAGAACGATAAACAAGCCGAGCACGATCAGCTTGATTAAGACAATGTAAAATTCAGTCCGTCCCACGGCAGCGGAACCAAGGAAGTTTATGGCTAAAAACAACCCGATCACCCCAGCTTCAGCAAGTGCCGTGTTCAGTGCCGTAGAAGGCAGGTGCAATAAAGGTAAAAAATAACCTGCAAAGCCTTTGGCAAACAGGGCAATAGAAATAACATAGGTTAACCAGGAGAGAATGCACAGCGCTCCAGTCAGCACTCCGTCACCAAGACCGCGCAGAATGAACTCCATCGGTCCTGCATTGGAGATGATTTTCGCCCCCAGGGTGGCGTAGGAGTAAGCAACTAACAGCGCCAATCCACCTGAGATTATAAATACCAATGGCAGGTTGTCTCCGGCAATACGTGCGCCCAGGCCAAACACCGAGAAAATACTGGCACCGATCATGGTGCCTACTGCGATAGAGACAGCTTGCCACAGACCTATTTTTTTATTCATTTTAGAAAGCACCTTTTGTATTGGAGACTAATCTTTGAAGCTTATCTGTTTGAGTGAGTGACCTCTGTAACTCAGGTAGCACACAGGCATTTAAACGTCTGTGTGCTACTTTAATTCCTCTAAGTAAGTGAAGCGTCCTGTGTGGATGTGGGAGTATAGTCCTCTCGTCTATCGAAACCAGAGCGATTATTTGGCAATCTTGTCCAATGTATAAACAACTAAAAATAAAGCCATTAAAATGACTAAAGAAGATAAAATGATATTTGTTTTTTTTACACTGTATGGTATTGATTCGTCCGACTCTATGGATTTTTTATAGGTAAAAAACCTTATAGTAGATGTGATTACTATTAAAACCCCAACGATGAACAACAATAATCCTGAAACTTCCGCATATAATGAAGAGTGAAAATGATTTTCATCACCAAGCTCTTTGCCTAGATACGAAATAAAAAGGTCAAATTTTTCAATAAGAAATCCAAATGCCATTATGGTAATGGCCGTTCTAATCCAGGCTAGGTAAGTGCGCTCATTAGCAGAATGGTCAGTGTAACGTTTAATCATGTTATTTCCTTTGTCCCCTGACATGGCTGGGAAAAATCATTCGTCTCGAAAAAAATATAAAACAATGACCTCTTGTCTCCCCGTCATGGGTGTAACTACTATTATCACTTTAAAGCTATTTATTGGCTCGCGATTTGTGAAATTTGATTAGAGGTTCTTTAATCAGTAGTGCATGGTAACAGGGTAATATCAAAATAACGGTGATACCAGTGTGGGGGAAGATATTTGATTCGGTAAGGTGAAATTACCGCTGATGTTGGGTCGAGATGGCGTCTTATTGTTGTGACTCCGAATATGCATCGAGTTCACTATCCAGTTGAGGGCAATGAAATCAGTAACAATTTTGGATTCAATCTCTCTCTTTGGGGTCGATTATTCATCAATACAATGAGTCGAAACAGGTCTCATGGTTATCAGGTATGTTGACTTTACCTTTCACTGAAAAATTGCGGGCTATGCCGTAAGCGGCGAGAATGGAGTAGGTCTGACAAATTCTAAATCATGCCAAATCTGTATCCAGCAAAAAAGTTAAATCCAGGGCTTATGAGGTTTTGTTATTGTTTTGGTGACTTTTAACCTTACAGCTATTGAAACCGAGTAGGGCGTAAGGTGGGCACCAACCGATTAATCCTGTTAATAAAGGTAAAAAACCGACGGCTCCCCACCAGCTTTGAAAATAGATACCTGCACCAATAACGGTCAGCCCAATAATAATCCGTATTGTTTTATCAATACCGCCAACATTTTTTTTCATAACGATCCCTTCAACAGCTCTTACATTAAATGAGTAACATTCACTTTAAGGGATTTCACATCATCGGTATGTGACTAAGTCACTTTGCCCAGTTTTTTGATTGTGTATACCGATAGAGAGCCTCTACGTCAGTTATGAAGATCTCTTTTCGACCGACAGATAGCAGTTTTTTTGCATCCAGAGTCTTTAATGTGCGGCTGACAACTTCACGTGAGGTTCCCAGTTCAGCTGCAATCTCCTGATGAGTAATTTTTAATGCAATATTAATATGACCTTGAGCCGTCGCTAAATGGACAAGGTAGGCGGCAATGCGTATATCCAGACGCTCAAAAGCAACCTCCTCCAGTAAGGTGATAACATTCGCAAGCCTTTTTGAGATCAGGCCAAAAATGAATGTACACCAAACTTGATATTCAGAAATCCATGAACGAACGAGATCAGCCGGTATGATAACTGCTTCAATATTACTATCCGCTTCAGCAATAGCCGGAAAGTGAGCATCACTCATAATGCAAGATGCTGTAAACACACAGCTATCTCCTGAATTAATGCGATAGAGCGTAATCTCACGGCCTGATGCCGCAACTTTGTAAATTCGTGCCTGGCCGGACAAAACTAAAGCTAAATGGGCGCAGCGATCATTCTCCGAAGCAATCACATATCCTTTGGGTAATCGAACGAATGTTGCGGCATTAAAGAGCTTCTCCTGAAATGAACATTCCATATCTTTTATGAATGAAAAGTGCTCAATAATGGCTTGCTTTGTGTTTGGGCTGTCTATCATTTCGTTACTATTTTATGAAAGTATCAAGTATAACGAACCATGTTAATTTAACAATGCCCTAGGAGGCTGTCCGAGAATGGAAGTCGTATCGAGGGAAAGCCATTTCGGCCAGATTTGGTGTAAATTTGAGGCGAATAGTTGTTCTATTTAACGAAAATTTACACCAAATATGGCCGAAATGGATTTTCCGCAGTAGACTTTTCATTCTCGGACAGGCTCCTAGAACTTAATCTCGGTTCTAAACAGTTTCAGTAAAGGGTTAGGTCCTTTTTCCCGGATTTAAGCTTATGTTATGGCGAAGTGCATCCATGAAAACTTAAAAATCATAAAATTAATTTATGACCTGAATATTTATAAAAACCATTTTAACCGTCGATAGAGTAAGGAACGAGCACGGCAAAATTTCTGCAACTATGGCGTAGAAATTTTGCCGTGCTCAAATGTTTCCTGTTTTAATACGGAGGTTGTATGGGGTTTACTGTAAAGCGTGTAATGATGGTTCTATTGCCAACGTTGTTGTGTTCATACCCTGCTTTTCCGGATTTTCCCCGCCCATTAAATTTTCAGCCCGATGGTAATACTGGAATGCCAGGGAATTGTGGTGTGGGTGGCGGTTTTGGTGATATGTGTGATTCTGGTGCAGCTGAGCCGGATGATACCCCTTTTTTTCAAGACCTTGTGATGGTGGATGGTGTGCAGTATTGGCATCAGATTATTGGTGATCCTGCTGCAGGTTTTGCTTATGAAATTTATGTTGAAAGCGCAGGAGGAAGTTACTCCAGTAGCGGTGGAAAACCATCGGCTTATCGTCTAAGTAACTATGAGCAGCAGAGTGGTAACGGATTTGATCCGTTAGGGCGAAACCCGGAAAATGGTGTTGAATTTACGGGTAATGGTACGGGTGATCCAACAAAAGTTGTAATGCGTCAGGTCATGGGTGGTGAGTGGGATGAAAAAAATCGTACCTGGAGCTGTGGTGATGCTGGTTTTTGTTATGAATTTATCAAGGCTGATCTGAAACTAAAACCCAAAATCACACAAGTTATCAATGATAGTGCCCAATATATACAAAGCTTTTTTGAACTGGATATGAGCAATAGTAATTATGATGATGATACGCTGGCTGGTGAAATTATAAATATCATGAAAATTACTGATCCTGATATGCCTTTGGAGAGTCCAGAGTCAAGCTATTTTGATATGGCCGTTGATAGTCAGGAGGGGCGCTCCAATGTGACAGGGGGGCGCTATATTTATACCCCCGGAGCTGGTTGGGTTGACCGAGGTGATGGTGGTACCGGTAAAGATTTTACGACATGGAAATATGAAGCGGGAACATATCAGTATGTGGGCCAAACGGAAAGCCCGCTTAAAAATATATGGGAAATTGTAGAAGGCCCTATTGAATAAAAAGACAAATCAATCAAAAAATATTGCAATTTTGTGTGGTATGTTGTAACCGCACTATGGTTATTGTTGTTAGACTATACACGTTCTAAAAATAAGTGTTTGTGAATAATTATTAAAAAGGTATGAGTGATGGGGAACAAATTAATACTGAGTGCCTTTGTGGCATTGATGACGGTGGTTATTGCCGGTTGTGCGCAACAGACAAAGCAAGTTGGTGTGACTTCGGCCAATAAACAGGTTGATGTTGAAAAGTTATTTATTGTGGATTGTTTGTTGCCGGGGCAGGTGCGTAAGTTAGGTGGAAAGATGACTTATTTGACACCACGCCGTCCGATTAAAACTTCAGCGATTGATTGTGAGATTCGTGGCGGAGAGTATGTTGCCTATGATCGCTCTGATTATCGCACAGCTCTAAAGGTTTGGCTTGATGGCGCCAAGGCAGGAGATCCGGAAGCGCAAACTAATGTAGGTGAAATTTACGAAAAGGGCTTGGGAATTCAGCCTGATTATGAATTAGCTTATGTCTGGTATAAAAAAGCGGCAGAACAAAATTATTCCAGTGCCCAAATTAATTTGGGTTATATGTATGAAAAAGGTTTGGGAGTTGAAAAGGATGTTGCGAAAGCATTGAACTGGTACCGCAAAGCATCAGGTCTGACGGATGATGATCTGGAGTTTTCTTCAACTATTGAAGTTGCAGTGGCCTCCCAGGTAGAGCAGGAGACCCAGAAGTTAAGAGAAGAGATTGAGCGTCGAAAACAAGAGGTACAATTGCTTCGTCAGCAATTGAATAAAACGGAGCAAGAATTAAAATCACGCAAGACAGCTTTAAGTATGGCAGAGAATAAAGTTGTTAGCCTAAATAAACAGTTAAAGTCTTTAAGTACAAAAGGAGCCAAAGATAAGCTAAAAGCTGTGAAGCAGGATTTAGCAGCAGAGGAGGCGAAAATTATAACTCAGCAAAAGGAGTTAGCCTGGCTGGAGAGCGAATTGAAACAGCAAAAGTCGGGGCTGATAAAAGAGTTGGAATCAGTCAAGGTTCAAGAAGAGCGGTTGAGTGAAAATCAAGAAAATGAACTGGCAGGGCCTATTATAGAGCTGCTTGACCCACCTGTCGTGGTGACTCGAGGTATTCCTAGCGTGAGGTTACGTACGCCGGTGAAAGAGCGTTTAATTGTGGGTAAAGTGACTGCCCCAGCTGGAATTCTTGCGATTACAGTGAATGATCAGCCTCAAAAGCTGGCAAAAAATAATGTCTTTAAAACAAATATCGAGATTGAAAAGAGAGATACACCTGTTTCAGTGGTTGCGGTTGATAAACAAGGCAGACGGACAACCGTTGATTTTATGTTTGTGCCTAAATTTCGTAATGCACCTGCAACGATAGCCAGGCCTCTGGAAAAAGCTCAATCACGGCGTGTTAGCTCAATTGATTTTGGCTCTTATTATGCTTTGATTATTGGTAATAACCGATATCCGCAAATGCCTGATTTGGCAACGGCTGTATCAGATGCTGAGCGTGCTGAAAAAGTATTGCGAGATCAATATGGGTTTAAAACCAGTTTGTTAGTGAATGCAACACGCTACGATATTTTGTCTGAATTAAACAGGTTGCGTGAGCAGTTAACGGATAAAGATAACTTGCTAATCTATTATGCAGGTCATGGTGAGATTGACCGGATTAATATGCAAGGCTATTGGTTGCCTGTCGATGCAGAGCCGAATAGTACGGCAAACTGGATCTCCAATGTATCAATTACCGAGCAGTTAAATGCAATGAAAGCCAAGCATGTTATGGTGGTAGCAGATTCTTGTTATTCAGGTTTACTAACACGTTCATCCCTTGCACGATTAGATGTTGACCTGACTGATGAAGTTCGTCGCAAATGGATGAATGTGATGGCTAAAACACGTTCGAGAACAGTATTGACATCCGGTGGGGTCAAACCTGTCATGGATAGTGGTGGAGGCAACCATTCTATTTTTGCGGAAGCATTTTTTGATGCTTTGGAGTCGAATACGAATATACTGGAAGGTTATAAAATATATCGCGATGTTGCGAATAAAGTACAGGCAAGCGCAGCAAAATTCAGTGTTGAGCAAACGCCTCAATACGCCCCCATTCGTCACGGTGGACATGAGTCAGGTGAGTTTCTTTTTGTACCTGTAAACTATAAATTATAGTTTTTATTGCCCATGCCGATATTGAAGCCTTACTCCTCTTGGGGTAAGGCTTTTTTTGTCATGTTACTTTCATAAAATGGTGTTGAAATAGCAGTAATGAATGAAAGTAGCTTTTGTGATGATCATCACGAACTGATGATGAACTTTAAACAGGTATGTCATCTCTTACATAATTTTAAGGGCAATTGGAGAAATAAACGATGCTTGATACTATGGTGCAAGTCGTTGACTCGGTTCAATCAAATGAAACAGAACAGCGCTCTTTAGATCAAGAGCTTTTCAATGCAGTTAGAGACTCTTCATTGAGCGAAGAGCTGGATGATGATGAATGTAGGATATTAGCTGGTATTGCTGAACTTCATGTTTTGAAAGATAAGGCACACTTGATTAAAGAAGGTTACGATAGCCAGTATTTGTATGGCGTAATGAATGGAACGTTGATCGTTGCTAAATCAAATGCTCAAGGTTGTGTGATGCTGGATACCCGAAAATCCGGGAGTATTGCGGGTGCTTTAAGTTTTGTGACAGGAAAGCCGCATACCGCATCAATCACTTCGAAGGGTGATTCGAATGTATTTAGTTTTGAGCGAACGGACTTTGAAAGCTTAATGGATGCAGAGCCGCGTCTTGTTTATAAAGTCATGAAAGCCATTATGCGCGATATGCACGATATCGTTGCACGAATGAATGTTCAGCACGTAGAGCTGACTAATTATATTAGTAAACAGCACGGAAGATATTAAATAACGATCCAGGTTGCTGCACAGTCAGCAATTCAGGGAATAACAAAATCAACTCCTTATGATTTTGTTATTCAGCCAGGTCGGACTTTAGCCAAAGCGTCCTGTAATATAATCTTCTGTTAACTTATGTTGTGGATTGGTGAAAATCTGTTCGGTTGGGCCGACTTCAATTAACTTACCCAAATGAAAGTAGGCGGTGCGTTGTGATACACGGGCGGCTTGTTGCATTGAATGAGTTACAATTACTATGGTGTATTGTTCGCGCAACTCATCAATGAGTTGTTCAATAATCGCTGTTGCTATTGGGTCAAGTGCAGAGCATGGTTCATCCATTAGAATGACCTCTGGATCCACGGCAATGGCTCGGGCGATGCATAAACGTTGTTGTTGACCACCAGAGAGTGCTGTACCCGGTTGATCCAGGCGATCTTTAACCTCTTTGAATAAACCGGCTTTTTCCAGACTTGTATGGATAATTTCATCCAGCTCGGCTTTGTTGTTGGCCAAGCCATGGATACGTGGGCCAAATGCAACATTTTCATAGATTGACTTAGGAAAGGGGTTGGGTTTTTGAAATACCATACCTACTCGGGCGCGCAGTAAGACAACATCCATATTTTTATCATAGATATTCCGATCATCAATCAAAATATCACCCGATACTTTACAGCTCGCTATCGTATCATTCATACGATTAAGGCAGCGTAAAAATGTGGACTTACCACAGCCTGAAGGGCCAATCATAGCGATAACTTCATTGCTTCCGATATCTATAGTGACATCATGAATAGCATGTTTTTCGTCGTAATAAACATTAACGCCACGGCAAATAATTCGTGGATTATCAACAGTCACCTGACCGACTGTCTTGTGAGGCTGGTCATCGGTATCGATGCTATTGTATTCTGCGGTATTGGAGTTTTCCATGAAATATTCTAAACCTCTAATGATAAAAAGGGTTATGTATCCTTTTATATTATGTATTTCACCAGCGCTTTTCAAAGCGCTTTCTAAGAAAAATAGCAAGTGAGTTCATCGCAATCAAAAATGCAAGCAGTACCATGATTGCTGCAGATGTTTTTTCAACAAACGCACGTTCGGGGCTGTCAGCCCAGAGAAAAATTTGTACCGGCAAGACCGTAGCAGGGTCTGTTACACCGGCTGGAATATCGACAATAAACGCAACCATGCCAATCATTAGCAGTGGTGCCGTTTCTCCCAGTGCTTGAGCCATTCCTATGATTGTACCAGTGAGCATACCAGGCATCGCGAGTGGAAGTACGTGGAACATGACGGTTTGCATTTTTGATGCTCCAATTCCAAGTGAAGCCTGACGTATGCTGGGTGGAACCGATTTAAGTGCTGTGCGACTGGCAATAATAATTGTAGGTAATGTCATTAATGCTAATACCAAGCCACCGAGAATAGGTGCCGAGCGCGGCAGATGAAACACATTGATAAAAATAGCCAGCCCAAGTAGTCCAAAAATAATTGATGGAACAGCGGCAAGATTATTAATGTTAACTTCAATCAGGTCAGTCCATCTGTTTTGAGGCGCAAACTCTTCCAGATAGACTGCAGTTGCAACACCGAGTGGAAAACAGATTATAAGAGTAATAAATAGTGTTAATAGTGATCCAACGAGAGCGCCCCATATACCTGCTAATTCAGGCTCACGGGAATCACCTGCTGTAAAAAATGTGAGGTTAAAACGCTTTTCAACAGCATTGCTTTCAATTAAATGATCAAACCAGGCAATATCCTGATCCTTTAAACGTCGCTCATTCTCAGGGAGTGTGCGGTCAATATGTCCTTTCATGAGCATGTCATAATCATCATCAGCAGGAACCCATATTCGTGCTGTTGTTCCAATTAAATCTGGATTATTCATGACCATTTCGCGAAGCTGAAATGTTGCGCCAGGGCTGAGCAATTTATAGAGTTTCTTTTTGTCTTTACGCTTTTTTACATCAGGGAATATTGAGCGCAGGCTGCTTTTAATCAGCCCACCATAGTTTGCCGAGGAGAGAGTCTCGCTATCACGGGTACCATCCGGATCTATTTTATTTTCATCGAAGTGAACATCAATCTGGATAAAGGTTTGTTGAAAAGCGGTATAACCTTTACTGCTGATATTAAAAAATAGAAAGGAAAGAAACAGTAAGCTGAGCGTGATTGCAAGTACACCATAAAAGCGAAAGCGACGCTCTTGTGCATAGCGTTTTTTTAGACCGGCTTGAACACGGGAAGCGGTACTGTTATTCGGAGCGTTAGGTGCTGATTGACTCATATGTTTATAGGTTTTTCTATTTAATTAAAGATCGCAAATAAATTAATCGTATTGTTCGCGGTATTTACGAACAATATGCAGTGCAATGAAATTTAGAGTGAGTGTAATCATAAACAAAATCAGCCCCAGAGCGAATGCAGCCAATGTTTTAGGGCTGTCGAACTCCTGATCCCCCACAAGCAAAGTGACAATTTGTACAGTGACCGTAGTGACTGTTTCCAGCGGGTTTGCGGTGAGGTTGGCTGCGAGGCCAGCAGCCATGACTACAATCATCGTCTCACCAATGGCACGAGATACCGCTAGCAATACACCACCCACAATACCTGGCAGTGCCGCTGGAATAATGACTTTTCGAATCGTTTCAGATTTAGTTGCACCCATTCCGTAAGCACCATCACGCAAAGATTGAGGAACGGCATTAATGACATCATCCGAGAGTGATGAGACAAAAGGGATGATCATGATACCCATGACAACTCCAGCGGCTAGAGCACTTTCGGATGAAACATCAAGACCTAAAAAAGCACCGTAATCACGAATCATCGGAGCAACCGTCAGTGCGGCAAAAAACCCATAAACAACAGTGGGCACACCTGCAAGTATTTCCAGTAAAGGTTTGGCAACAGTACGAAATTTAGGCGATGCATACTCTGTGAGGTAGAGCGCGGACATCAAACCGATCGGTACGGCGATACACATAGCGATAACAGTGATAAGTAATGTGCCAGCAAAGAGAGGAATAGAGCCGAATGCTCCGGAAGAGCCTACTTGATCTGCCCGAATGGCCATTTGAGGGCTCCATTCGGTGGAGAACAGAAATTCAGTTATGGGGACAATTTTAAAAAAGCGAATAGCTTCGAATAATACGGATAAAACAATTCCCAGTGTAGTAAAAATTGCGATGGTTGAGCTAATGATCAGAAAAATTTTAACTGAAAATTCAACCTCATTGCGTGCTCGTTTTTCTTTGCTGATATTTTTAACGGCAAAAGCTGCACAGCCAATGGCAGTACCCAGGACCAAAACAGTTAAAGCAGCATTACTGATCTGTCGTAAATTATTATAGTGGTTTGCAGCTGATTGAATGGTGGCATCCACTTCGCCAGAAGTAATGCCACCATTCGCCAGATTTTTTATATCATTAATAAAAAGGCTTAAACGGCTGCTTGACAGGCTCTGCAGTGTTTCAGGTAAATTAGATACAATCAGGTGAGCAATGATCGTTGATTCAAATGCACTCCATAGCCCAAAAATAATCAGAGCTGGAACGCTGCACCAAATAGCTGTTAAATAACCATAATAGCCAGGCAATGAGTGTAATTTTTTAACCTTCCCACTGACAATAGCGAGGGAACGTCGTTTCCCAAATTGGTAAGCTATTGCAGTTAAAGTTAGTAATAATAGAATTAGAGTAGAGGTTTGCATCGGATTTCTACTGAATAATAAAAACAAATGGCAGCTGGAAGATCCAGCTGCCGAAAAATGCTGCTTATAATGCCAGTCTTTTATTCAAAAGAGAATTTTTTAAGGCTTTTTACATCCGATGCAAATTTTTCTCGTTCGGCTTCAGGCATTGGAATCATGCCTTTGTCGACTAAATAACCCTCTTCGCCCCACGCCTTATCACTGGTGAATTCGGCCAAAAACTCTTTGAGGCCTACTATTTTTCCAACGTGTGCTTTTTTCAGGTAAAAATAAAGTGGGCGAGAGATTGGATAGTCTCCTTCTGCGATCGCCTCAAACTCTGGTGTGACACCGTTAATTCGTGCTCCCTGAACTTTGTCAGTATTTTGATCTAGAAAGCTATAGCCAAATATACCTAATGCATTAGGGTTGGCTTCAAGTTTTTTTACGATCAGGTTATCATTTTCACCCACTTCTATGTATGGGCCATCTTCACGGATTGTGTGGCAGATCGATTTATACCTGTTTTTATCCTGTTTTTTAATAGCTTTAATCCATGGAAATGTTTTGCAGCCACCTTCCATTGCTAATTCGACAAATGCATCGCGTGTGCCCGAAGTTGGTGGAGGGCCTAATACTTCAATTTTAGTATCGGGTAGCTTTTTGTTGATGTCGGACCATTTTTTGTAAGGGTTCGGAACTAAAACTTCATTGCCCTTGGGGTCGGGAACCTCTTTTGCAAGGGCTAAAAAAACCTCCTGAAGGGTCAGGTCAAATGGTTTGGATTTTTTTGAATTGGCAACAGCAATGCCATCATAGCCAATTTTTACTTCTACGATCTCTTTGACACCATTTTTGCTGCACATGTCAACTTCTGATTGTTTGATGCGGCGTGATGCGTTAGTAATGTCAGGAGATTTGATTCCTACACTGGCACAAAATAACTTTAGACCGCCACCTGAGCCTGTGGCTTCAACTTTAGGCGTTTTGAACTTGCTGGTTTTGCTAAACTGTTCAGCTGCTACTGTGGCAAATGGATACACAGTAGAGGAGCCTACAATGGTCACATAATCGCGAGCTGCGAATGTTTGGGATGTACCCAGTAATGTGATTGAAACAAGCGAGGTTAAGGCAATTTTTTTTAACATATCAGATCCTCTATCCGAGTTTAATTCTAAAGCCAATCCCAGGAGCTTTTCATTCTCGGACAAACTCCTGGTTCCGAATGGGGAGAATAACAGTCAAATGTTACATAAATATGTCAATTTTCTTTTGATAGTTCATGAGCAATTTCGTCGGGGTGGGTGTGGCGTACATCTTTGCCATTAACGAGATAAATGATGTATTCACAGATATTTTTTGCGTGGTCACCAATGCGTTCTAATGCTCGTGCGGCCCATATCACATCAAGCACCCGCCGAATAGAGCGGGGGTCTTCCATCATATAGGTGATGAGCTGTCTGAGTACGGCTTCATACTCACGGTCGACCTTGGCATCTTTTTGTGCAATTTCAAGGGCTGCTTCGGCATCGGTGCGAGCAAAGGCATTCAAGGTATCACGAACCATCTGTTGGGCCTTTTGCCCTAAATGTTCAATTTCGGCGTAGTTATTTTTAGGACGTTCCTGGTCGGCCAGCTGGACGGCCATGCGGGCAATTTTTGCAGCTTCATCACCAATGCGTTCCATATCGGTAGTTGTTTTGATGACTGAAACAATAAAGCGTAAATCACTTGCAGCCGGTTGCCTTAATGCCAGAATTTGTGCGCACTCTTCATCAATGGTGACATCCATTGCGTTGACTTTGTAATCATTGTTGTTGACGGCATCACCACGTGTACGATCACCATCCGTTAATGCAGCCAATGCGTCGGCTAATTGTTGCTCTACGAGCCCACCCATTGCAAGAACCTGGTTATGGAGATCCTTGAGTTCGGTATTGAATTGTTTGTGTGTGTGGTGGTTTATGTCAAGATTGCTCATTGTTTTCTCTTGGATTATTTGTCGGTATGTTTTTATTCTAACAAATAAATGTGACAGCTTCATGAATGCTTTTTACGGAAACTTTATATTTGAAGGGGCTGGAAGCTGCTGGTCTGTTTGTTCAAGGTATAAGGTATTAAGCGATCTATTTTTGTCAGTACGGTGGCCTGAATATCACTTTTTATAGCTGGAGGTAGGTGTTGTAAGCGATATTGGTTTTGGTGATACTTTGGTTTTTCGTGTGTGGGTATTTGTGTGGTTTTAGCAAAAAAGGGGCGATTACCTTCGCCCCTTTTTTGTTGGGGAGGGGATTACGACGCGAGTCGTATCTCACTCGCCAGGAGACCTTTAGGGCCTGTCTCTATTTCATATTCTACTTTCTGGCCTTTTTTCAGTGTCTTGTAGCCTTCCATGGTTACAGCTGAAAAATGTGCGAATACCTCCTCACCATCTCCTTCTTCCTGTTCGATAAAGCCGTAACCTTTGGCGTTGCTGAACCACTTTACTACTCCCTTTGCCATAGTCTTTTACCTCTTTGTTATAAGTTACTTACCTGTAATCAAAAATAAATGGTGTAATTACCACCATTCACGTTTGTTTTCGGCTCGAAAATCAAATAGTTGAATTTTTATTTAAAATTTTATGGTGCTGCAAACCCATATCAAAATTAATATTGGATTGTCAAGGCGATAATACAACTGTTTGGTTGTAGGGTGTCAAGTTTTTTTACATGTTTTTATCGTGTATGTAATTATTTTACAAAACATAGGGATAAGCCGACATAAGTTCATCATTATTGTACAGAAGCATTTTTGTGATAAAAATATGGAATATTCTCATCAAGTTTTGGTTATACTAAACAAATATGGAAGACGAAATGGATCATTTTAGTGATAGCTTGGCAGTAGCCGAAGCGCTGCCAAAATTGAAGCAGCCCTCTATGTACAGGGTTTTGTTGTTAAACGACGACTACACACCAATGGATTTTGTTGTGCATGTGCTAGAGACATTTTTCTTTATGGATATAGAGCAAGCGACAGCAGTGATGTTGCAAGTACATACTAAAGGTGTTGGTGTTTGCGGTACGTTTCCATATGAAATTGCGGAAACAAAAGTATCATTAGTTAATGGATTTGCAAAGGAGAATGAACATCCACTGCAGTGCGCAATGGAAAAGAGTTAATGTTTAAATAACTATTTGAGAGGTTTTTTATGTTAAGCAAGGAACTCGAATTTACGCTTAACCTGGCTTTCCATGAAGCTAGAGAACAGCGTTATGAATTTATGACAGTAGAGCAGCTTTTATTTGCCTTGCTTGATAACCCAAAAGTGGCAGCTGTGCTCAGGGCATGTCACGCTGATATCGATAAACTGAAAAAAAATATTCAGACATATATCAAAGAAAATACTTCCGTTCTTCCTGAAAAGGAGGAGAAAGAGACACAGCCCACGTTAGGTTTTCAGCGTGTATTGCAGCGTTCGGTTTTTCATGTTCAGTCTGCAGGTAAGAAAGAGGTTAATAGTACTAATGTACTTATTGCAATCTTTGGTGAGCAGGAGTCACAAGCGGTTTATCTTCTTAATGAGCAAGGTATTACTCGACTGGACATTGTGAACTATGTTTCTCACGGTATCACAAAGACACAAGAGAGTGACCAGGATAGTTCGGGGGCTGTGAAAGGGGCATTTAGTGGTTCGTCTTCCGCTTCAGATAAAGATGAAAAGGGTGCGGTGGCTGCAAAAAAACCGCTGGAAGCTTATGCTGTTAATTTAAATCAGTTGGCTAAAAAGGGTAAAATTGATCCTCTTGTCGGGCGAGAGTATGAGGTGCAGCGTACTATTCAGATCCTTTGTCGACGCCGAAAAAATAACCCTCTGTTAGTAGGGGAGGCGGGTGTAGGTAAAACCGCTATTGCTGAAGGTTTGGCAAAAATGATTGTTGATGGTGAAGTTCCTGATGTGATCGCAAATAGTACAATCTATTCACTGGATTTAGGGGCCTTGTTGGCAGGTACTAAGTATCGTGGTGATTTCGAAAAGCGCTTGAAAGCTGTTTTAGGGCAGCTTAAGAAAGAAGAGGGCTCAATTCTCTTTATTGATGAAATTCATACAATTATCGGTGCAGGCTCTGCATCGGGCGGTGTGATGGATGCTTCAAATTTAATAAAGCCCGTTTTGGCAACAGGTGATTTGCGCTGTATGGGATCAACAACTTTTCAGGAGTACCGAGGCATTTTTGAGAAGGATCATGCATTAGCGCGTCGTTTTCAAAAAATTGATGTGAACGAACCTTCAGTTGAGGATACGATTAATATTTTACAGGGACTGAAATCTCGCTTTGAAGCACACCACAATATCAAGTATACCCGTGCGGCTTTAGAGTCGGCTGCCGAACTATCAGAGCGGTATATTACTGATCGTCATCTGCCTGATAAAGCAATTGATGTGATTGATGAAGCGGGCGCTAATCAACGGCTACTATCGCCTGCCAAGCGGAAAGCAACGATGGGTGTGAAAGAGATTGAAGAGGTTGTTGCTAAAATAGCACGAGTACCCACCCAAAGTGTCTCTAATTCAGATCGGGATAAACTACGTAATTTAGACCGAGATTTGAAAATGGTTGTTTATGGGCAGGATGAAGCGATAGATACTCTTGTTTCTGCTATTCGTATGTCGCGTTCAGGCTTGGGGAATGAGAAAAAACCGATCGCATCCCTATTATTTGCTGGACCAACGGGGGTTGGTAAAACTGAGGTGACACGTCAACTTGCCCATTTTATGGGGGTTGAGCTGATACGGTTTGATATGTCTGAGTATATGGAGCGGCACTCTGTTTCTCGTTTGATTGGTGCTCCTCCGGGGTATGTAGGTTATGACGAAGGTGGTTTGCTGACAGAAGCGGTTAATAAATCGCCCCATGCAGTACTGTTGCTGGATGAAATTGAAAAAGCACACCCTGATCTGTTTAACCTGTTATTGCAAGTAATGGATCATGGAACATTAACAGATAATAATGGCCGTAGAACTGACTTTCGTAATGTAATTATGGTTATGACCAGCAATGCTGGTGCGGAGCTGATGACACGCTCTTCTATGGGGTTTACAACGCAAAATCATGCGACCGATGGTATGGAGGCGATCAAAAGAGCATTTACTCCTGAGTTTCGCAATCGCCTGGATGCTGTTGTGCAGTTTAAATCACTTGAGAAACGCACAACACTTAATGTTGTTGATAAGTTCATTATTGAGCTTGAGGCACTTCTTGAGAAAAATGGTGTGACTCTTGATGTGGATGATTTGGCGCGTAGCTGGTTGGCCGATAAGGGGTACGATCCTTTGATGGGCGCACGCCCGATGGAGCGTTTGATTCAGAATCGTATTAAAAAGCCTCTGGCAGAAGAGCTGTTATTTGGTCGCCTTGCTTCTGGTGGGCATTTACGCATCAGTATGGACGATGACGAGCTTTCATTTGAAATAAACGAGGCTGAGGAGCCGGTAGAGAGTTAGTGCGGTTGTACTAAATTATGTTCACCATCAAGGAAGCCCATGATATTTAATAATATCGGGCTTCCTGCTGGTTTTTCGTATCTTGCCGAGTTTGGTTAACGGCCTCGGTAAGTGATGCGGCCTTTTGATAAATCATAGGGTGTTAGCTGAACAGTGACTTTGTCGCCCGTTAGTATGCGAATATAATGTTTTCGCATTTTTCCTGAAATGTGTGCTGTTACGATATGACCATTTTCCAGTTCTACACGAAACATCGCGTTCGGAAGGGTGTCAATCACTGTTCCTTCCATTTCGATATGTTCTTCTTTCGCCATTGATTACCCGCTTAGGTGTGTTTGTCAGTTTCTAAAAGAGGCGTATAGTGCCTGAATGTGCTGTTTTTATCAAAATTTTTCACTCATTAACGGCTTCATGATGAAAATCTTCAATAATGCAATAACGATTTAGCAGTTTTAAAAATTCTGTACGGGGTATCTCTGTGGCACCTAAACTTTGCAAATGATCTGAGCGGATTTGGCAGTCGATTAATTTGATGTCTTGCTTTTGGAGTTGCTCGATTAATTTTACAAAGGCAACTTTAGATGCATTGGGTACACGATGAAACATAGATTCACCGAAAAAAATTTGCCCCAGTACAATGCCATATACACCTCCAACCAACTCTCTATTTTGCCAAACTTCAACAGAGTGGGCGACCCCAAATTTGTGCAGTTCACTATAAGCATGGAGCATTTCCGGTGTAATCCAGGTGTCAGAGCTGTTTTTTCTGGGCGCTGCACAGGCCTTCATGACTTGGATAAATGCTTTATCGAAGGTGATTGTGAAACAGTTTTTATTAATGACTTTACGTAAGCTGCGAGAAATGATGAGTTCGTCAGGAAACAGAACAGCACGTGGGTCGGGTGACCACCATAAAATTGGTTCGCCTTTATTAAACCAGGGAAATATCCCATGACGATATGCTTGGGTAAGCCATTCAGGCGTTAATAATCCACCTGTTGCAAGCAACCCGTTGGGCTCTTTAAATGCTTGCTCGACGGGTGGGAATGGGTTGGCTGTTATCGCTTGTGGTTTGAGCCAGTAAAGTTTTTGGTTATTCACATGAAAAAATAGATTGTTAACATCACTTTATCTGTTTAATCTCGGCCGCTACTTTATACAGGTTGTTTACGGGGGTGATACGTTTAACTTCAATAGTAGCATTAAGAGAGGGGGTTATTTTTGTTTCTGGAATGACGGAAATTTCCAGGATGGTGCCAACGGTGAGTGGTTGGTTTATCTGGAATAGCAAACCACTGGCACTAAGATCAATAACCTCTCCTTGTTGCATGGAGTTATTACTGTTTTCTCTGTAAGTGATTTCACACTTTGTCGGCACTCTAGGGAACTTTCTTCGCTCATCATCGCTTAGCATCGCGCATCCTTTCAATATGTTTTCAGCTCTTCCTTTTTCTGTTTGTAGAGACTTACTGCAAATAGATTGACTCACAAAGTGGGTATCGGCCGTTTATTGATTTGTATCAAGATTATCGAGATAACGTTCTGCATCCAGTGCAGCCATACAGCCTGAACCAGCTGATGTAATGGCTTGCCTGTAAGTAAAGTCAGCAACATCACCTGCTGCAAAAATACCGGCGATTGTTGTTGCGGTTGCATTCCCTGCATAACTGCCAGTGACTTGCAGATAACCACCATTCATCTCTAGCTGCCCTTCAAACAGGCTGGTGTTAGGTGAGTGACCAATAGCAATGAAGATACCTTTGAGATCAATATCCTTTTTTGTGCCGTCTTTATTGGCGATGCGCATACCCGTTACACCCATATCATCTCCCAACACCTCTTCAAGGGTGCTGTTCCATTCAATACTGATGTTGCCATTTTTGGCTTTATCCAGAAGCTGGTCAGCAAGAATCTTTTCAGAGCTGAAGCTTTCACGACGATGAACGACAGTCACATGTTTGGCAATATTGGAAAGATAAAGCGCTTCTTCAACGGCTGTATTACCACCGCCGATAACAGCGACATCTTGATTCTTGTAGAAAAAACCATCACAAGTTGCGCATGCGGATACACCACGCCCTTGAAATGCTTCTTCAGATGGAAGCCCCAGGTATTTGGCTGATGCACCTGTTGCAATAATTAGTGCATCGCATGTATAAGTGCCGCTGTCTCCTGTCAGAGTAAAGGGGCGCTTGCTTAAGTCGGCGGTATGAATATGGTCAAAAATAATTTCGGTATCAAAGCGTTCTGCGTGCTTTTGCATGCGTGCCATTAACTCAGGGCCTTCTACACCGTCAGCATCGCCTGGCCAGTTATCAACTTCAGTCGTGGTGGTTAGTTGGCCACCTTGCTGTATGCCGGTAATAATGACTGGATTCAAGTTGGCGCGGGCTGCATAAATAGCCGCAGTATATCCCGCTGGCCCCGAACCTAAAATAAGTAAACGTTGGTGCTTTTTTGTGCTCATATGATACGTACCTGTGTTTTTTGTTAATTTTTATTCTAGGAGGCTATCGGACTTAGGAGGAATCTACTACGGCGGTGGGAAATCAGTCCATTTTTCCGGTTTTTTCGTTAAATAGATCCACTATTCGCCTCAAAATACCGAAAAACTGTCCTTGATTTCCCACTCGCCTCGCTACGATTCCCTAAGTCCGACAGCCTCCTAGCGTATGACAAGAAAGAATGCGCCATTACCGCGTTGAATATTAAGCAAAATACCTTTTTTACTATTATATTTAGTGGCTTTGCGCAGGTCTCCAATAGACCGTATTGGAGTGCGGTTAACGGAAGTGATGATGTCGCCAACGCGTAAGCCTTTTTTGGCCGCAGGGCTGCCACTTTCAATACCAACAATCTGTACACCTTCTACTTTACCAGCAAGCGGGTGATTGGGGTCAATTTTTCCTAATATTGCTCCTGCCAGCTGTTTGCCTAAGCCACTTGATTCAGCTTTTGCCTGTTTCGGTTCTTCAATGGTAATGCTGATTGATTTGCGTTTACCGTTACGGATAATATCTATGCTGACTTTGCTGCCTACACGTAGTAAGCCGATTGCATTACGTAGTTGTGCTGCTCTGTGCACAGGTTTCCCATTAACAGCAGTGACAACATCACCAACCTTTAATCCGCCTTTATCCGCAGGTGAGTTTTCACCAACTTGGGCAATCACTGATCCGCTATAGCCCTCAATGCCAAGCGCCTCTGCAAGTTCATGTGTCAGGTCTTGTGCCGTGACTCCCAGGCGCCCCCTGTGGACTTCTCCATATTGAATCAACTGAGTCATGATGTCGTGAGCCATATCGCTGGGGATGGCAAAGCCAATGCCCACACTGCCACCTGCTCCAATAATGGCTGTATTGATACCAATTAATTGGCCATTGAGGTCAACAAGAGCACCACCCGAGTTTCCCGGATTGATCGAAGCATCGGTTTGAATAAAGTTCTCATAACCTTCAATACCCAGACCAGAGCGCCCTAAAGCACTAATGATGCCGGAAGTGACCGTTTGCTCGAGCCCAAAAGGGTTGCCGATAGCGACAACAAAGTCACCGACTTGAAGTGTACTGGAATTTGCCATTGTGAGTTCTGAAAGATTTTTGGCCTCAATTTGAACAACAGCAAGATCAGATTCAGGGTCAAAGCCGATTACTTTGGCTTCAAAGTGGCGCTTGTCATGCAGTGTCACGGTAATTTTATCAGCGTTGGCAATGACGTGATTGTTGGTAAGGATATAGCCTTTTTTTGCATTAACAATAACACCAGACCCTAAGCTTTGTCGGGTTTTCTTTTGGGGCAGCTCAGGAATATTAAAGAAGCGACGAAAAAATGGGTCGTTGAGTAGAGGGTTTTGTTTAACTTTTACTTGGGATTGTGTGGATATATTTACAACCGCTGGCATAACCTGCTCAAGCATAGGGGCAAGAGTAGGTCGCCCATTATCGTTCAAAAGTAAAGGGAGGGCTGCACTGGTCGTCATTGAATAGACAATCAAAAAGAGAGTAAGCACTAACCCTGATACTTTAAGTGACTGTATTTTCATGATAACTCTTCCTGGAAAGTGATTGTAGCTGTGTTCAGTATGAACTTTGAACGATATAAAAGTTCATTACATGTCAATTGCTATATAAGTCTGCCTGAATTATTACAGGCAGACTTAAATACAAATTTAAGTGTTGTTAATTAGCCGCATGTTTGGCTGTAGCGTTTTTAACCATATTTTGTAAATCACCGCGTTGATAAAGTTCCATGGTGATGTCGCAGCCGCCGATCAATTCACCATCAATGTAAATTTGTGGAAATGTTGGCCAGTCAGAAAATTTCGGCAGGTTTTTGTAGATTTCAGGCTCTTCAAAAATATTGATATACGCAAACTCTTCTCCACATGCTTTTAGAGCTTCTGAAGAGCGGCTGGAAAAACCACATTGTGGAAATTGTGGTGTGCCTTTCATAAAAATAATGACGGCATTACTTTCGACCAATTGTTTGATTTGATCCATGATGTCCATAAGTTACCTCTCAATATTATAAAATGACGATTAAAACTGCATTGCAGTATACCTACTTATTAGTGGATTAAAAATGGGGTGAATTGCAGGCATTATTGAGCTTTGTTTATATCAGTAATAGCCCGCCCGCGCGCAGACCCAGACATCCACCCGTTCAACTCCACTATTGATCAACTCCTTGGCCAACAGTTCAACTGTCGTGCCAGTCGTCATCACATCATCAAATAGCGCAACATGTGATGCGTCGATTTCTTTGCTGATCTGGAACGCATTTTTCAAATTTTCATGGCGCTGTGTGGCGGTAAGGTCAGCTTGTTTAGGCGTGTGCCGGATACGTTGGCATGAGTGGTAGTCAATGGGAATGTTGAGTGACTTGGCGATTGGTCTCACTAATTCGAGAGATTGATTAAAGCCACGCTCACGAATTCGTTTGGGGTGCAAGGGAACGGGAATGATGATGTCAGGTTTGGTGATTTTGGGTTGATTAAACTGGTGTGACATCAGTTCGCCTAATAAACGTGCATAAGCAAGTTTCTTTGAATACTTCACTTGCTGGATCATATAGTCCAGTGGTGGTGCGTAATTAAAGGGTGCTATGCAATGAGTGTATGCCGGAGGCTTTTTCTGGCATGTTCCGCAAAGTTGATTCATTTGCAGGGGTAATGCGCAACGCGGACAGGTGTGAAGCTGAAAGGGGAGGTCATCACAGCAGCCAAGACAGAGGTCGAACTCTGTTTTTGAATCAGCATTGCACAGTAGACAGCGGGGTGGAAAAAGATTGTTTTGTAGTTTTTTTAGCCAGTTGTAAACCATAGTTATTCTCCCTGGTTGACAGCGTTTTGCATTCCTTGCATAGTTGGCCGCTTTACGATAGCAGAAATTCAAGTCGGAGCGCAGCATGGCAGACCAAACTTATCAACGCATTAATAAACTGACCGAGCGTTTATTAGGCGGGGGGAAAATGTCAGTTGAAGAGGGGGGCTGGATGATTCGTCTGGCTGACCAGTATCTGTCATCACTCATGGCGGGAGCGGATCGTTTGCGCCGTACATTCCGGGGTAATGATATTGAAGCATGTGCAATTTCAAATATTCGTTCAGGAAACTGTTCGGAAGATTGTACCTTCTGCTCTCAAAGCGCGCACCATGATGGGCAAGCACCCACATATAACTATATTCCCGTCGAAAATGTGGCGACTCAAGCCAGAAAAGCACGCAGTTGGGGGACGACTGATTTAGGTATTGTCTCTAAAGGGTGGGGTGTTCGTTCTGATAAAGAGCGTGAGCAAATGCGTGAATATCTAAATGCGCTAAAAGGTAGTTCAGACATTGGTCGCTGTGCGAGCGTGGGCGTGCTGGACAAAGAGACCGCGATTGACCTCAAAAATATGGGGCTGGAAAATTACCATCATAATTTGGAAACGGCCGAGAGCTTTTTTTCTAATATCTGTACTACACACTCTTTTCAAGAGAATATTGATACGCTTAAGCATGCACGCGACGCAGGTCTGAAGGTCTGCTCAGGTGGTATTTTAGGGATGGGTGAAAATTTGGATCAACGTGTCGAACTGGCTGAAACACTGCGTGATCTGGAGATTGATTCAGTGCCATTGAATTTTCTTGTTCCACAAAAAGGAACGCCACTGGAAAATATCACTCCGATGGCACCGATGGAGATCCTGAAAACAATTGCTGTGTATCGTTTTATGTTGCCTCAGGCAGAAATTCGTATTGCTGGCGGTCGTCCTTTTCTACGTGATTTACAGTCAATGGTATTCATGGCAGGTGCTTCGGCTGTGATGATTGGTGACTATCTGACCACGAATGGGCGACAGGTCGAAGATGATTTGCAAATGCTGAAAGATCTTGGCGTTGTGGTTCGTGGGGATACACAAAAACGTCGAAAGTCTGTCTGTTCGAATGCAGCGTAATTAGGTGGGTCAGGCGGTGTCACTCATCGATTCATTACACGAATCACTATCGCTGAAAAAATCACAAAATCTCTATCGTCATCGACGAATTGTATCTTCACCTCAAGGAGCTGAAATAGTCGTTGATGGTCAGTCGGTGCTCTCATTTTGCAGTAATGATTATTTAGGATTGGCCAGTCACCCTGATGTCATTGCTGCATTGCAAGAGGGGGCATCGGCTTATGGCGTGGGAAGTGGGGCATCTCACCTGGTTACGGGGCACAGCTGTGCGCATCATGAACTGGAAAATGCACTGGCAAAATGGACAGGGCGTGAGCGAGCCTTGCTGTTTTCATCGGGGTATATGGCGAATATCGGAGTAATTTCAGCACTTTGTCAGCGCCATGACGTAGTATTGCAGGATCGTCTCAATCATGCCTCTTTATTAGATGGTGCCCGATTGGCTGGAGCACAGTTGAAGCGTTACGCTCATAACGATTGTGATGCACTGACGCAGCGTTTGGTTAAATGTCATGGATCAGCACTCGTGGTGAGTGATGGAGTGTTCAGTATGGATGGCGATGTGGCGCCTTTGTCTGAAATGGCCGCGCTTGTCAAAATGCATGATGCTGTTTTAATGGTGGATGATGCTCACGGCTTTGGTGTGCTCGGTCAGCAAGGGCGCGGGGTGGTGGACCATTTTAAGCTGAACAGTAATGATGTTCCGATTCTGGTCGGTACATTAGGTAAATCATTCGGGACTTTTGGTGCTTTTGTCGCAGGCAGTGAAGCACTCATTGAAACACTGATCCAGCAAGCTCGCAGCTATATCTATACAACAGCAATACCACCGGCGGTCGCATACGCAACGCTCACCAGTTTGGAGCTATTAAAAAATGATGATTGGCGACGAGATCACTTGAATATGCTGATTACCCATTTCCGTCAAAGAGCGATAGAAGCAGGATTGCCACTATCTGATTCTCAAACAGCAATACAACCATTGATTGTGGGAGATAGCGAACGGGCTGTTGTGTTGAGTGAAGCACTATTGGAACAAGGTATTTTAGTTAGTGCCATTCGCCCCCCGACAGTGCCTAAGGGAACCGCTCGCTTGCGTGTAACTTTATGTGCAGCGCACACGAAAGCACATGTGGAGCATTTATTGGATCTATTGGCTAAACTATTATCGGACTGTTAAATAGTAGTGATAAATTTTGAATATGTTTCTGGCGGTGTCAGCAGCCAGGGATTAAACCGTTCGCACACTTGCTTTCTATGCCTGCGATATTAGAGTTTTGTGAAGGATCCCAGTATACATCCCATTCATAGCTCATTATATCGGCGGCCCCTCCATCAACATAACTGTATGAGCCTTCCTGGTAGTCCCATGTATTGATATCACGATCTTGCCAGCAGTGTTCAATACCCTCTATTGTTGTTTGTGAATTACTGCATTGAGTATAGGTATAGCGTCCACCTGTGATGTTAGGGGTGAAGTTAGATGATCCTGATGCGGGATGGCTGATTGTGATTGTACTGTCAATCATCTGAAAGTCCCCCGCTGTGGGGTCAAAGTCAGGCATGTCAGGGTCGGTGATGGTTAGTGTGTTGATGATGCTTCCAGTGGTTGTATCATCACTATAGGTGATTGAGCTCATATCCAGAACAAAGTTTTGAACCATGTCGGACTCATTAATTTTCTGAGTAATTTTTGGCTTGAAAAGAAATTGATCTTTTAGGAACTCTGAGCAATATTGATCTGAATTGTCACAACTCCAGGTTTGTGTTGTTGAGTTCCAGGTGCCTCCCATTATTTGCCGCATAATGACTTTAGTGGGGTCAGCGGTACCATTGCCAGTGTAGTCAAAATCTCGAGAAGGGTTAATACCAAGAGGATCCCAGCCGTTTCCACTTTGGTCTTCTAATGTGACTGAACCCCAACTCATTATTCTGGAGGGTCTGCCACCACTTGTAGACTCATAAGAAAAAATGCGCGGGATATAGCTTTCCATCGCAAATCCTGTGCTTGGGTCACCAACAATCATATGCCAATATCTTTCAAAGGTAACGGGATCAGTGTATGTGCCTTGAAAAAATGGTGTGGTATCAGGGTCTGATTCAGCAGTATAAGCAATGGGGGATATACCACAGTCACCCAGAAGGTAGGTAGGTACGTTACTCATATTGCATGCCCCAGGGTAAAAATAACTATTATTTGATCCTAGATTGAAGTTTAAGGTCATTTCACCCAGCGCGTACTCTGGGATTAACAGAAGAAGCAATGGTAAGGTTTTGAGCAGTAATTGAGTGACAGCGTTCTTTTTTTTATTCAAGGCAGGTACAAACATCAGTTCCTTGCTTTGAGTTAAAAGTTTCATAAAACAGCCCGCCTGTCTAAATAATCTCTCAGGACGTAATCTACAGTGATGGTTCTGTTGAACTCGTTTATTTATTTATCGGCTGTTCAGTGAAAAGCTAACAGCTGAAAGATCAACAACTATTCGCACCTAAACCATTCAAACACTTACTTTCATTGCCTGCAATACCTCCGTTTTGTGAAGGATCCCAGTATACATCCCATTCATAATTCATAACATCGGCAGCACCCCCATCAACGTAACTGTAAGTGCCTTCCTCATAATCCCAGTTAATAAAATCCTGAGCAGTGTTATCCCAGCCGGTTGTTTGCCAGCAGTGTTCTACACCAGAAGAATTTTGTAGACTACTGCACTGTGTATAGGTGTAGCGTCCACCGGTAACGTTGGTGTTGATGCTGGATGATCCTGAATCAGGGCGACTGATTGTGATCAATCCATCAATCATCTGAAAATCGCCTGCGGTGGGGGCAAAATCAGGCATGTCGGGGTCGGTAATGGTGAGTGTATTGATGATGCTACCCGCCGTTGTATCATCACTATAGGAGATTGTACTCATGTCCATAACAAAGTTTTGAACCATGTCGGACTCATTAATTTTCTGAGTAATTTTTGGCTTGAAAAGAAATTGATCTTTTAGGAATTCCGAGCAATATCCATCTGTAGTATTGCAGCTCCAGTCGCCTGTAACAGAGTCCCAGGTACCGCCCATGACTTGTCGCATGATTACTTTTGTGGGGTCGGCGGTCGCATTGCCTGTGTAATCAAAACCTCGAGAAGGGTCAATTCCAAGAGGGTCCCAGCCATTACCACTAAAAACTTCCAGTGGTGTGCTCCAACCCATTATTCTGGAAGGTTTGCCACCGCTTGTTGATTCGTAGGCGTTTACTCTGGGAATATAACTCTCCATAGCAAACCCGGTGCTTGGATCACCAACAATTGTGTGCCAGTATGATGCTGATGTATCAGGATCAGTATATGTACCATGAAAGAAGCGGGTATTGTCAAGATCCGGTACAGTCATCATGGAGCCTATGCTACACATGCTGGAGCCGACGGCAGAGCCTGGAGCATTGCTCATATCGCAGGCTCCTGGAGCAAAGCTATTGTTATGTGGTCCGACATTAAAGTTTAGAGTCATTCCTGTGGATGCGTATGCTGAGCCAAACAGAAAGAGTAAGGGTAAAGTTTTAAATAATCGAGCGACAATATTCTCTATTTTACTCAAGGCAAGCACAAACTGCAGTCCTTCACTCTGAGTTAAAATTTTCATAAAACAGCCCACCTATACAAATAATATTAAGGGTATATCATCCCTCGCGATGGCTTATTTAAGCTCGCTTATATATTATCTATCGGCTGCCTAATGAAAACCTGAAAATTCAGCAACTGCCAGCTAAACTATTTGCACACTTGCTTTCGTTGCCTGAAATACCCCCGTTTTGTGATGGAATAAAATAAACATCCCAGTCATAATTAAGAACGTCTGCATCTCCTTCTATGTAACTGTATGTTCCTACTTGGTAATCCCAATTATTAATATCATTATCTTGCCAGCAGTGTTCAATACCTTTTGAGAGTTGTGGGTCGTTACATTGGCTGTAAGTATAACGACCACCTGTAATGTTAGGGTTGAGTATTGATGCATCTGAATCAGGCATGCTGATTTCAATGCTATCGTTGTCCATTTTAAAATCACCCGCTTTGGGGTCAAATTCAGGCATGTCATCATCAATAATGACAACAGTATTGGTTAGTTCACCTGTGGTTGAATCATCATCATATTTGATAGTGCTCATATCCAAAGAAAATTTATGAACAAAGTCGGGTTCATTGATCTGTTGTGTAATGATTGGCTTGAAAAGAAAGTTGCTTTTCAGGAACTCTGAGCAATATTCATCACTGTCCTGACAGCTCCAGGTGTTTGTGGTTGAATTCCATGATCCCCCCATCACTTGTCGCATAATTGTTTTTGTCGGATCGCCTGTCGCATTGCCGGTGTAATCAAAATTTCTGGATGGATCCAGCCCTAATGGATCCCAGCCATTGCCGCTTCGAGTCTCTAGCGATTCAGTTCCGCGCTGGAATATTTTGGAGGGTTTGCCACCACTTGTTGATTCATAGCTATTGATCACGGGGGTGTAACTCTCCATAGCAAACCCCGTGGCAGGATCACCGACAATAATGTGCCAATAACTTATTTGAGTATCGGGATCAGTATAGGTGCCTTGGAAAAAGGGGGTTTTATCGGGGTCTGGTTCATCTTCAAATTCGGTGGGGGAGATTCCGCAGGCATTATCAGCAACCGGGGCATCGCTCATATTGCATGCGCCAGGGTAAAAGCTGTTATTACCGGGGCCAGCGTTAAAATTTAAAGTCATATTGGTAGCAGACCAGGCGCCGTCTGACCCTAATAAAAACAGTAATGGCAAGGCTTTGAATGATTGAGTGATAAGTTCCTTTTTTTCACTCACAGCAAATGCACGCAATTGTGCTTTGCTCTGAGCTGAAAACTTCATAAAAACAACCTGTCTGTATGTTTAGTTTAGAATAATTATTGTCTTGGAATATTAATGTTGCTCTTGAGGTGGTTCTTGCATATATAACGAAACGAACCCGATTTATAGTTATTTTATCTGTTTATCGGTTATGCAATAAAAAACTTTAGAGTTCATTTGATGTGTAATTAAAAAATAATTGACAAGTCATTAAAGAAAAACTCATTATGGTCGTTATTATGTCTGCTTGATCGTAATTTCAGGTGCTAACGAAAGGTTTGTTGTGTAATTGGTTGCGTTGAAGCAAAATAATAAAAATAAATATCGAGAATTGTGGCGCTGTATCGATTTTTATTGACGGATTAACTTTCTGACAAGGCTGTCTCTCATTGCTGTTAATAGAGGGGCCTCATTATGAAATCGCGCAAGCATTTCTATTATTCACGTTTATTTTCAAGTCTGTTTATTCTTTCATCGGGAGCCGCCATTGGTGCAGTTCCTGTCTCTTCGCAAAGTAAGCTTATTGCTGATGATGCCTTCAGTGGTTCTGCACATGGCTGGGTAGTCTCTTCTGATGGTGATACAGCTGTTGTTTCCGCTTTTGCAGATTATGATGGCCTGGGAGCTGCTTATGTTTATGAGCGCACTGCTTCAGGCTGGCAGCAAGTCTCAAAGCTAACGGCTTCGGATGGTTCTGGTCCTGCCAATGGTGAGCCAGGTGATTCATTGGGTATGGGGGCATCAATCAGCGGAAATACGATTGTTCTGGGTGCGCCTTTAAATGATCATTCCGGTGGAACTGATTCCGGAGGGGTCTATGTTTATGTTAAGCCAGCCGGTGGTTGGCCCGCCGCGATGACTGAAACGGTCAAGTTGACGGCACCGGGTGGTGGTGCAGAAAAAGCTTTTGGAGGTTCGGTCTCAATTAAAGGTAATACGCTGGTTGTGGGAGCAACAGGAAAAAAGAACGCTCCCGATTCGGGTGAAGTATTTGTGTATGACGGTTCAGGTGCAAGCTGGAGTCATAAAGCGACATTGAGTGGTTCAGGCCTACAGGGAAGTGATCGGTTTGGTGCGATCGTGGATACTGATGGTGACACTATAGTTGTTGGTGCGTTTGGAACGAGAGTGCTCCAAGGTAGTGTCTATGTTTACAACAAACCGGCTTCAGGCTGGGTCAATGCCAGCCATGATGCTTTATTGGTGGCAAGCGATGCAGCTAACAATGATTTTTTTGGTGGCAGTGTTGCTGTTGATGGTAATACGATACTGGTTGGTGCGAATGGTAATGATGATGCAGGCTCCAAATCTGGTTCAGCCTACCTGTTCACACGCTCAGGCGGTAGCTGGGTAGAGCAAAGCAAAATTACTGCTTCAGATGCACAATCTGAAGATAATTTTGGTTATGCTGTAGATATTGCAGGTGATACTGCGGTGGTGGGTGCCTCTAGTTTTGAAAGTACTGGGGCCGAGGCGATCTACCTGTTTACACGATCAGGAGATAGCTGGATAGAGCAAGGCCGATTGAACCACCCCGATGGACAAACGGACAGCAAGTTTGGTCTCAGTGTCGCGGTTGATGGTAGTGAAAGTTTTATCATGGCTGGGGCGATGCGAGCAAATGCGGGTCCTGATCGAGTTCAAAGAACGGCAGGCGCAGCTTATCTGTTTGAACTGGAAGCTCAGAATAAAGCGCCTGTTGCTGTGAATGACAGTGTCAGTACCGATTACAATACGGCAGTAACTACTGGTAATGTATTGGCAAATGATACGGATGCCGATGGTGATAGTTTAAGTATCAAAAGTGCTGATGGTATGTCAGTTGAAGGTGGTACAGTCGTTAATAATGGTGACGGTACATTCACTTATACTCCAAAAGTTGGTTTCAGTGGTAACGATAGTTTCAACTACACTGTCAGTGATGGTAATGGTGGTGAAGCGCAGGGAACCGTTGACATTGTAGTCAATGCTGCTGTGAATAAAGTACCCATAGCAGTCAATGACAGTGTCAGTACCGATGAGGATACAGCAGTTACTACAGGCAATGTTCTGGCGAACGACACCGATGCTGATGGAGATACATTAAGCGTCAGCTCTGCAGATAGTTCTTCAGTAGAAGGCGGCACAGTTGTCAACAATGGCGATGGTACATTCACCTACACACCCAAATCCGGCTTTAGCGGCAGCGACAGTTTCAACTATGTTGTCAGTGACGGTAACGGTGGTGAAGCGACAGGCACGGTGACCATCACAGTCAATAACGTCAACAAAGTTCCAGTAGCAGTCAATGACAGTGTCAGTACCGATGAGGACACAGCAGTGACTACAGGTAATGTTCTGGCGAACGACACCGATGCAGATGGTGATACTTTAAGAATCATTTCAGCTAATAGCACGTCAGCTATGGGTGGTATGGTGCTTGATAATGGTGATGGAACATTTACCTATACACCAAAAACTGGCTTTTATGGCGTAGATAGCTTTACTTATATAGTTGGCGATGGCAACGGTGGTGAAGCACAGGGTACCGTTACCATTACTGTTAAACAGGCTGTTGTAATTAATCAACCACCTGTTGCAATGGATGATAGCGTCACAACCGATCAAGGTGTTGTAGTTACAACCGGCAATGTTTTAGCCAATGATAGTGATCCTGATGGCGATACGCTAAGTATAGAAAGTGCAGATAGTCAGTCAGCTGAGGGAGGTGCTGTTGTTAACAATGGAGATGGTACTTTTACTTATACACCAAAAACTGGCTTTTATGGCAGTGATGGTTTTAACTACATCGTAATGGATGGAAAAGGTGGAAATGCTCAAGGTACAGTGAAAATTACTGTGAAACGTACTGAACCAAGTAATACACCACCCGTGGCAGAAGATGATTTTGCATGGTCTTGGCTATTTATTGATGAAGGCTTAACGACGATCGATTATGTGCTTGAGAATGATGTTGATGCTGATGGTGATACACTCAGGATTAACAGCGTAGATAGTACATCGGTTGAAGGTGGTGTCGTGATTGATCATGGAGATGGTACTTTTACATATACGCCTCCCGCAGAATTTACCGGGGAAGATCGTTTTAATTACACTGTAAGTGATGGCAATGGTGGTGAAGATAAAGGAGAAGTCACTGTTTGGGTAGGTTCCATAGGGGTATGGGGTGCATTCACTCTGTTATCACTATTTGGATATCGCCGTTATCAACAAAAAAAAGAGGGGTAAGTTAGTCATCTTTCAGGGGTAATATATTCCTTGAATGCATGACTTTAAAAGCGGCACTTATTGTAGGTGCCGCTTTTTTTATATTAAATTTAAGTAAATAGAAATTGTGCCGATATAGCACTTTGAATATAAAAACTTTGGAGTTGAATGATTAGTTAGTTTTAAAGGATTAATTTTTTTTCGACAGGGTTGTCTCTCATTATTTTTTCAAGAGGGGCCTTATCATGAGATCGCGCAAGCATTTCTATCGAACACACTTATTATCAAGTCTATTCATTCTTTCATCAGGAGTTGCTGTATCTGCGTCTTCTCCTGTTACCTCACAGAGTACTCTTATTGCCAGTGATGCCTTTACCGGCTCAGCCTATGGTTGGGCAGTCTCTTCTGATGGTGATACAGCTGTTGTTTCCGCTTTTGCAGATTATGATGGCCTGGGAGCTGCTTATGTTTATGAGCGCACTGACTCTGGTTGGAAGGAAGTTTCAAAATTAACCGCTTCGGATGGTTCAGGCCCTGCCAATGGTGAACCAGGTGATTCATTGGGTATGGGCGCATCAATCAGCGGAAATACGATTGTTTTGGGTGCGCCTTTAAATGATCATTCCGGTGGAACTGATTCCGGAGGGGTCTATGTTTATGTTAAGCCAGCCAGTGGTTGGCCCGCCGCGATGACTGAAACGGTCAAGTTGACGGCACCGGGTGGTGGTGCAGAAAAAGCTTTTGGAGGTTCGGTCTCAATTAAAGGTAATACGCTGGTTGTGGGAGCAACAGGAAAAAAGAACGCTCCTGATTCAGGTGAAGTATTTGTGTATGACGGTTCAGGTGCAAACTGGAGTCATAAAGTGACATTGAGTGGTTCAGGCCTACAGGGAAGTGATCGGTTTGGTGCGATCGTGGATACCGATGGTAATACCATTGTGGTTGGAGCATTTGGTACATCGACATCTCAAGGTAGTGTTTATGTCTACAATAAACCAGCTTCAGGATGGGCCGCTAATACTACTCAAGATGCTGTGTTGGTCGCAGGTGACGGTGTACCTAATGACTATTTTGGCGGCAGTGTTGCTGTTGATGGTAATACAATACTGGTGGGTGCAAATGGCGATGATGATGCAGGCGGCAAGTCAGGGTCGGCCTATCTGTTTACACGTTCAGGCAGTGACTGGGTAGAGCAAAGCAAACTGACTGCATCGGATGCAAAAGCTGCAGATAACTTTGGTTATGCTGTGGATATTGCTGGAGATACTTTGGTTGTAGGAGCTTCGAATTTTGAAAGTAGTGGAGCTGAAGCGATCTACCTGTTTAGACGGTCGGATAACAGCTGGAAAGAGGAGGTTCGATTGAACCACCCAGATGATCAAGCGGACAGCAAGTTTGGTCTCAGTGTTGCGGTTGACGATAGTGAAAGTTTTATCATGACCGGAGCGATGCGAGCAGATGCCGGCCCTGATCGAATGCAGAAAACAGCAGGCGCAGCCTATCTGTATGAACTGGAAAAAGTATCAAAACCAGCACCAGCTAACAAAGATAGCGGCGGTGGTGGAGGTGGTTCTTTGGGCTTGTGGGGGTTGTTGGCACTATTAGGCTTTCGAAGTTATAGAAATAAAAAATAAGTTGCAAATAAGGTGAGTATTGGTTTTTAGTAAGCTGTTTTTTCAAAAAAACCAATGCTCATGCAAATGATGGGAATAGCTATTCTCTAAAAGTTGTGTCACTATAAATTTTTCTTTATTTTACATAAATATAATTTATTTTGAAGGCAATAGTCGGGTATGCCGATGAAGCACATAGCTATTTTATTGTTTGAGGAGCACAGAGTTATGAAAAAAGCGACACTATTATTTGTAACATTATTTTTTGGAGTAAGTGGCAATGCCGTCGCAGCTGATGACGGTGCAATAAAGAGAGGTTCAGCAAAAGCATTCTACTGTACCAGCTGTCACGGCTACAATGGCATGGGAACAGCTACAAATTCAGAGTTGGCTGGCAGAAGCAGTAGTGAGCTTGAAAAGAGACTCTTGGCGGCTAAAAAAGGGAAATCATCCATAAAAAAGACATTGCTGAACAGGTTTTCTGACTCAGATATTCAGGAGATTGCTGCCTATTTTGGTTCGCTGAAAAAAACGGCTCGGGGTGAAGTGAGCTACATAAGGGATATTGAGCCGATTATCCATAACCGTTGTGTTGAGTGCCACAGTAGCGAAGGTGAAGGTAAGCATGTGAGCGGTCTGGATCTGAGAAATTATGATGGGTTGATGAAAGGTACGAGCCAGGAGGCGGGTAAAATGATTACACCCGGCTCCTCTATCGGCAGTTCTCTTATGGTGATGTTAACTCGTAAGGATTATTTGCGAATGCCTTTTGGTCAATCTCCTTTGGCTGATGATGAAATTCGTATCATCGGTAGCTGGATTGATCAAGGAGCCAAGAATAACTAAATATTTTTTTGAAGGGGGCATCAGCTCCCTTCAATTTCTATTGTCACTCCCACTTTTTTGACTATTTAGTAACTGGACGCTGATTCCAGATGGTCGTCTGCGTTTTATTAAAACTATAGGTAATAAGCTCTCTCTATGACTCACTCTCGTTTTTCGCTTCATTTTTCACACTTGCCATTGGTGCAAAAAACGCTTTACACATGTGTATTATGTGTTTTGGGTGTGGGCTATTTATTTGCCATGATCTATGTTTTTGCATCACATCACGGGCGTGATGGCGATGATGCGCTATCAGTACAAGATATTATCATTGCTTACAGCGGTTCCAGTAGTGGTACTAAACTGGAGTCTGCTTTGAGAGGGCCGATGTCGGGCATGCTGGCTGCTGATGAGAATATCAGGATTATAGATTGGGTAGGTCAGGGTGCGAATAAAGAGGCGTTTGAATCTGAGATAAAAACGATTTTCGAGAACCGTTGCATCACTTGTCACAATAGTCGCAATCCACACCTGCCAAGCCTGGAAAGCTACGATGAAGTTAAGCTCGTCATCGAAGAAGATCACGGTATGAACCTATTTACTTTGGTGCGTGTTTCTCATATTCATCTGTTTGGTTTGACATTTATTTTTTTTCTTATGGGTGTTATTTTTCTTCATACCTACCTGCGTAAAGAGTGGTTGAAGATTGTGATCGTTGCGACTCCTTTTGTGGCGATTATTCTTGATATTGCCTCATGGTATATGACTAAGGTTTATGAGCCATTTGCCTGGGTTGTGATCGGCAGTGGTGCTCTCATGGGTCTTAGTTTTGCGGTGCAATTTTTTCTATCCATATACCAGATGTGGTTCTACAAGTTACCACAAGAGGTTGAACAAACTTTTTACTGTAGTGTGATAGAAAAGTCGCCATGAAATATCTAGGCATACTGCTGTCTGTTTTCATCCTTAGTGGTTGTGAATTGGGTGAAACAGCAGATAATAACGCCCTTGAAATAGTGCAGACTGATCCGATGCTCAAGATGGTTGGCGTGGGTGATGCGGTGAAGGGGCGTGTTGTTGCAGATCAGTGTGTTGCTTGCCACGGTCTGAACGGTGTCAGGGCACGTAGTGGTTCACCTTTTATTGCAGGAATGGAGCAGGGCTACCTTGTTCGCTCGTTACTTGCATATCGAGATGGTACACGTAACCACAGCGCCATGAAGGAGGTTAGTGATACTCTCACTCCTTTACAGTTAGCCGATGTTACTGCTTATTATGCTGGTCTGGAAACCGTCTGGCGCGGTGCAGTTGTGAGCCGTAAATCACGGAATATGGTTAAGAGTAAGCGGGCACATGCTGGTGACTCTATTGCTCAGGGCTGTCGCTCCTGTCATAGCCAAACAGCCCGTTATCAAAAAGATGAAGCAATTCCTTCACTCGATGGAATGCCATTGGAATATTTCAAGCCTGCTCTTAAAAGTTACCTGAATGGTCAGCGTAACAATGAAATTATGAAACTTTTCAAAGGGCGTTTGAGTGAGCAGGATATTTACGATATTGGAATATATTATGCTGCTCGCAAGCCAAAGAAGGCCGAACCGCCGAGTAGTGGAGATGCTGCTCGCGGTAAGTTTTCTGCTCGGGCCTGTGCTGGTTGCCATGGTTATAATGGCAATAGCCTCAACCCACACATCCCTAATCTGGCAGGCCAGTCACAACGATACTTGATAAAGGCGATACGTGATTACCGTGACGGCAAGCGCAGTGATCTGTTAATGCGTGAGCCGGTAAAAAATCTCAGCAATACAACCATTGTTAATATTGCTGCTTACTATGCTAGGCAACAGCCTGTTTCTCCACTGCACCGGAGTAGTGCGTCCACAACCTTTGATCCCATAACTGATGGCGCTCGTCTTGCCGCTGCTTGTAATAGTTGCCACGGTAAAAATGGAAACAGTGTTAAAGATGGTGTGCCACATCTTGCTGGAATGAATGTCAAGTACTTTACAGCTGCTACGAAAGCGTACCAGACTGGGCAACGCAGACACTCTGCCATGCAAAAAATAGTAGCCTTCTACAGTGATACTGACATTGAAAAGATGGCCTACTACTACGCTATACAGTCGCCCCAACAGGTTGTTAGCGGTGGCGATAGCCTTGATGAAGTAAATGAAATAGCAAACAGAGCTTGTGGTGACTGTCACGGTGAGAGGGGAGTTAGCCCTAATCCTGCTACAGTACCGAGCCTGGCAGGGCAGCAGGTTGATTATCTGATCAGCGCTACTCACGCTTATGCTAAAGGTTTGCGCCACAATGAAAGTATGAAATTGATTGCTGAAAAGCTCAATGCAGATGAGTTAAAACAAATTGCGATCTACTTTGCTAAACAATCAGCGCCACAGGTGGATACCCAGTTACCCGATAACCCGGCCCGTATTGTCGAAGAGCGCTGTAATCGCTGTCATGGAGAGAGAGGGTACAGTACTGAGCTTGGTGTGCCACGTTTGGCTGGACAGGTGGAGTCCTACTTAGTAGTGGCGATGAAGGAGTATCAGGAGGGGGTGCGTAAAAACACAGTCATGTATGCTATGACGGAGACACTGAGTCTACTCGAAATAAAAGCGATTGCAGCCTATTATGCTGAGCAACAGTCAGCCCCGTAGGGAGATATAAACTATAAAATACTGAGTCATAGTAAACCAATGGATTCGTTATGATTCATCACAATTGCTTTTTTCAGTTTAGCGGCCAGCCCAACCCCAAGAAGCAAACCATGCCCAAAGAGACCACCAGTCGGGGCGACCCACAGAGTCTCCTTCACAAGCAGCATTCGCTTCAGCGCTACCAAACACACTATTAATCTGAATATTTCCTACGTCACCGGAACCACAATCGGCAATAATATTATTGTCGCTCCATGATTCAATACTGCACTCTTCAGATCTCTCCATATTAACGATATTGGTGCCTGAATTTTCTACATTCAAATGGTTGATAAAACCACTACCATTGATAACAACTTTACCGCTGTTACAACTAATATCACTGATAATTACATCAGGCCTTATAACCAGGTTAACCATAGGACTTTTACGACTCTTTTTGACCAAATGAACATCATAACTGCTCGGAGCTAAATCTTCGGGCAGGGTGAATTCAAGTGTAGTTGGTGTTGAGGCTGTGGGTTCATACTCAAAAGATAGACCCTCTTTATTGGTTAGAACCAGTTTCGCGATTATTTCTTCATCTCCGACTATGCTGATAAATCCTGAGCCGCTGAAAAAAAGTGTTCTTGAGCCTGTCGACTGAGTTGCAGCAATGCTTCTGATATTACGTGCGTGATTTTCCTCTACTCCGATGCGATCAATAGTAGGGGTTACATTAGTTGGGGGGGCGTCGCCAAAAGCACCAATAGGTATTCCTCCTTCTACCTGCCAATTGATATGGCAGCCATTGCAGTTCATGGCGTTACCAATGTGCCCCATAAATGGCTCTTCACTGCCGGGCGATATACCATCACCTTCTGCATCAAACTCAATAGTGTGTAGAGAGATGGCACCATGACATTTTTGACAGGCACGAATGGTATGTTCGGGTGGTGTGAAATCATGGCAGAGATCGCAGCCATGTACTGAGCCACTATCAGGTTGGCCAACCCCGGTACCATGATGAGTTTCATAATTTGTAGGCACGAACCGGCCTGTGATTTGATCAGTTCCTGAAAAATGGCAATGTTCACAGTTACCTGTGCGCCTCCCATTGTAGTCAGCAATGGGAGGGTCAAATTGATTTGATGGGCTGCTGGTATCGTAATTATCCCCTGGCCATGGTGTAATAATTGAAGCTTGGTAGTCTGGAATATAGTGGTCACCATAAGGGAAGTTAACCAAACTGCCGTGGCACAGTGGACACTGGGCATCTTGTGCTTTCTGGGTCAAATGGTGAACTGAGGCGATGCCAGGCTTTTGCTCATGACAACTCAGGCAGTTACGAAATTCCGGTTCAGATGGGTCTAATGCGAATTTAAAATAACCACCTAGTGGTCTTGATGAGTCGGTCACCCAGTCAACTTTATGGCAGGTGATGCATTTATGTGTGCCGTCTGGTGAGTCTCCTGGAAAAGGGGATGCTGAATATTTTTCTATGGGGGTGTCAACCCGTAGATGGTGACGGTCAGGTAAATAGCCAATATTAACCGGAGCCGGTGCATTGACAGGGTCACCATGACAGCCCAGGCAAGCCTGGAATGTCATATTGTTAAACACTCCATCTGCGATTCCCAGGTTTTGATTAACGGGGGGAGGTGGAATGTTGGCCGAAGTGGTTGCTACTACTAGTAATATTGTTGTTAATATGGCTGTTTTTAATAGTTGTTTAAACATGATTCTAATACCTTATTTAACAGCATTTATCGTCCAGCCCAGCCCCAAGAAGCAAACCATGTCCAAAGAGACCACCAGTCGGGGCGACCTCCAGCACTCCCTTCACAAGCAGCATCAGCGACTGTGCTGTCAAAAATACTATTGATTTTTATATTTTCAACAGCGCCTGTGCCACAGTTAGCAATAATTTTATGGTCTTCCCATGATTCGATACTGCACTCTTTTGATGTTGCCGGATTTGTGATGTTTGTCCCCGAATTTTCTGCATTTAGATAGCTAATGAAACCACTGCCGTTGATAACGACTTCTCCGTTATCACAATTGATATCGTTGACGACAATATTGGGCCTGATCACCAGGTTAGCGATAGGGCTTATGACAGATTTTTTAGCAAGGTGCACGTCGTAACTGCCCGGCGCCAAGCTCTCAGGCAAAATATATTCAAGCTCGGTTGGTGTTGAGCGTGAGGGTTTAAACTCAAAAGTTTTACCATTTTTATTGGTCAACACCAGTTTGGCTACAATTTCAATAGTGCCATCAGGGCTAGCGATTTTACTGATAAAGCCTGATCCCGTGAAAGAGAGAGTTCGTGAATCAATTGCTTGTTGTTGTGATGCTTGTGAATTGACAGCTCGACTTACCATGCTTCTTGTACTATTGGTACTACGCCTTCCCATTCCCATATGGCCAAAAGTGGGTACAATATTTGATCCGGGTGAAGAACTGGTGTCACTTTGTAATATCGCTTCAGTGCTTGCACCTTTAAAGTTACCATGACAACCTCGGCAGTTGGCAGGGCTGCCAATATGCCCCCAAAAAGGCTCTTCACCACCGGGGGTAATGCCATCACCATTACGATCAAATTCGATGTTATGCAGTGAGCTGACACCATGGCACGCTTCACAGCGGCGAATG